>NZ_SUEO01000061.1:0-3196 GCF_004962925.1 Mesorhizobium sp. | reverse complement strand
TCCGCGACGCCGTCCAAGGCGGTTCAGATCCTGAAGAAATCGAAATCGCACGTCCGCAGGCGCTGCTGCTTGCACCCGGAAAATCGGTTGGTGGCTACACCGCCCTGCCCATAGCCGACATCAAAGGGGTTCGAGCCGATGGCGGCGTCTCCCTGGATGAGACGTTCCTGCCGCCGACACTGGTTACCGGAGCGGTGGCCTGGTACCGGCAGTTGCTTTTGGAAGTCGTCACCGGCCTCGACCAAATCGCCGAGGCGCATGGCAAAATGGTCATGGGCGGGCCAGGGCGTAGCGTCGAAGACCTATTGATGCTCAATCTCGCCAATGCGGCGCGTCCACGACTGGCGCACATGCTGGCGCAGGATGTTTTCCATCCGGCCGAGCTTTACCTGGAGCTTGCCGGTCTTGCCGGTTCGATGGCGACCTATGGCTCCAGCGCGCGACGGCTGAGCGAGTTGCCCGCCTACGATCACATGGCGCCCGGCCCCGCATATTCGGCGCTGGCGGACGCCTTGCGCTCACTCATCCTGAGCCTGCGTTACATCGAGCCTAAATCCCGCGCACTGCCGGTCATGCGGCATTCGACCAACGTCTGGAAAATCCGCATCGACAACCCAAAGCTGCTGGTGGCCAGCCGGATCGTTATCCGGGTCGGTTCCGAGCTGTCGGAAGATGCCTTGCGTAAGATTTTCGTCAACCAGGCGACGGTCGGTTCGGCCGATCAGTTCGAGGGTCTATGGAAATCCCGTCTACCCGGCATTCCACTGAAACCGCTTCATTCCCAGCCCCGCGAAATCCCCTACGATGGCGATCGGCTGTGCCTTGAACTGGATCAGAAAAGCGAGCACTGGGCATCGCTGCTCGATGCCCCCGGCTTCGTCATTGGCGTGTCGGGTGTACTGCCGAGCGAGCCGCAGGTGGACTGCTATTCGGTAAACAGGTGAGATCATGAGCAGGGATGATCCTTTCGGACTGTCGGAGGATCGCGAACGTACTCGCATACGGCTGACCGGCGCGCCGATGCCGCGACCGATGACGCCACTCCTGTCGGGCGCGCCAATGAAACGGTCGCGTACGCATCCCAACACACTTGTCAACGCGTTCGCGCCCTTGCTCGAGTTCGCGCCCGAGCTTGAAAGCGCGCTGCCACCGGAAAACCCGGAGGCGATGCGCACGCGGTTGCTCGATGAGCTGGTTCGGGCACGCGACGCGGCAATGTCGGCGGGGTCCTCGCTGGAGCGTGCCGACCAAGCAGCCTGGGTGGTGGCGGCGTTGCTAGATGATCTGGCCTTGAACACGCCATGGGGCGGCGCCAGCGCATGGCCGCGCCAGCCGCTTGTGGTGATGCTGCGAGGCGATGTCGATGCTGGCACGCAGTTCTTCACGCGTCTCGACGAACTGGAGCGGCATCCGAACCGAGATCGCGAACTGCTGGAACTGCAATATCATTGCCTGGCGCTCGGCTTCCGCGGCAAATATCGTGTTCCAGGCCGGTCGGGCGACCGCTCGCTCAATGCCGTTCGTGTTGCTGCGGCGCGCTTTCTACGCGATGCCGATGCCGACGGCGCGCCGTTGTCGCCGAACTGGAAAGGCGTGATCGCATCCGATGAGCCGCAGCGCTTCATCGTGCCGATCTGGGTGATGGGGCTCGGCGCGGCGGTTCTCGCCACTGCAATCTATCTCGGGCTATCGATGGGACTGAGCAGTCAGGCGGTCGAGCTTTCGACGCTGGTTCGAGCTTTGCCGCCGCCAGCCCGCGGCGATATCAGTCGGACATCGCCACAGGTCGACGCGCCGCCGCCGGAGGCAGTGGATTTCGCGCTGGTGCCGGAGTTTCAGGCCGGAGCGCCGGCGAATCTCAGAGCTGCGCTAAGCGGCACCGAGAGCGTTTCGCTGGCCAGGCTGATTATTCAGGCCTCCAACCCCGAATTGTTCCAGTCGTCGCGGCCGACACTGACGGAAGGCTTCGAGCCGCTGATCGGTTCAATCGCCAAAGTGATCCTGGCCAATCAGGAACTGATCGGAAACATCACAGTGGTCGGCCATACCGACAGTATTCCTTTGCAACGGTCCAATCCGCTTTCCACCAACCAGCGCCTGTCGGAAGCGCGCGCAGCAACCATTACCGAGATGCTGGTTCAAAACGGTGTGCCGCAGGACCGCATTCGCTTCGAAGGACGTGCAGCTACCGATCCAGTGGCCGACGACAGCACGCGCGCGGGACGGGCCTTGAACCGCCGCGTCGAGGTGCTGGTCGAAAAGAGGCTATGAGATGTTCATCCTGCGCTTCCTCTGGGCGGTTCTGACATCGCGCTGGCTGTGGACGCTGATCGGCATCACGCTGCTTTCCCTGGTTATCTGGGTGTTCGGCCCGATCGTCAGGGTCGGTGCTTACGAACCCTTCGCCTCGGAAAATGTGCGCATCGTCATCATTGCGCTGCTGGTCATCTTCTGGCTGATCTGGCTGATCGTCGCGCAGCGCCGGGCGATCCGAGCCAACCGCATGTTCGTCGCCGAAATCGCTGCGCCAACGGTTGAAAAACCGCTGAGCCCCGGCGAAGAGAACGTCGCCGCAGTCGGTGCCAAGTTCGCCGAGGTGATGGCCGAATTGAAGCGCCGCAAGCTGGGCGGACGCAAGTTCCTGCGCGAGATGCCCTGGTACGTGATCGTTGGGCCACCGGCCACCGGCAAGACCACGGCTTTGCGCCAGTCCGGCCTGAACTTTCCAATCGACCTCACCGACGACCTGCAGGGGGTCGGTGGCACGCGCAACTGCGACTGGTTTTTCTCTGAGAACGCGGTTCTGATCGACACGGCGGGCCGTTATGTGCAGCAGGAGAGCCAGCCCGACGTCGATGCCGCGGAATGGCTGGGCTTCCTTGATCTGCTGAAAAAGCACCGCGGCCGCCGGGCGCTGAACGGCGTGATCGTCGCGCTGTCGATCGACGCGCTTTCAGAGGGCGACGAAGCCATCAAGGCACATGGCCGTAAGATCCGTCGGCGCCTGGCAGAGCTCAACGACCGGCTCGAAATCCGCCTTCCGGTCTATTTGATGCTGACCAAGGCCGATCTGATCAAGGGTTTCGAGGCTTTCTTCGGTGGTCTGTCGACGGCCTCGCGTGAGCAGGTGTGGGGAACGACCTTCGCACTGGATGCGCGTGTCGACGCAAAGACCATCGAGCGGGAAATCGCCACC
>NZ_SUEO01000060.1:3094-28852 GCF_004962925.1 Mesorhizobium sp. | reverse complement strand
ATCACGCCAGCGTGCGCTCGACGATGTCGCGCAAATCGGCCGACAGGTTCTCGGCATTGGCGATCGATAGCAGCGCTTCCCTTGCCTTGGCCTGCCGGGCAGGTTCGAGCGAGCGCCATGATCTGAGTGCCGTCGCCAGCCTGGCAGCCAACTGGGGGTTGCGCCTTTCGACCTGCAGGACCGTTTCGACGAAAAACCGGTAACCTTCGCCGTCGGCGCGATGGAAGCCGGTCTGGTTGGCGCTGGAAAACGTGCCGACGAGCGAGCGCACCCGGTTCGGGTTGGCCATCGAGAAGGCCGGGTGGCCGGTCAGGGCGCGCACCGCATGGATGGTTTGCGGGCCGGGCACGCTGGCCTGGATCTGGAACCATTTGTCCATCACCAGAGGATCTGTCGCATATTTCGCTTCGAAGTCGGCCAGTGCCTTGACCGCCTCGGGCGAACCGCTGTGGCGGAGCGCAAGTACCGTCAATGCAGCGGCGCGGTCCGTCATATTGGTCGCGGACTGGAAATGCCGGGCCACAAGCGCCGCGCTTCCCGGCAGCAGCGAGAGATAGTCGAGCAGGATGTTGCGCAGCGCCCGCCGCCCGGCGCTCGCCGCATCCGGACTGAAAGCGTCCTTGTCGGCCAGTCGATCGTAGAGGCGGGAGAATATCTCGCTGTTGGTCTCGGTGATCGCGGCCGTCAGCGCCTCGCGGGCCGAGAGGATGGCATCGGGGTCGATGTTCTTGCCGATGTCACGGGCGATATCGGCTTCGCTCGGAAGCGCCAGAGCCAGCGCCCGATAGGCTGGCTCAAGTGTCTCGTCGCCGGCGATCTTGCCGGCAAGATCGGTCAACCGTGATGCGAAATTGGGCCGCTTGCCGCCAAGGACCTGGCGGAAGGCGGATATCAGGGAGTCGGTCAAAAGCGTGTTGAACGCCTGCCAGCGCGAGAAGGTATCGTCGTCATGGCCGGCAAGGAAGAACTGATCGTCGGCCTTCTGCTCGACGGAAAGCGTCACCGGCGCCGAGAAGCCGCGGTTGAGCGACATGGCCGGGCGCTCGGCAACGCCCGAGAAGCGCACCATGTGCCGGCGCTTGCGGATGTGGATAACGCCGTCCTCGACGGAAGCTCCCTCGACGCCGTTATAGGCTATCGCTTTGCCATCGGCGCCGACCAGGCTGAAGGCCAGCGGAATGTGCATCAGCCGCTTGCGGCTTTCGGACGGCGTCGGCGGCACCGACTGCTCGATCTCGAGCGTGAATTCCTGGGCTGCCGCATTGTGCGTCGAACTGATCGTCAGATTGGGCGTGCCCGCCTGATGGTACCAGAGCGAAAATTGCGACAGGTCGCGGCCGGACACATCCTCGAACACCTTGATGAAGTCCTCGATCGTCGCAGCCTCGCCGTCATGGCGCTGGAAATAAAGGTCCATGCCGGCCCGGAACGTATCGGCGCCGAGAATGGTGCGGATCATGCGCACCACTTCCGAGCCCTTTTCGTAGACCGTCGCCGTGTAGAAATTGTTGATCTCGCGGTAGCGGCGCGGCCGCACCGGATGCGCCAGCGGCCCCTGGTCTTCGGGAAACTGATGCGCCCTGAGCGTGCGCACTTCGGCAATGCGTTTTACCGCTCGCGAGCGTTGGTCGGCCGAGAATTCGTGATCGCGAAAAACCGTCAGCCCTTCCTTCAGGCAAAGCTGGAACCAGTCGCGGCAAGTGATTCTGTTGCCAGTCCAATTGTGGAAATACTCGTGCGCGATGATCGCCTCGATATTGGCGAAATCGGCATCCGTGGCGGTCTCCTGGTCGGCCAGCACATATTTGTCGTTGAAGATGTTGAGGCCCTTGTTCTCCATCGCGCCCATATTGAAGTCGGACACCGCGACGATGTTGAAAACGTCGAGGTCGTATTCGCGGCCGAACGCCTCCTCGTCCCATTTCATCGACCGCTTCAGGGCGTCCATGGCGTAGCCGGCGAGCCGCTCCTTGCCCGGCTCGACATAGATGCCGAGATCGACCTTGCGACCGGATAGCGTGATGAAGCTGTCTGCGACTTTGCCGAGCGCGCCCGCCACCAGTGCGAATAGATAGGACGGCTTGGGGAAGGGGTCGTGCCAAACCGCATAGTGCCAGCCGTCGGCAAGTTCGCCGCTTCCCGCCGGATTGCCGTTGGAAAGAAGCAGTGGCGCCTCGTGGTGCCGCGCCTCGATGCGCACCGTATAGACGGACAGGATATCGGGGCGGTCGAGAAAATAAGTGATGCGGCGAAAGCCCTCGGCCTCGCATTGCGTGCAATAGACGTTGCTGGAGCGATAGAGGCCCATCAGGGCTTCGTTATGTGCCGGCGCTAGCTCGGTTTCGATCAGGAGCTGGAAGCGGGGTGCTGCGGGCGGCGTGGTGATCGTCAGCTGATCGGGCGTGGCAAAAAAATCCATCGGCGCGAGTGTCCGGCCGTCGATTGCGATGCGGCTGAGCGTCAGGCCATCGCCATCCAGCACCAGTGGCACTGACGCCGCCACGCCGTCGCGGCGTTCGACCGTCAGTTCGGCGGTGACGCGCGTGGCTTCTGGCGACAGGCGGAAAGTCAGGCTGGTTTCCGGAATGAGATAGTCGTTGGGGCGATAGTCTTCGAGCTTGAAGACCTGGCCGGTGTCAGTGCGCATTCGGTGGGGTTTCCTGTCGATTCCCGCAGCGGCAAGTGGGTCCGCTGGTCTAAAAATTTGAAGCCCGCGCTCTTTACACGAAACCGTCACTCGACAAAACTGGCGCAATGCCTATTTCAGGCACTCGTTCTCCACATCATCGCGAGGTATCCATGACCGTGGTCACACCGAAATTCGGCATGGGCGCATCTGTGCTGCGTCGCGAGGACCAGGCCTTCCTCAAAGGTCTCGGTCGCTATACGGACGACATCCAGCCGGCCGGCCTCCTGCACGGCTACGTCCTGCGCTCGCCGGTGGCCAAGGCAAGCTTCACCATCGGTTCGACCGAGGCGGCCAAGGCGGCACCTGGCGTCCATCTGGTGCTGACCGGTGCGGATCTTGCTCATCTCGGCAAGCTGAAATCCGGCGTCATGCAGAGGCAGCCGGACGGCACCAAGGCGCCGACCCGCGACATTCCGGTCCTTTGCCGCGACCGGGTCAATTATGTCGGCGACGCCGTCGCATTCGTCGTCGCCGACAGCCGCGCGCTGGCGCAGGACGCGGCCGAATTGATCGAGGTCGATTACGAGGGCGAGGATGCCGCCTCCGGCACCGCCACGGCGCTTGACGAAGGCACGCCGCTGGTTTGGCCGGAACTCGGCTCCAACCGCGCCTTCAGCTATCACATCGGCGACAAGGCGAAGACCGCGGCAGCATTCGCCGGGGCGGCGCATGTCACTCGCATCGAATTCATCAACAACCGGCTGGTCTGCAACTACATGGAGCCGCGCTCGGCGATCGGCGAGTGGAGCACGCAAGAGAACCGCTTCGTGCTGACCACGGGCTCGCAGGGCGTGCATTCGATGCAGTACATCCTGGCCGACGTGTTCAAGATCAAGAAGAACCAGCTGCGCGTCATCACGCCGGATGTCGGCGGCGGCTTCGGACCGAAAAGCTTCGTCTATCGCGAGCATCCGCTGGTGCTCGAGGCTGCCAAGCGTCTTGGCCGCCCGGTCAAATGGGCCGGCGACCGCACCGAGCATTTCCTCACCGATGCGCAAGGCCGCGACAATGTCGTGACCGCCGAGATGGCGATGGACAAGGATGGCCGCTTCCTCGGCATGAGGGTCGATCTTCTCGCCAATATCGGTGCCTATATCTCGCAATACGGGCCGTTCATCCCCTATATCGGCGTCACCATGTCGACCGGCGTCTACGACATCCAGGCGCTCGATGTTTCGGTGACCGGCCTCTACACCAACACCTGCCCGGTCGATGCCTATCGCGGCGCCGGCCGGCCGGAAGCGGCATTCCTGCTGGAAAAGCTCGTCGATGCCTGCGCCCATGATCTCAGCCTTCCCGTTGAAGAAATCCGACGGCGCAATTTCATTCGGCCTGAGCAGTTTCCCTATCGCACCCAGACCGACCGCCTCTACGACACCGGCGAATTCGCAGGCCACATGGACCGCGCCATCGAACAGGCGGAGTGGCAGGCGTTCCCGGAGCGGCTGGCGCAGTCGAAGGCGGCCGGCAAAATCCGCGGCATCGGCATGGCGACCTATATCGAGGCCTGCGCCTTTCCGGGTTCTGAGCCGGCCTTTGTCGAACTGAACGGCGACGGCACGGTGACGCTGAAGATCGGCACCCAGACCAACGGGCAGGGACATGCGACCGCCTATGCGCAATTCCTCTCGGAAAAGCTTCATCTCGATATCGACAAGATCCAGGTCCGCCAAGGCGACACCGACGAGCTGAAGGCCGGCGGCGGCACTGGCGGCTCGCGCTCGATCCCTCTTGGCGGTGTATCAGCTTCTCGCGCGGGTGAGGATCTGGCCAACAAGATCAAGCGCATCGCCGCGGATGAACTGGAAGCCTCGGCCGGCGACATCGAATTGTCCAACGGCGTCGCCCGAATCGTCGGCACCGACCGCACGATCGATTTTTCGAGCATCGCCAAGGCCGCCAAGAACCCGGACGATCTGAAAGGCTTTGGCGAGTTCGTGCAGGACGAATGCACCTATCCGAACGGCACCCACATCTGCGAGGTCGAGATCGATCCCGACACCGGCACGACGGAGATTGTTCGCTATACGATCGTCGACGATTTCGGCGTCACCGTGAACCCGATCCTGCTGGCTGGCCAAGTGCATGGCGGCGTCGTCCAGGGCATCGGCCAGGCGCTGACCGAGAACACGGTCTATGACGAGGACGGGCAGCTGTTGACGGCGAGCTTCATGGATTACGCCATGCCGCGCGCCGACGATTTCCCGTTCTTCCATTTCGAGACCCGCAATGTGCCATCGACCACCAATGCGCTCGGCATCAAGGGGGCCGGCGAGGCCGGCACGATCGGAGCGACGCCGGCCGCGCTCAACGCGGTGACGGATGCGCTGTATCGCGCCTACGGCATCAGGCACATCGACATGCCGGCAACGCCGGCGCGCATCTGGGCAGCGATCCAGGAAGCAACTGCTAAGTGAGCCCTACAGATCATCCCGGCGGACACAACACGCTGACCGGGATCATGCTCAAGATCGTGTCGGTGGCGGTCTTTGTCGGCATGTCGTCCTGCATCAAGGCGGCGGGCACCGTACCGGCGGGCCAGATCGTCTTCTTCCGCTCCTTCTTCGCCATCTTTCCTATCATCATCTTCCTGGCCTTCCAGGGGAAGCTTGGCACCGCATTTTCCACCAAACGCCCGCTCAACCACATTGCGCGCGGCGTTGTTGGCGTCTGCGCCATGGGCCTCGGTTTTTTCGCGCTGACGCGTCTGCCGCTGCCCGAGGCGATCACGCTGAACTACGCACAGCCGCTGCTGGTGGTGGTGTTCAGTTCGATCTTCCTCGGCGAAGCGATCCGCGTCTATCGCTGGAGCGCGGTTGCGGTCGGATTGGTCGGCGTGCTGGTCATCTCATGGCCGGAACTGACCCTGCTGAGCTCGGGCGCAGCACTCGGCGATCAGGAGGTGCTCGGCGTCATCGCCGCCCTGGTCGCGGCCGCGATCTCGGCCGTAGCCATGCTGCTGGTGCGCAATCTCGTCCAGAGCGAGCCGACGGCAACCATCGTGCTGTGGTTTTCGGTGACGGCGAGCGTCCTGGCGTTGCTTTCGCTGCCGTTCGGCTGGCAGGCGCTGACACCGATGCAGGCAGGCCTTCTGGTTGTGTCAGGCTTTTGCGGCGGGGTCGCTCAGATACTGATGACGGCAGCCTATCGCCATGCTGAGGCCTCGGTCGTGGCGCCCTTCGAGTACACGTCTATGATACTCGGCATAGCCGTCGGCTATCTTGCTTTCGGCGACGTCCCGACGGTTCATATGCTCATCGGCGGCCTGATCGTCGTTGCCGCCGGCATCTTTATCATCTGGCGCGAGCGCCAGCTTGGCCTCGAACGTGCGCGCACCCGACAGGCGACCCCGCCGCAAGGATGATCAGAACGGCTCGGCCCGATCCTTCGCCAATCGCACCAGCACCGTCCTTGTCTGCTCATCGGCAGGGAAAAAGGATTCGATCGCCAGTTCCGACAGCGTCACGTCGAGCGGCGTGCCGAACACGGTGATCGTGCTGATGAACGACAGCACAGCATCGCCATGGGCAAGCCGCAGCGGGTGCACGATCGCGTTCGGCTCGACCGGCACCGGTCGTGCGCCGTTCAGGCCGGACGGATAGGTCCGAAGCTCGCGTTCCAGTTCGACCAGGACCGGGTCGCCTGAGGCGTCGTTCTGGTGTTTCAGCCGGTCGAGAAGATGCGCGCGCCATTCGGCGAGGTTGACGATGCGCGGCGCGACGCCACCCGGGTGCAGGCTGAGTCGCAGCACGTTGACCGGGGGCTTCAGCAAGGAGGGCTCGGCGACATTGGCCAGAAACGGGCCGATGGCGGCATTCGCCGACACCAGGTTCCAGTGCCGGTCGACAGCGAGCGCTGGGAAGGGTTCGTGCCCCTTGAGCACGATCTCGACGGCCGCCATCGCCGGCGCCAGCGAGGCATCGGTGAGCGAGCGCTCGGTGAAGCTAGGGGCAAAACCCGCGGCCAGCAGGAGCTGGTTGCGCTGCCTCAGCGGGATCGAGAGCTGCTCGGCCAGATGCAGCACCATGTCGCGCGAAGGTGCCGCGCGACCGCTCTCCACGAAGCTCAGATGCCGCTGTGAGATTTCGGCTTCCATGGCGAGATCGAGTTGGCTCATGCGCCGGCGCGTGCGCCATTCGCGAATGAGGCTGCCGGCGGAGGTCTGGGTTGCTGTCATGAGCGCATGACTAGGTCGCTAGCGGATGCATTTCAATTACCTGGCAGGTTATGGCGTCAACCCAGCGCCCGCAGTTTCGCCTTCACCTCAAGGAAATCCCGCCACGCCAGCTTCTTGTGCGCGGGGGTTCTCAAGAGATAGGCCGGGTGAAGTGTCGGCATGGCGGGAATGGCAATGCCGGAGGCGGTCGTGTGGACGCGCCAATTGCCGCGTAGCCGTAGGATGCCCTCGGTGGTGTTGAGGAGGGTCTTTGCCGAGGGGCCGCCCAGGTTGACCAGCACCTTCGGATTGACCAACTCGATCTGCCGTTCGATGAACGGCCGGCAAATCTCGGTCTCGTGCGGTGTCGGCGTGCGGTTGCCCGGCGGCCGCCAGGGGATGACATTGGCGATGTAAGCCGATGTGCGGTCGAGGCCGATCGCAGCCAGCATCCGGTCGAGCAGCCGGCCCGAGCGGCCGACGAACGGCAATCCCTCTATGTCCTCGTCGCGGCCGGGCGCCTCGCCGACCAGCATGACAGCGGCATTCGGATTGCCGTCGGCGAACACCAGGTTCTTGGCGGTGTACTTGAGATTGCAGCCGTCAAACGCCGCCATGTGCTGGCGAAGCTCGTCCAGGGTTGCGGCCGTCATTGCCAACTGGCGCGCCAATGCCGCTTGCGCTTCGTCGGGCACCGTCGCTGTGCCCGACGGCGCGCGCACCGCCGGTGCCGCAGCTTGCCTTTCGCCCATTTCGGCGCGTGAGACGCTGGTCGAGCGTGGCAGTGCGGCGCCTTTTTCACCAGTTGGCGGCGTAACCGTCGCTGGCGCCCGCTCAGGTGGCTTTGACGCAGCCTCGGCAAACCTGTTCATCGGCTCGTCTTCGAGCGCTTCATCGACGCCCGCGCTGGCGTAGAAGGTCAAAAGGTCGGCGATATCAGGTCGGTTGTCTCGGGGAACGGCAGTCATGCCTTCACATTCGGCCGCGCGGCAGGAATTTGCAAGTTCAGCTCGACGGTATACGGGGATCCTGCACCAGATAGAACGTCCAGCGCGGTGTGTAGTCGGTGATCAGGTAATCGAATTTTGCTGTCTTCAGCGGGTCGATCTTGCCGCTCTTGAACAGCAGCCGATCATAGGGTTCGAAGTCGCGATCGAAATCGGCAAAGCTGCTCGACCAGATGTTGTCAGGCGTCTTGTTGCGCTGGTCGAATGACAGGCCGTCGCCGAACACGCTCGGCCGGTGGAGCACCTCCTGGAGCTCGAACTGGAACTCGACCCAGGCCTGGCCGCTGTTGTTGAGCACGTCGATGCGCATATACATGAGGCCGTTGGCAAATTGGCCCGCGGTGCCGAACGGCTGGATCGGCTTTGTCGTGCGGATAGTCAGTGTCACCGGCGTTGCCGAATTGAGCTCTTCGGTGATGACAAGCGGGTCCTCCTTTGTCCCGACGCCCGAGGCGCTGGTGATGCGGAAGCCGCCGAGCTCGTCGGAAAAGGAGTAGGCTCCGGCCGCCCAGACCCTTTGCGGCTCGGCATGGGCGCCAATGGGCGCCAGCGGCAAAAGGGCCAAAACGAGCGCCCGGCAAATCCGTCCGGGCGAGGAAAAAAAGCGCATCGATGAAAAGCCAGTCGGCCCGTATATGCGCATGGCGCGAAGTATGGACGATAAGCAAGCCGTCGAACAATTAAAAACGTGAGGGCGACGGCTCTCCTTGGAAATGAGCTTGGCCCAGATCGATGTTCGGGTGGACCCCAAATCGCGATTTTGTAGTACGATGCGCGACTTTTTGACGAAATCGGCATTGTCACGTCAGCGCCGGTTTCGCGTCGCGAATTGATGCGCTATGCAGCGGATAAGCCAGCAAGATGCGCAAATGCGCTCGCATGACCCCAAAAGTGAAATCACTTTTTGGAAAGGATCATGCGAAAATAAAAGTTGCCAGGGTGTCCTTTGCGCGTCCAATGGGCGCGCGGCACTCTGGGCAGTGAGGGGTTGATGAGCGATATCGAACGCGAAAGCATGGAATTCGACGTGGTCATCGTCGGCGCCGGTCCGGCCGGCCTCGCCGCCGCGATCCGTCTCAAGCAGGTCAATCCCGAGCTTTCCGTCGTCGTCCTGGAAAAGGGCGGCGAAGTCGGCGCCCACATCCTGTCCGGCGCCGTCGTCGATCCGATCGGCATCGACCGGCTGTTGCCGGGCTGGCGTGACGAAGAGGGGCATCCGTTCAAGACACCGGTCACGGCAGACCATTTCCTGGTCCTCGGCCCCGCCGGTTCGTTCCGTCTGCCCAACATCCTGATGCCGCCGCTGATGAACAACCACGGCAACTACATCGTTTCACTCGGCAATGTCTGCCGCTGGCTGGCGACCAAGGCCGAGGCGCTGGGCGTCGAGATCTATCCGGGCTTTGCCGCCGTGGACCTTATTTACAGTGACGAAGGCGCGGTCACCGGCGTTGTCACCGGCGATATGGGCGTCGAGAAGGACGGCACGCATGGCCCGGGCTTCGCGCCGGGCATGGCGCTGATGGGTAAATACGTGCTGATTGGCGAGGGCGCGCGCGGCTCGCTGGCCAAGCAGCTGATCGCCAAATACCATCTTTCCGACGGCCGCGAGCCCGGCAAATATGGCATCGGCCTCAAGGAGCTCTGGCAGGTCAAGCCGGAGAACCACCGGCCAGGCCTTGTCCAGCACTCCTTCGGCTGGCCGCTCGACATGAAGACCGGCGGCGGCTCCTTCCTCTACCATCTGGAGGACAACCAGGTGGCGGTCGGCTTCGTCGTCCACCTCAACTACAAGAACCCCTATCTGTCGCCGTTCGACGAGTTCCAGCGCTTCAAGACCCATCCGGCGATCAAGGGCACATTCGAGGGCGGCAAGCGGCTGGGCTATGGCGCCCGCGCCATCACCGAGGGCGGCTGGCAGTCGGTGCCGAAACTGTCCTTCCCCGGGGGCGCGCTGATCGGGTGTGCCGCCGGCTTCGTCAACGTGCCGCGCATCAAGGGCTCGCACAATGCCGTGCTTTCCGGAATGCTGGCGGCCGAGCATGTCGCCGAGGCGATCGGCGCCGGCCAAGGCAATGACGAACTGGCTTCTTACGAGGCGGCATGGCGGGCGACCGACATCGGCAAGGATTTGAAGAAGGTGCGCAACGTCAAGCCATTGTGGTCGCGCTTCGGCACCGTCGTCGGCGTTGGCATTGGCGGCCTCGACATGTGGCTGAACACGCTGTTCGGCTTTTCGCCCTTCGGCACGCTGAAGCACGGCAAAGCTGACTATGCGACGCTGGAACCGGCCGCCAAGCATAAGAAGATCGCCTATCCGAAGCCGGATGGCGTGCTCACCTTCGACCGCCTGTCCTCGGTGTTTCTCTCCAACACCAACCACGAGGAAAACGAGCCCGTCCACCTGCTTGTCGCGGATATGGATCTGCAGCAGCGTTCCGAGCACGATGTCTATGCCGGGCCGTCGACACGCTACTGCCCGGCCAGCGTCTACGAATGGGTCGACAAGGATGGCAACGCCGCCGCCGATCCCGAGGCGAAGGACGTGCGCTTCGTCATCAACGCGCAGAACTGCGTCCACTGCAAGACTTGCGACATCAAGGACCCGAACCGAAACATAACCTGGGTGCCGCCACAAGGTGGCGAGGGACCTGTCTACCAGAACATGTAGCTTATCAAACGGCAGTCCGCCAGAATCGCCGCGTCGGTCTAGACCGTCAGTCGGTGAGGCCCGCTACATTTGCGGCCTCTAAAAAACGTTGAAGCGGCGCGGCGCTTGTGGTTCCCTTCCTTTCTAACCCGGAGAGATGACCATGCGCGTGGCGGTCCTGACGTGCCTTGCAGCGATTGGCGCCTTGTGCGGCTTGGCACCATCGGCATCGGCTGACACGAAGGTGCTGGTCAAGACCCGGACCTACGACATATCAGGAACCACGGGCGCCGCCCTGATCGAGGCCATGGACCGCAAGGGTCCAAAGAGGCACGGCTTCATGACACACGCCATCGCGCTGACCGCCTATACCGTAAATTGGGACCTTGAGGTTCGCAGGGAGGGTGACGTCTGCCATCTGCGGCAGGCCAATGGGACACTCGATCTCACCTACACCTTGCCCCGCATGGCCTCAGCCGCGACGCCGGCGCTTCAGAAGCGCTGGAAGCGGTTTTTCGCGGGCGTTCGTGCCCACGAGCATAGCCACGGCCGCATCGCCAGGACAATGATGCGGGCCACCGAGAAATCGATCACTGGATTGGAGTTCGCCGACAACTGGTTGTGCAGCAAGACGCACCGCGAGGCGAGGCGCCGGATCAAGGCCGTCTATGCCGAATACGAGGCGAAACAGAACGCCTTCGACGCGCGCGAGCATCGCGACGGCGGCCATGTCGAGCACCTCGTTGGTGCCCTGCGCAAGCAGTAGGCGCTCAGCTTCGAAACTTGCCGTTCTGTGTCACGGAAGCGGTCGCGGTTTCATCTTCGTCGACCGGCTTTTTCTCTTCCGGCCTAAGCGAGAATTCCACCATCACCGGAAGATGGTCGGAGCCTGTGCCTTCCAGCCTCGACACCGAATGGATGAGAACCGCGCCCTTGCTGAAAACCTGGTCGATCGGCAATCCGGCGAAGCGCAGGAAATCCGGCAGCTTGATATAGAGCCAGGTCGGCCCCGGCGAAGGCACCACTGTCAGCTTGCCAAGATCTGCGACGCGCCGGACGGCGGCACTCCACGGCACTGCGTTGCAATCGCATGCCAGGATCGACGTCTCGCCAAGTGAGGCGAGCTCCTCCGACAATCCGCCGATCTGCCGTGATTGGTTGCGCGGCCATGGCCAGGTGAGGTGCATGGCGGCGACGTCGACGTCGGTTCCGCCGAAATCGACCGTCGCGATGGCCATCGCACCGCGCCTGTCGCAGCGCGGTTGCGTACCGGCGGCAAACGGTCGTCTGGACAGCAGCGCAACGCCGAACACGCCATTGGGGTAGGGGCAGAGGATCCGGTAGGGGTAGGCGCTGGCAATATAGCCAAGCTCGGTCGTCCACATCTCCGACACTTCATCGAGAGCGATCACGTCCGGATTGGTCCGGCCGATCAGCGACAGCACTTTCTTCGGCGTCGGATTGTTGAACCGCAGGTTCATCTGCAGCAGGCGATAGACCGGCTGGTCATCGGGGTAGACCGTCTGGTCACCGGGGTTAACTTCGTAGGCTGCCTGGACCGGCCACAGGCGGGGCACGGGCAGCGCGTTCGACGTGGTGGCAAAGGCAGCCACGGCAAAGAGCAGCGCTGTGGCCGCCTGCAGGCGAAATGAAGTCACGAGCAGCGGCAGCGCGCAAAGCGCCATCAGCACGGCAAGATGGACGCGGAAATGGGCGAAGGAATCGAAGGCCGGATGCAGCGTTCCGAAAAACCCGGCCACCAGCGCAACTGAGCAGCCGAGCATTGCGACGAATGCCACCGACGCCATCATGTTTCGAACGCGTGCCATCTACTTTGCTTATCGGCAGAAATGCAGCCAATCAAGATGACGAAATGCCCTGCCGCGATGTTATCATGCTACGGCCATGCTCCGGCCGATGAAGCCGATCGGTCCTACTGGAACGCCGTTTCCGAAAAGCTTCTGAGCTTGCGCGAATGCAACCGTTCCATCGGCATCTCGGCCAGCTTTTCCATCGCCCTGATGCCGATGGTCAAATGCTGTGCCACCTGCCGCTTGTAGAATTCGGTCGCCATGCCAGGCAGCTTCAATTCGCCATGCAGGGGCTTGTCCGAGACGCAAAGCAGGGTGCCGTAGGGCACGCGGAAACGGAAACCATTGGCTGCGATCGTCGCCGATTCCATGTCGAGCGCGATCGCTCGTGACTGCGACAGCCGCTGCACCGGCCCACGCTGGTCGCGCAGCTCCCAGTTGCGGTTGTCGATGGTGGCGACGGTGCCGGTGCGCATGATACGTTTGAGGTCGTAGCCGGAAAGGCCGGTGACTTCGGCGACCGCCTCTTGCAGCGCCACCTGGATTTCAGCCAGCGGCGGGATCGGCACCCAGACCGGAAGGTCATCGTCCAGAACATGGTCTTCCCGCACATAGGCGTGCGCCAGCACATAGTCGCCCAGCGCTTGGGTGTTGCGCAGGCCGGCGCAATGGCCGAGCATCACCCAGGCATGCGGCCTGAGCACCGCAATGTGGTCGGTGATAGTCTTGGCGTTGGAGGGGCCGACACCGATATTGACCATGGTGATGCCGCCATGGTTCGGCTTCTTCAGATGATAGGCCGGCATCTGCGGCAGGCGCGGCGGCGCCACCCCAGCGCCAGGCGCGTTTTGCCCAGCCTTGGTGACGACGTTTCCCGGCTCGACGAATTCGACATATCCGCCGCCGCCCTTCGCCATCAACTCATGCGCACGGGCGACGAACTCGTCGATATAGAACTGGTAGTTGGTGAACAGCACGAAATTCTGGAAATGCTGGGGACTGGTCGCCGTGTAGTGCGACATCCGGTGCAGCGAATAGTCGATGCGTTGCGCCGTGAACGCCGCCAGTGGCCTGGCTTCGCCTAACGCCACTTCGAACGTGCCGTTGGCAATCTGGTCGTCGGTGCCGTCGAGATCCGGCACGTCGAACAGGTCACGGATCGGCCGCCTGATGCGCTCGGCTGCGGTGCCGTCGACATGGGAGCCTTCCAGGAACGCGAAATGCAGCGGGATGGGCGTCGTCGATTCCGAAACCGTGACTGGAACGCCGTGATTGCGCATGATCAGGCTAAGCTGTTCGGTGAGATAGCGTTCGAAAAGGGCAGGCTGGGTGATGGTGGTCGAGAAATGCCCAGGCGTCGGCATATGGCCGTATGCCTGCCGCGAGTCGATCTGAGTGAACGAAGTCGTGGTGACGCCGACCTCGGGATAAAAGGCTCGGTAGCGCTTGTTGTTGTCGCCGCCTGCAGCGAGCGTCGTAAACGAATCGCGCAGGAATTTGGTGTTGCGGTCGTAAAGGACCTGCAAGGCCGCGACGGCCTTTCCGGCATCATTGAAGCTCTGCTGGCCAAACGGCTCCGGCATCACGACTGAGTCTATGGCTTGGGGATAGATTCGCTTTTCCATGACCCAATATAGAGACTTGGCCATGCGGTTGGGAGGGGGTATGCCGCCTTGAACGCGGCCAAAACATTGTTTTTTCTTTTTCAGTGATTTCGATGAAGGTCGATTGGGATTTCGATGAAGGTCGATTGGCTCTAACCACGCCGCAGGCTGATCAACAGCACAAAGCCGACGCCGTTCTTCTTCAACGCCGGCGCTTCGATCGTCGAGCCGGCATCGGCGCGCATCGAGGGCACGGCCAGAACCGGCGCCGAAAGCACGGTCAGGATAAGCGCCGCCCGCGGCAGGAGCCGAAGGGTTTTCAGGGCGTTGGCGACGATGCGGTTCATGGCTTTTGCTTTTGTCTCTCGAGGTCTTTGTCGGTTCAGGGGCGAAAATGGTTCACGCAACCGAACCGGCAGGAATTGGCCTGGTCCCAGGAGCGGGCCGGACGGCCTGCCTCTGCGACGAGGATGGCGAAGAACATTCCGAACAGGCTCAGCAGCAGGCAGACGATGGTGAAGCGGCGAGCGAGCATTGCGTGGTGTCTCCTTCAACACGCATGAGAATGCCCTGATGCAACTGAACCGGTTCTGATGCCGGCGTTCATCTGCGGTTCAAATTCATTGACGGGGTGTTGAGTGCCCACCGGCCACGAGCGTCGCTGCAGTCTTGCTGCCGCCCCCCGATCTTGCTGCTGACCCAAATCTTGCTGCTGATAAGACGAAGGATTGTCCCAAACAGACGGTGAAAGCAAAAACGGGGCCTTCGCGGCCCCGTTTTCAATGTGTGGCAGCGGAAACGATCAGAGCTTGTGCCAGGTCTGGCTCTTGCAGATCAGCCCGCCGAGCACGCAGCCGCTCATCTTGAGCGAAGCGCCCGAGACCGATGCCTTGCCCGAATAGGTCTTATCGGTTTCCGGGTCGGTTATGGTGCCCGAATATTTGTTGGCGCCGGACACCTTGAACGAACCGATGCGCTTGCCGGCAAATTTGCCTGATTTGAGCGTGATGGAAAATGCCCCGCCGCCGCCGGCAATGGCGGCAGTCGAACCGGCTTGCGTTTTCCAGTTGCCTTCGATCGGATCGGCCCAAGCCGTTCCGGCCATGATCAATGTGGCCGCAAGGGCCATGCTGATTTTGCGAAACATGTCTTCCTCCCTGTGGGCTTCCGGGCGGATGTTCCGACCCGCCGGTCTGCCCTTTACGCAAACGTAAGCTAATCCACCTCCCGGCGAAACAAAAGCGGTGCCGCTGCGGAAGACTTCAGGATTTTCTGGCCGCCCGAACCGGTCTCGTCGCCGAGAAATGAAACGACGGGTATGCTGGCTTTGTCTCCCGTGGTTAGCGGAGTCTTGATTTGCGCCGCGCAAATTTTCGTCAAATTTAGTGCAAACCGGCGAAATTGCTGGCTTTGCATCCTTAACGAATTCCCGCGTTTACCTCTTGTTTTAGCTTTGTTTTCCCCAAATTAAGCACGCCACTTAACGACGGATTCAAGCCTCCGGTTCATTCTCGAAAGCATCGAAAGAGCGGCCACCCCCAAGGGTTATCAACAGATACCAAGGGACAGAAGGAGGCAGCTCACGGGAGCCTGACAGGGGCTAGAACAGGGGATTGAAATGGCACGTTTTGAAATGCCTGAAGCCGGCTTCGGCGCCATGGGGGCAACTGCCCAGGCCGACATTCTTTTCGAACTGGGCATGATGTATGCGACCGGCCGCGATTGCGAGACCGATGTCGTCGCCGCCCACAAATGGTTCAACATCGCTGCGATCAAGGGCTCGGTCCGCGCCGCGGAACTGCGCTCGGAATTGTCGGCCGCCATGTCGAAGGGCGAGATCGCCAGGGCGCTGCGCGAAGCCCGCGAATGGATGACGATGCACTAAGCTGGTCCTGAGTTCATCAGGCCCGGAGTTTATCAGGCACTGAGATCACCGACAGGGATGCTTCAGGTCGAGGCCGCGCAAGACGGCTGGCCGGCAAGTACAAGGCCGCGCAAGACGGTCTTACCAACAATGGCAAGAATGCAGCAAGCCGGATACGGCCAAGCTGCGCGACGACAGGGAAGGCGATGCGGTTTTCGGGCGCGGGAGCGTTCGGGGATGGTTCGATCGACAAAGCCGCGACCGGCCGGAACAAGGCCGGCGCGGCTTTTGCGTTTTCTGGTCATGATCCCAAAAAGTGGAAACCGGGTTTTGGAAAAAGATCATGGTCAAACAGAAACGTTGCAGGCCCAATCGAGTGCTGCCAATGCGCCTAGACAGGCTTGGCGAAGGGTGAAATTCTCCCGCCCACTCTGGAAGAGGCGCGGCCGGGGCGGCCGCGCGAGAGTGGAGGAGTTGTACCACCATGAAAAAGTTGGGTATTTTGAGCGCGGCCATATTGGGCCTGATGATGAGTGCGCCGATTGCCTTCGCCGAGGACATCACCTTTGCGGTGGTCGGACCGATGACCGGACAGCTTGCCACCATCGGTGATCAGTTCAAGCACGGCGCGCAAGCCGCAGCCGACGCGATCAACGCGGCCGGCGGCGTCGATGGCCGCCAGATCAAGCTCGACATCGAGGATGACCAGTGCGATCCAAAGCAGGCGGTTTCGGTCGCCAACCGCATCGTCGCCAACGGGGTCAAGTTCATCGATGGCCATGCTTGCTCGGGCTCGAGCATTCCGGCGTCCGCCGTCTACGCCGAAGCCGGCATGCTGATGATGAGCCCGGCTTCGTCGAACCCGGTGCTGACCGACGCGGCGGCGAAAGCCGGCTGGCCGACGATCATGCGCCTCTATACACGCGACGATGCACAGGGCGCTTTCATCGGTCCCTGGATCGCCAAGAAATATGCTGGCAAGAACGTCGTCATCATGCACGACAAGAGTGCCTATGGTCAGGGCGTGGCCGATGCCGTCAAGGCCACGATGAACCAGAACGGTCTCAACGAGATCCTCTACGAAGGCATCAACGCCGGCGAAAAGGACTATTCCGCCCTTGTCACCAAGCTCAAGGAGCTGAAGGCAGATGTGGTCTATTTCGGCGGCTACCACCCCGAAGCCGGCCTCATCCTGCGCCAGTCGGCGGAGCAGAGCGTCAAGTTCCAGCTGATCATGCCGGACTCGATCGCCTCGCCGGAATTCTGGCAGGTTGCCGGCCCGGCCGGCGAAGGCACCATGTTTGTCTTCCCGTCGGATCCGCAGGCGAAGCCCGAAGCCAAGGAAGCCGTCGAAAAGATCAAGGCGGGCGGCTTCGTGCCCGAGGGCTTCACGCTGTTCTCCTATGCTGTGATCCAGGCCTTTGCCGAGGGTATCAAGCGCGCCGGCAGCGACGACCCGGCCAAGGTGGCCGAAGCTTTGAAGAACGGCGAGCCGATCAGCACCGTCGTCGGCTCAGTCATTTTCGACGAAAAGGGCGACCTCAAGAACGTCAGCTACGACATCAACCAGTGGCACGACGGCAAATACGCGCCGATCCAGCCGTAACAACTGGCGTCGCCCGCGGTAAACGGAGATGGCCGGGTCAGATCCGGCCATTTTCATTTTGGGCGTGCGTTTGTGGGGCGTGTCTTCGATGTCGCCTTGTGGGTGAAGGAACAGCGATCAGCCGTTGGGTTCCTCGGCAAAACGCACCAGCACGGTCCCGTCGGTGACTTGCGCGCCCTCAGCCGCGATTTCGGCGATTACCCCATCATGGGTAGCAGCGATGGTGTGCTCCATCTTCATCGCTTCCAGGATCAGCAGCGGCTGGCCTTTGATGACGACCTCGCCCTTGGCTACACGCACCAGCTTGACCAGGCCCGGCATCGGCGCCCGCAGGCTGTCTGAACCGGCAGCGATCTCGTCGGCCCTCGCCAGCGGGTCCGGCATTGCGAAGCTGTAACCGACGGCGCCTTCAAACACGGTGACGTGGCCGGGCCAGCGGGCGAGGCGAGGTGCAGTGCGAAGATCAAGCGGATTGGCACTGTCATAAGGTGCGTCCAGTGCCACTTGGAAGCGCCCGTCCTGCCGCAGCACCGACACAAGCGCGACGATCTCATCCTCGCCGTAGCGCAATCGCGTGCGCCGCGGAACAGTGTGGAAATGCGCATAGCCGGCAAGCGATGACCACGGGTCGTTGGTCGGCGCCTGAGCCCCCGCGCCGGCCGCCGCAAATGCGGCTGCGGCGACGATCTCGCTGCTCGGCGGCGGGACTGCAGTCAGCGCTTGCTGATGCCTGCCGATCAGGTCGGTATCGACATCGCCTGCTGAAAAATCCGCGTCAGTGGCAAGTGCGGCGAGAAAGGCGGTGTTGACGGTCGAGCCGGCGATCTCGGTCTGCGCAAGGGCTATGCCCAGGGCTTCGAGCGCCGCCTGCCTGTTCTTGCCGTGCACGACGAGCTTGGCAATCATCGGGTCGTAGAAGGGCGAGATAGCATCGCCGGCCCGCACGCTGGTCTCGATCCGCATGCTGGCGCCCTCGGGCGCGGTATTGGGAAATTTCAGGTGATGCAGTATGCCCGTCGCCGGCAAAAAACCCTTTGCCGCGTCCTCGGCATAGATGCGCGCCTCGAAGGCGTGACCGGAAAGCGTGATCTCGCTCTGCGTCTTCGGCAGCTTTTCGCCGGACGCCACCCGCAACTGCCATTCGACCAGATCGGTGCCGGTGACCATTTCGGTGACGGGGTGCTCGACCTGCAGGCGGGTGTTCATTTCCATGAACCAGAAGCGGTCGGCCTTCAGGCCTTGCGAGGCGTCGACGATGAACTCGATCGTGCCGGCGCCGGAATAGTTGATCGCCTTGGCGGCCTTCACCGCCGCCTCCGTCATCGCCTTGCGCAATGCCGATGTCATGCCGGGGGCGGGGGCCTCCTCGATCACCTTCTGGTGGCGGCGCTGCGCCGAGCAGTCGCGCTCGTAGAGATGCACGACATTGCCGAAGATATCGCCGAACACCTGGACCTCGATGTGGCGTGGCTTGTTGATATATTTCTCGACCAGCACGCGGTCGTCGCCGAAAGCGGCCTTGGCCTCGCGCCGCGCACCCGACAGCGCCTCGGAAAAATCGTCGGGATGTTCCACGCGTCGCATGCCCTTGCCACCGCCGCCGGCGCGGGCCTTGATCAGCACGGGATAGCCGATCTCGCGTGCTTTGGAGGCAAGCAGCACGATCTCCTGCGCCTCGCCGTGATAGCCCGGCACGACAGGCACGCCGGCCTTCTCCATCAGCCGCTTGGCCGCGTCCTTCAGCCCCATGGCGCGGATCGAGGCGGCCGACGGGCCGATGAAGACGAGCCCCGCTGCCGTCACCTGATCGACGAAGTCAGGGTTTTCCGAGAGGAAGCCGTAGCCCGGATGGATGGCTTCCGCGCCGGTGGCCAAAGCCGCGGCGATGATCTTGTCGCCGCGCAGATAGCTTTCGCCGACCGGGGAGGGGCCGATATGCACCGCCTCGTCGGCCATCTCGACATGCAAGGCCCTGGCGTCGGCGTCGGAATAGACGGCGACGGTGCGTACGCCCATCCTGCGCGCGGTGCGAATCACCCGGCAGGCGATCTCACCGCGGTTGGCGATCAGGATTTTGGCGAACATGGGACCTCCAAAGCCAGAACTTGCCGCCAACGGCGCAAATGCTCCTTAACGCTGTGGCAACACCCTGCTTTGCAGTCCGGCCATTGTCAAAGTGTCGGTAAGCGAGGCCTGCTTACTTGGAGGTCGCGATCTCGCAACCCCCGCCTGTCGTGACCCTGTAACTGTTGCGGGTGGCCTGACAGGATTTCAATGCCAGCTCTTCGGCAGCTTTCTGTGACGGTGCATTCAAGCGCGAGCCGCAGATGATGTACAACGAAGTCACCCGCATGTATGGGGTGGTCGCATAGGCTGAATGGCCGCTCGCCGCTACATAGGCGTTGTAAGCCTTGGTACACGGGTCCTTCGGGTTCCGCGGCAAAAACGGGTGGAAACGGGTGTCGCCTTTGCTTCCCGCCAGCGATTCCGCCGCTCCGATGCCAGGTGCCGTGAGAATAAGAAATCCTGCAAGTATCGATGTAATTATTCTCTGGACGTATCTCGGTCTCATTTTTCCCCCTTGGAATGAACTGAGCCAACAGGCATTACTACTTGGAGGCGGCGATGCCGCAGGCTCCCGCCGTCTTGACCTTGTATTGCTTCTGGGCGGATTGGCAGTCCTTCAGCGCCAGCGTCTCTGCAGCCTTTTGCGACGATGCATTCGCACGCGCGCAAACCATGAACTCGGTCGCCCAATTGAACGGGGTCGACGCATAGGCGGAATGGCTGCCAGTCGCCACATAGGCCTTGTATGACTTCTGACAGCCTCCCGTTGAGCCGGGTGCGAAATACACAGGGTAGCGGCTGTCGCCCTTGCTTCCCGCCAGCGATTCGGCTGTGCCAACGCCAGGCGCCGCTAATATAAGCAACGCCGCAAGTACAGGCGCAGTTGTTTTATGGAAAATCGGCAGTCTCATCTTCGCCCAATCCCCATTGGTATTTGCAATGAGCAATAGCCGCGATTCTTTCGTCTGGCCAGATCGGTGAATGAAAATAAGTCTGAAGACTATGGATGGATTTCTTACCTGTACCGGTCACGCTCCGCCAAGCAACAACGCTTGCTGGTACAGTTCCGCCGTTTGCTGGTCGAAGCAGCAGAAGACGACAGTTTCCGGAACCGCGTTCTGGCCGACGAAGGCACTCACGGTGCCAACGGCGATCTGCGTCGCCTGGTCCTTTGGATAGCGGTAGACACCGGTCGAGATCGCCGGAAATGCCACCGTCCGGCAATCCTTGGCGGCGGCGAGTTCGAGCGACCGGCGATAGCAGGAGGCCAACAACTCGGCTTCGCCTTTGCCGCCGCCTTGCCAGACCGGTCCGACCGTGTGGATGATGAAGCGTGCCGGCAGCCTGTAGCCCTTGGCGAGCTTGGCGTCGCCGACCTTGCAGCCATTAAGTGTTCGGCATTCCGCCAGAAGTTCAGGGCCGGCCGCTCGGTGAATGGCGCCGTCGACGCCACCGTCACCCAGAAGTGACGTGTTGGCAGCGTTGACGATGGCATCGACCGCCAGCTTGGTGATGTCACCGATATGAACGCGAATCCTCTGATTGTTTTCGCTCATCTCACATCCTGAACACGCCGAACTTTGTCTCCTCGATCTCGGCGTTGAGCGCCGCGGATAGGCTGAGCGCCAGCACCTCGCGCGTCTTGGCCGGATCGATTATGCCGTCGTCCCAGAGGCGGGCTGACGAATAGAGCGGGTGGCCCTCATGCTCGTATTTCATCAGGATCGGCTTCTTGAATTTTGCCTCCTCCTCTGCGCTCCATTCCCCGCCTTTGCGCTCGATTCCTTCGCGCTTGACGACGGCCAGCACGGTGGCGGCCTGCTCGCCGCCCATCACCGAAATGCGGGCATTAGGCCACATCCAAAGAAAACGCGGCGAATAGGCGCGTCCACACATACCGTAATTGCCGGCGCCGAACGAGCCGCCGATGATCATGGTCACCTTCGGCACGCGGGCCGTGGCGACGGCCATCACCAGCTTGGCACCATCCTTGGCGATGCCGCCCGCCTCGTATTTTCGCCCCACCATGAAGCCGGTGATGTTTTGCAGGAAGATCAGCGGGATCTTGCGCTGGCAGCACAGCTCGATGAAATGCGCGCCCTTCAACGCGCTTTCGGAGAACAGCACGCCGTTGTTGGCGATGACGCCGATCGGCATGCCCTGAAGATGGGCAAAACCGGTGACCAGCGTGGTGCCGTAATTCTGCTTGAACTCGTCGAAGTCGGAGCCGTCAACGATGCGCGCGATCACTTCGCGCACGTCATAGGGCTGGCGCAGATCGGTCGGCACGATGCCGTAGAGCTCATCGGCTGCATGAAGCGGCGGAATCGGATCGCGAAGTGCCAGCCCGATCTCCTTCTTTCGATTCAGGTTTTTGACGATGCGGCGTGCGATCGCCAGCGCATGCTCGTCGTCCAGCGCATAGTGGTCGGCAACGCCGGAAAGCCGCGTGTGCACATCGGCGCCACCCAGTTCCTCCGCGCTGACATCCTCGCCGGTGGCAGCCTTCACCAGCGGCGGGCCGCCGAGGAAGATGGTCGCCTGGTTGCGCACCATGATCGTCTCGTCCGACATCGCTGGCACATAAGCGCCGCCCGCCGTGCACGAACCCATGACGCATGCGATCTGCGGAATGCCGGCGGCCGACATATTGGCCTGGTTGTAGAAGATGCGGCCGAAATGGTCGCGGTCCGGAAACACCTCGTCCTGGTTGGGTAGGTTGGCGCCGCCGCTGTCGACCAGATAGACGCAAGGTAGTTTGTTTTGCAGCGCGATTTCCTGGGCGCGCAGATGCTTCTTCACCGTCAGCGGATAGTAGGTGCCGCCCTTCACCGTGGCGTCGTTGACGACGACCATGACTTCCGTGCCTTCGACACGGCCGATGCCGGCAATGATGCCGGCCGATGAGATGTCTTCGCCATACATTGACCATGCCGCGAACTGGCCGATTTCAAGGAATGGCGAGCCGGTGTCGAGCAGTTGGGCGAGACGCTCGCGCGGCAAAAGCTTGCCGCGGCTCCGATGGCGCTCGCGCGCTTCCTCCGTGCCGCCGCGCTCGACGGCTGCCGCCTTTTCCACAATGTCGGCGACCAGCGCCCGCATGCGCTCGGCATTGGCGCGGAAGGTGTCGGAGGCGGGCGAGATCTGCGAGGTGAGCACAGGCATTGACGAACCTCATATGATATCATATTTTAGTATCACTTTGGGCTCTCGCCCTAACCCGAGAGGAGCCGACTTTTAAGGTATTCGATTTGGGGAGGGCGAAAAGTATGAAAGCCGCGCATAGGCAGACGCTGGACAAGGTATTTGCGAATCCGGTCAGTGCTTCGATCAAATGGCGGGATGTGGAGGCATTGCTGATGGCGCTTGGAGCTGAAGTTTCGGAAGGCAGCGGCTCACGGGTCCGGTTCACCATATCCGGCCAGACATTGTTCCTGCATCGGCCGCATCCATCGCCTGACGCCAAGCGGTGGGCAATCAGGGACATCAGAGAGTTTTTGACGAATGTTGGAATAAGGCCATGAAACTGTACAAGGGATATGCGGGATCGATCGAATTCGATGACCAAGACATGGTGTTCCATGGCCGCATCCTTGGCATTCGTGACATCGTTACTTTCGAGGCCGTGACAGCCGAGGAATTGGTGAAATCGTTCCACGACAGCGTCGATGACTATCTTGCTTTTTGCAAGGAGCGTGGCGTCGATCCGCAGAAGCCTTATTCCGGCAAGCTTGCCTTGCGCACGACGCCGGAAATCCATGCCTTGCTGGGTAAGGCAGCCGCCAGCGACGGCAAATCGATCAACCAATGGGTATCGGACACGCTCGCCGAAGCGGCCCGCAAGCGCGTCGACGAAAGCTCCACGAAGGTCACAAGCGGCGCGCACTAGACCCCTCCGCCATGATTTCCCGCCCGATGAGCCAGCGGCGGATTTCGCTGGTGCCGGCGCCGATCTCGTAGAGCTTGGCGTCGCGTAACAGCCGGCCGGTCGGATAGTCGTTGATGTAGCCGTTGCCGCCCAGCAGCTGGATGGCGTCGAGCGCCATCTGTGTCGCCTTCTCGGCGGCGAATAGCACGCATGCGGCGGCGTCCTTGCGGCTCGTCTGGCCGCGGTCGCAGGCAGCGGCGACGGCATAGACGTAGGCGCGTGCGGCGTTCATCGTCGTATACATGTCGGCGAGCTTGCCTTGCACCAGCTGGAACTCGCCGATCGGCTGGCCGAACTGTTTGCGTTCGTGCACATAGGGGACCGCCACATCGAGGCACGCCGCCATCAGCCCGATCGGGCCGCCGGCGAGCACAGTGCGCTCGTAATCGAGGCCCGACATCAGCACTTCGACGCCGCGCCCTTCCTCATGCAGCACATTGTCGAACGGCACCTCGACATCCGAAAAAACCAGTTCGCCGGTGTTCGAGCCGCGCATGCCGAGCTTGTCGAGCTTTTGCGCCACGGAAAAGCCGGTCATCGACTTTTCGACGATGAAGGCGGTGATGCCGCGCGAATGGAGTGCCGGATCGGTCTTGGCGTAGACGACCAGCGTTTCGGCGTCCGGGCCATTGGTGATCCACATCTTGGTGCCGTTGAGCACGTAGCGGTCGTTGCGCTTTTCGGCGAGTAGCTTGAGCGACACGACATCGGAGCCGGCGCCGGATTCCGACATTGCCAGCGCGCCGACCTTTTCGCCGGTGCACAAAGCGGGGAGATATTTCTCCTTCTGCGCCTGTGTCGCCCAGCGATTGATCTGGTTGACGCAGAGGTTGGAATGGGCGCCGTAGGAGAGGCCGACCGAGGCCGAGGCACGCGAAATCTCCTCCATCGCGACCACATGGGCGAGATAGCCCATGCCGGTGCCGCCGAAACCCGGATCGGCGGTGATACCGAGCAGGCCGAGGGCTCCGAATTCGCGCCACAGATGCGCCGGAAATTCATTCGAGCGGTCGATCTCGGCGGCGATCGGCGCGATCTTTTCTTGGGCGAAGCGCCGCACCAGGTCGCGCAGTGCCTCGATGTCTTCGTCAAGCCCGAAGTTGAGTGTGTGCGTGTACATGCCGTTTCTCCCGGCGCATGGCCCCGAAATCGAATTCGATTCCAATGCGCAAAATCAAAGTGCTACAGCGTCCTTTGCGCGTCCGAAGGCGCGCACGGCGCCGTAGGTCGTAGTCGCGCCATGGGTTGCCCCAACCAGGCGCATCGTCATTGAAAGATATGTGGCGGTTACCTCCGAGATCGATAGCCGCTCGCCTGGCCGGAACCAGACGATGACGCCGGTCATCATCTGGATCAGCGCCATGGCCGTCAGCCCTGTGTCTTCGACGTTGAAGACGCCGGCTTCTGCGCCGTCGCGCAGAATGGCGCGCAGCTCCTTTTCATAGGCCGTGCGCATGCGCAGGATCTGCGTCAGGCGGTCATGCGACAGGCTACGCAATTCCATGTTCGAGACATGGGTGGAGTGGCGCCGCTCGATGTGGAAGGCGATGTGGTTTTCGACATAGGCGGCAAGCCGCGTCGCCGGATCGGTCGCGGCGGGGCGCGCCGCGTCCCACGCCTCGATCAGCCCTTCCATGTGCTCACGCATCAGCGTGAACAAGAGGTCTTCCTTGGTCGGGAAATAGCGATAGAGCGCGGCCGCCTGCACGCCGACCTCGGCGGCCAGCTGGCGCATCGACATCGCCTCGTAGCCGAGACGTGCGATCAGGTTGACCGCCGCCTCGCGGACGGCTGCTTCGGTCTTTTCCCCGTCGGAGCCGGTCGTGCGCGCCATGATCACCTCATCGAGAGGTGATAATAAAACGAACGTTCAATTAATTCAAGGGCTGGTTGCATTGCAGGATAATTGACCGTGTTTTTTTGGAATGGTTGACTAAGTCAAATAATGCAGTGATGATCCTGCGGTGTAGAATCCTGAGAAGGAGCCCGACATGCCGTATGAGCGGAATGCCATGGTCACCGAAATCCGCCATTTCAACAGGTTTTACACCAGCTTGATCGGGCTGCTCGACGAGACCTTGATGCAGAGCACCTACACGCTAACCGAGGCGCGGGTGCTGTTCGAACTGGGTCACCGGGCGGGCACCGGCGCTGCCAACCCGAGCGGCGAGGCAGGTTTTCTTGCGCGAGCGTTCCATCTCGATCTCGGGCCGGCGGCGTCCTCGATTGCCGGCGAACTCCGGCTGGACCCGGCCTATGTCACGCGAATCCTTAGAAAATTCGCCGCCATGGGCCTGATCGACCTACGTGCCGACCCGGACGACCGGCGTCGGCGCATCCTGTCGCTGACCGCGCGGGGAAACTCGGAGCTGGCCA
>NZ_SUEO01000060.1:0-3084 GCF_004962925.1 Mesorhizobium sp. | reverse complement strand
GAAATAGCGGCAGGCCTAACGACGACTTTGCGATCCTCAGTTCCCCCGCGCCGCCGCCAGCGCACCGGGCAGCTCCTCGGCAAAGATGTCGAGCTCGTGGTCGAGGCCGACGCTGACGCGGATGCAGCGGTCGAGCACTGGCACCATCGGCTTGCGGATGAACACGTCACGCGACAGCAGCGCTTGCAGCACGTTCAGCGCGAAGGCGCCGTCGCGGCCGCAGTCTATGGTGACGAAATTGGTTGCCGAGGGCAGCGGCTTCAGCCCGTTCGCCTCGGCTATCTCGGCGATGCGCCGGCGGCCGGCAGCGACCCGCGCCACCACGCTTTGGAGATAGTCCGGATCGGCCAACGCCTCGACGCCGGCGATCTGCGCCATGCGGCTGACGCCGTAATGGTTGCGGATCTTCTCGAAATCGCGGATCACCTGGGCGTCCGCCACCGCATAACCGCAGCGTATGCCGGCCAGTCCGTAGGCCTTCGAGAAGGTACGCATGCGGATGACGTTCGGCCTGGAGATATCGATCGGCGGCAGCGCCGAGGCCGGACCCAGCTCGCCATAGGCCTCGTCGAGCACCAGCATGGTGGTTTCCGGCAGGGCTTCGATGAAGCGGATGAGTTCGGCCGCCTCCCACCAGCTTCCCATCGGATTGTCCGGGTTGGACAGATAGACCAGCGGCACGTTTTCCTTGGTGACCGCAGCCAATAGGCCGTCCAGGCTTTCCCGGTCGTTCTCGTAGGGAACCGCGACCAGCCGGCCGCCGACGCCGGCAATATGCAAGTTGAAGGTCGGATAGGCGCCGAGCGAGGTGACCACCGCATCGCCTGGCGCCACATACATGCGCGCCACCAGGCTGAGCAAACCGTCTATGCCTTCGCCGACCACCACGTTTTCGGCGCTAACGCCGAGATGCGCGGCGACGGCCACCTTCAAATCGTGATTGTCGGGGTCGCAATACATCCACATGTCGCGGGCGATACCGGCCATGCGGGCGATGACGCGCGGCGAGGGGCCGAAACTGCTCTCATTGGCGCCGATGCGGGCACGAAACGCGCGGCCGCGGTCACGCTCCTGCGCCTCCGGGCCGACAAACGGCACCGTCGAGGGAAGCGCGCTGATGATTGGCGTGAGGGGAGGGCGCTGGCGCATGGCAAAGGCTCGCTCGAAAAAGGGGCTTCTTGCTAGCGCGGCACCGTTGGCCGCGCAAGCTCCCGCCTTGGCTGCAACCTACATGCTGGATTCCGCCAGCTCTTTTTGCTAGCGAGATATTATGAACAATCGACTCCCGCCTGCCTGGTCCAAGCACCTCAAGCCCGGCCCCGCGCCAAAAGCGAAGGCGCCGATACTGACGCCGATAGTGAATCAAGGAAGCGCTCAATCGCGTGCGCAGGCCGACGACGCGCTGCTGAAACAGGCATATATCCATCAGCAGGCAAAGCGCCTCGACGAGGCTCAGGATCTATGCCTTCGCGTTCTGGCGCGCACACCAAACCATCCGCTCGCTCTGTACATCTTGGGGACCTTATATCTGGGTTATGATAATGAGATGGCCTTGCGATATTTCGCACGGGCGGTCGGCGAGGAACCTAAAAACGCCTATTACCACCTCAGCCTGGGCGAGGCCTATGTGAAGGTCAGCGAATATTCGCCAGCAATCAAGCATATGCAGTACGCCTTGAACCTGCAGCCTAACCTTATCGAGGCACTTTGTGCACTGGGGCGCGCTTACATAGCGTTTGACAAACCCGACATGGCATTGCCGCTCTACGAGAAGGCGCTGAAAATCAACCGCGACCATCCCAAGGTTCGGGCGGGTCTGGCCAGCGCGCTTAGCGGCCTGGGGCGCATGGATGAAGCCGCCGTCTACCTGAAAGAAGCGATCGAACGTCGCATCGAGGTGCCGAGCGCCTATAACGACCTTGTACAGACGCGAAAGTTCACCGAAGAGCCTGAGGAACTCCAATCCATCCTTCGTGAACTCGCCAGCCCGAAGCTCCATCCAGCCGGCGCGCAGCAACTCCATTATGCCGCCGGCAAGGTGCTGAACGACCTCAAGCGCTATAGTGAGGCATTCGACCATTTCAACAGGGCGAAACAGGCCTCCGGCTACAAGTTCGATATCGACTTGTATCGTCGCTGGGTCGACTCGATGATTGAAATCTTCACGCCGGACTTTTTAGCTGCCAGGGCCGGCTATGGAAATCCTTCCGAAGTGCCTGTGTTCGTGGTTGGCATGCCCCGTTCGGGAACGACGCTGACGGAACAGATCGGCGCCAGCCATCCCGTTGTTCATGGTGCAGGGGAGCTTAGCAAATTAAGGCGGGTCGCGAATGCAATCGGCCTCAAAACCTCAGCGGCTGGGAATTTGAACCAGTCAATCATGTCGATCACGGAAGACCTGTCCGGAACCTTGGCCGAAGAGCACCTGTCCTATTTGCGGGAGCGGGCGCCTGCCGCGCTTCGCGTCGTCGATAAGGAGCCGCACAATTTTGAACTGATCGGCCTTATCGGCCTTCTCTTTCCCAACGCGCGCATCATTCATTGCCGTCGTGACGCCATCGACAATTGCGTCTCTTGCTTTGTCCTCAACTTCAGCGAGGGGCACAGCTACAATACCGACCTGAAAACACTAGGTCTGTATTATCGCGAGTATGACCGCCTGATGCGGCATTGGAACGAGGTTTTTCCGGGCCTCATCTTCGAAAATCGCTACGAAACGCTGGTCGAGGATCAGGAGGCGCAGTCACGCCGCCTCATAGATTATCTCGGGCTGCCTTGGGATGACGCCTGCCTGCGCTTTTTCGACAGGGATGGTTCGGTCAACACGCCCAGTCGCTGGCAGGTTCGTCAACCGATCTACAAATCGTCCGTCAAGCGCTGGAAGAATTATGAAAACGAAATTCAGCCGCTGATACAGTCGCTGGGCGATCTTGCAGAGATTTGACTTGAGGTCGGCGGGCCGCATTGCGGGCGCCGCATCCCTCCCTTCGTCATCCCAGGGCGAAGCAAGGAGCGAAGCGACGCGGCGCAGACCCTGGGATCCATGCCGTGACCTCGCGGCAGTACTCCAGCGGACCAGAACGA
>NZ_SUEO01000005.1:82152-82673 GCF_004962925.1 Mesorhizobium sp. | reverse complement strand
CTGTGTAGGTGACGCGAACGGGATCAATGATCCCCGCCTCGAACATGTTTTGGTAGCTGCCGGCGGCGGCGTTGTAGCCGTAGCCGCCATTGACGCGGGTGACCTCGGCCACGACCATTTCGGGATCGGCGCCGGCATTGGCAGCGATCCGCCACAGCGGCCGCGACAGCACTGAGCGCACCAGGCGCACACCTTCTGCGACATCGCCGTCTGCGCCGGCCGCCACCTTGTCGAGTAACGGCGCGATCTGGGCGAGTGCGGAGCCACCGCCGGCGACCACGCCCTCTTCGCAAGCAGCACGCACCGCATTCAGCGAATCCTCGATCAACTGGATCGTCCGCTTCTGCTCGACCGGCGTGACACCGCCGGCATAGAGAATCGCGGTGCCACCGGAGAGCTTGGCCAGGCGTTCGCGCAACTTGTCCTGGTCGATGTTTGGCGGCGAGGCTTCATATTGCCGCTGCACCTGTGCGCGGCGCGACGCGATTGTGGCAGGGTCGCCGCCGCCACGAATGATCGAG
>NZ_SUEO01000005.1:67364-82142 GCF_004962925.1 Mesorhizobium sp. | reverse complement strand
GTCCTGGTCGATGTTTGGCGGCGACCCTGCCACAATCGCGTCGCGCCGCCACGAATGATCGAGGTGTAGGATGAACTGGTCTTCACCCGGTCGGCCGTTCCGAGATCGTCGGCGGTGATGTCCTCCAGCCGGCCGCCGAGGTCGCGCGCGATGACCTTGCCGCCGGTAATGATGGCCAGATCCTCCATCATCGCCTTGCGCCAATGGCCATATTCCGGCGGATGAACGACGAGGTATTTTCCCGGCCCCTCCTTGCCGAGCAGCGTCACCACCACTTCTGGAGACATTTCCTCAGACACGATCAGCAACGGCCGCCCAGCCTCGTCGGCGATGCGGCGCGCATTCTCAAGCGCCGCGGGCTCCTTGATCTTGAGGTCGGTCATCAGGATGTAGGGCCGTTCGAGAACAGCCTCCATCTTCTCCTGATCGGTCACCATGTGGTGCGAGAGATAGCCGCGTTCGAAGGACATGCCCTCGACCACATCGAGCGTGGTCTCGGTGGTTACGCTGAAGTCTGTGGTGATGACCCCTTCGGCCCCTACCCGCTGATGGGCTTCCGCCACCAGCGCGCCAAGCCTCGTGTCGGTCGCAGCGATGTTGGCGACCGAAGCCAGGATGCTGTTGCCCTTTGCCGGCTTGGCCGAAGCCTTGAGCGCTGCCACCACCGCTGCCACGGCAAGGTCGATGCCCTTGCACAGATCGACGGATTTCACGCCGCGTTCATTCGCCTCCACACCGCCCTGTATGAGAGCGTTGGCGAGCACGATGGCAGTCGTGGTACCGTCGCCGGCGACCTCGTTGGTCTGCATCGAGACCTCGCGGACCACTTGCGCGCCCATGTTTTCGAAACGGTCGTGCAGCTCGATCTCGGAGGCGATGCTGACGCCGTCGCGGGTCACCATCGGCGTGCCGATCGGCCGGTCGATCATGGCGTTCATGCCTTTGGGGCCGAGCGTCGGCTCGACGGCAGCGGCCAGCCGAAAGACGCCACGGGCCAGAGCACGGCGGGCTTCGGAATTGTGAAGCATTATTTTGGGCATGATTCCTCCTTCCGCCTTACGGGCGGGTTGTTGGTTAGGGGCCTCGTGCGAGGGAGGCCGTTGCTTTCAGATCTGTTTCAGGCTGTCGGCGCAGCTCGTGCCGGCACGCGGTCCATGATGAAATCGACCAGCGTCGGTTCGCCCTCGACTACATCCAGTTCCTTGTATCTGGTCTGCTTTAGCCCACGGCAAAGCGCGCCGTTGAACTCCATATTGACGCGCACCCCGCGCAATTCGGCGAGATGGGCACTGAGTGCGCCGACCGGTATGCTTTGCCCTTCCCAGGTCACGAAGACAGGATCATCCGCTTGGCGATCGGCGAAGCGCTCAAGCAGAGCCGCCCTGTACCTCGGCTTCTGGTTGGCCGCTTCGCCCGCCTCGAACCGCGCGACGTCGTATGCCGGCAGATCCATGCCGAGGATTTCCCGGTCCGTCAGACCATGCTGCCGAAAGCCCCGCAGCACGGCCTCCTGACGCCGCTTGAATGCCTTCATCCTGAAGGTGTCACGCAAAGCGCCGAGATCCTGATCCTCGGCAAGCTGGGCGAATATGTCGCCGAAAGTCTTGCCGGCCTCCATGCCGCGATTGACCTCGTCGGCGAACATATGGTCGTGGAGTTTCACCCGATAGGCAGGCGACCAGGAGAGCTGGTCGAGCGCCCTGCGGACGCCGTCCAGCATGAGGAAAGCGAAGTTGGGCGAGCACCAGTAGGTGGGCAGACGGAAATCGATCTCCACGCTGCCGTCGCTCGCCATCTGGGCCCGCTCGACGAAGCCCATCTCGGTAATCGGCTCGTCGAGCTCCGGGTCGTTGACCTCGGCCAGGCGCCGCCAGAGCTCTGCCTGGCGACGGCTTGGTATTCTGACGGCACCCATCGCGGCTACTCCGCCGCGATGCTGAAAGGCGAGCCCGCGAGCGCCTTTTTCTTGGCATCGATATCGATGTTGTAGAGACGCGCGGCATTGAGGCCAAGGATCTTCTCCTTGATCTCGTCGGTCAGCTGCACGCCGCGTTCTGCCGCGATATCCTCAGGGATCTGGTAGGCCCAGAACTTCTCGACCAGCCAGCGCGGCGTCCAGATTGCGTAGTCGGAACCGAACAGGATTTTCTCCGGCCCAATCCAGAACAGCAGTTCGGCGATGACCTCGCCGAAATAGCGCGGGCGCGAATGAATGAAGGGCAGCGCCACCGCCAGTCCGCCATAGACGTTGGTCTCCTGCGTGGCGATCCAGCAGAAATCGTCAAGGCGCGGCAGGCCGCAATGCTCGACAATCCAGTTAAGGTTCTGGAAATCAGTCGCCGCGTGATCGACGTCATGCACGTCGAATGCGTCCTTGCTGAGTGGGATGATTGTCGGACCCTTGTGGACGTGGATGTTCCGGATGCCGAGCTTGTCGCAGAGTTCGAAGCATTTGTAGGCATCGGGGTCGGTGAGTTTCCAGCCCTTGGAGGCGCCGTTCCATTCGGCCGTGTACATCTTCACGCCCTTGACGTCATAGGTCTCCTTGAGGAAGTGGATGTATTCAAGCGCCTTCTCGCCATCGCGCGGATCGAAGGCGCCGTTGACGATGAAACGCTCCGGATAACGCTTGGCCACCTCGGCATTGCGCTCGATCGTGTTGAAGCCGTTTTTGTAGAAATCCTTGAGATAGGTCGACTGCACAATCGCCACATCATCAGGACCATTGACGAACAGGTCGCGATAAAGATCGTCGGCGCTGTACTTTTCGAACTTGCTCTTCTCCCACAGCTGTTCCTTGGGGCTCAGCCCGGTGTGATAGGCGTAGAAGCACTCGATGAACTGCTTGCCATGAATATTCTTCTGGTTTTCGGGGCTGCCGTCCCAGAAATGGGTGTGGCCGTCGACCACGAAGATTTCCTTGCCTTGCGGTGTGATAAACATGGTTCCCTCAGCACTGATTGCGTTGATCGGGGCGGCGCGCCGCAACCAGGCAGCGCGCCTGATTTTTTGGCGGCTATTCGATGTATTCGAACATCTCGTCCATGTTGCCGAACAGGATCACGGTGTTGTCGTCGACGCGAACCATGCGGCCGTAGTGGGTGGAGGTGTTGACCTCGAAGGTCTCGGCTGAAATCTCGCGGCCGAGATATTCACCGATCGCGTCCATCTTGAAGATCAGCTTGCCATCACCGTCGATGCGGATCAGCGCCGGCTGGTAGGTGATGGTCACCCCCGGCTTCTGGCCCATGAATTCGGCGATGGCTCTGGCTTCGACTGAATCATTCATGGTGACGCCGCACTGATGCGAAATCGTCTGTTCGAAGGTGATGTCCTTCATCTCCTTGAAGATGTTGGAATGCGTTGCGTCGCGTGCTGCTAGTGACATGACATTTCTCCCTGTGTCAGCGCTTGAGGCCGAGTTCGCCGAGGATCTGGCCAATCCGTTCCTCGGATTTGGCGCGAACGTCCGCGAACGCGACTGGCTTGGAATGCGGCATCGACCAGATCGGCTGCAGACCGACGGCTGCCTTGTCGGCGAGCGCGCCGTGTTTCTTGACCCAGCCCTGGAAGAGCTTCTTGTTCGCCGCGCCGTGTTTCTCGTCGTTGGCGAGCAAGTGCATGAGGTCGATCGTGTTGGCGAGGTTGCGCTCGTAGTCGGCCTCGGCTGCCGAGATCACTGCAGGCGTGATGAAGTCATGGTTGGCGGCGGCGATCTGCATCAGGAAGCCTGAGCGGAATGCCTCCCCGACCAGCGGCTCGAAGACGATGTTGATGGCGAAATACTGTTCAAGATAGTCGGTCGCGCCCATGATGGTCTCGACCGCTTCGCGGGTACCTTGCCAATTCGTGTCTTCGAGCCATGCCTTCTTGCCAAGTTCATCGTCCCAGCCGGACAAGTCCATGCCGATCTCGGCAAGGTAGAGCGTGATGTCCTGTGCAAGCCGCAGCTTGTAGGACGAATTGGTCAGCGTGGCGTTGTTGATCATCTGGGTGTAGCCGTAACGCTGCGCCTGCATCAGCGAGGTGCCGAGCCCAAATTCGGCATGTTTCCAGGCGCCGAGCTGCGTCTGCAGGATCTTGACCCAGGCCTTGTCGAAGGTCTTGGGCGCTCCCGATTTGCGGGCATTGTTGATGACGCTCTGCACCATCGTCTCGATCTTCGACTGGCGCTGGTAGTGCGTGCGTTCCCACTCCTGATCGGGGGCGCGGAAGGCATGCCAGTTGGAGCTCTGCGCGGCACTGTTCTGCTTGACATAGGCGCCCTTGCCGTCGGCGAAGGAGATGATCCAGTCCTGGATCAGATAGCGCTCGGGGTCGGGCTGCACGTCGACCGTCATGTCCTCATAGTGGGTGGCACGCTGGCCCTTCGGGTCGAAATACCGGTACTTCCGGCTGTCGGAGTCGGCAAAGATCGCCGCGCCGGCGGCTCCGGATCCGACTGAACTCGAGGTAGCTGGCATAGTCTTTCACTCCCTTGTTGCAGTTGTGGTTACAGTTGCGTGGCCGCCTCTCAGTGGGCCGGCGTTGCACCTGCCGATGTGGTGAACTTGTCGAAGAAGATCCGCTCCGTCTCGAACCCGTTCATGAACAGAACCGGCTGAAGCGCATCGATCATCGGCGGCGGGCCACAGGCATGGACATCGCCCTGCCCGTCGACCGCCAGTTGCTTGAGCATGGCGTCGACACTCTGGTGCACGAAACCGCGCTCGCCTTGCCATTCGGCATCATCAGTCGCGTGCGACAGCACGGGAATGAAGGTGACGTCGGAATGGTTGCCGACCAGCTCGGCGATCCTGTCGAGATAGAACAGGTCGTTGCGGGTGCGGGCACCGTAGAAGAAATAGACCGGACGTTTCTCGCCACTCTTCAGATGGTCGTTTAGGATCGACCAGATCGGCGACATGCCCGATCCGGCCCCGACAAGGATCAGGGGTCCTTGCCGTTCGTCGCGGCGGAAACAGGTTCCGTAGGGTCCGACGACGGTGACTTCGGCTCCGACCTTGATGCCTCCGGCATCGAGTTCTCCGGAGAACTTTCCCTCAGGGTATTTTTTGATGATGAAGCAGAGTTTTTGGGTTTGGTCCGGCGTATTTGCCATGGAGAACGAGCGCGTAATCGTCTCCCCTTTTTGCGTGGTAACCGTGATGTCGACATATTGCCCCGCCCAGAACTTTATCGGCGAGCCGAGTTCGATCTCGATGCCGCGAATGTCGTGAGTCAGCTGCTCGATCCGAGCAATCCGGCCGTTGAACGTCTTCACGGCGATCGCTTTCGCCAAAATCTCCTCGTCGTAGTTGAGAAGCTCGACTTCCAGATCGGAGTAGGCGATGCAGCGGCACAAAAGGACGTGGCCGCTCTCCTTCTCCAGGTCGTTCAGCGCGAAGGTCGAGTATTTGAGCATGTCGACTTCGCCATCGAGCAACACGCTCTTGCAGGCCGAGCATTGCCCTTCCTTGCAGCCGTGCGGCAGCGCGATGCCCTGGCGGAAAGCGGCGTTGAGCACCGTTTCGCCATTCTCGACATCGAATTCGACGCCGACTGGGCTGAGCCTGACCGTGTGGGTTTCCGACATACGGACCTCCAGTAAAAGAAGGGGGCGGGACGAACCCGCCCCCTTGGCCTGATCAGTTGCAGGGATTGATGGTGAAGCCCTTGGCGTAGTCTGCCAGGTGCTGCGCGCGTCCTTCCGGCGTCATGCCGCGGAGCGCGTTCAACGGCGATCCCAGCGTGTTGCCGCGCACGTCGTCCAACGTCCACATCTCCTTGTCGTCGAAGCGCATATGCGGCTGCGGTACGAGCGTCTTGCCATCGGAGCGGACGAAGTTCAGGTCCTTGATGGCATCGGCCAAATCCCAGCCGTCATAGAGCGTCTCCCATTCGCGCTTGCCGCTGAAGCGGCCCATCGCGGGTGTCGGACGGCCCTCATACTCGTCGGCGAAGGCCACGGTCGCGGTCCACTTGTCGAGCTCGTGGGCGAAGGTGTGCAACTGGCCGTCGATCTCGCCGACCACCATGTCTTCGCGGATCAAGCAGGGAACAAGGCAGGACCAGCAGCGGTGTGGATAGACGTAGCCCACGTCGCTGTTGAAGAGCAGCACCTTCTCGCCCTTGTGGCTAAGCTTGGCGTACCATTTCCAGAAATCGCCGAACTCGGCATACCAGCCCGGATACTTATGCTCGAACCACTCGAAGTCCTTGTCGGTCTGGGCTTCGATACGCCAGAAATTGACCGGCCAGCCGACCGCGAAGAACTGTCCGACCTTGTGGACGTAGTTCTTCTTGGTGATGCGTTCCCAGGCCGCCTGGACGTCGTCGTGATGGACCTTGATGCCGTATTTCTCGAGCGGCAGCATGTAGGTGCGGTAGTAGTCCTCATAGATCCAGCGGTGCCACATTTCCGCGTAGGACTCCTTGTTCTTGTCGCGGTTGGTGGTGCCGTATTCGATGAAGGTGCCGATGGCTGCATCGACGATCGCGTGGTTTTGCCAGAAGGCGTAGCGCAGGTCGCGCTCGAGCAGCAGATGGTTTTCCGGCTCCTTGAGCGCCGCCATCAGCAGCGAATGCCCATTGCCGATATGCCGGCTCTCATCCGACTGGACCGACAAAAAAACGGTCGGCAGCGCATAGTCGCCGTTACGGGCGGCTTCCGAAGGCATGGCGACAAACAGCGTGTTGGTGAAGGCGGTCTCGGCGACCACGGTCAGGTACATGCAGGCGGCGGTCATGGTGTCGCCGGTGATGAAGCCTTCCGCGAACTGCCGGCCGATGGTCGTGGCGTAGCATTTTCCGAAGGCTTCCTCGGTGATGTCGAAGCCGGCCGGATCGATGTAGTTTTCCATGTACCATTTCTTCAGGTTCATCTGGATCGTCGAGTGGCGGAACTCGTCGATCATCTGCATGGTGAAGCCGGTTCTGAGCTCCTCGCCCGGCGCGATACGGGCGACCATCGCCATCGAGCGGGCAGCAGAAATTTCCGGGAACGGAATGATCGCAAGGAAGAGTTTCATCCACTCGACCCAGCGCGGTTCCACATTGCGGAACATGTCGCCGCGCAACGCCGCGTCGAGCGCACCGTAGACACGATTGTCCTTTTCTTCCTGCATCGGAAAGTAGGATCGCAGAACCTGTTTCATCGGGTCGCGCGGCGTCTTGTTGATCTTGTAGTCCGTCGGAAACGTCATCGCTTCCTGGACGTAGGAAGGGTTCCAGCCGAGATCGGCAATCTTCTTGGTTGCCTCGCCCACGGAGATTCCGCGTTGCGAGGTAATCTTGTTGAGCGTCAGAGACGTCATGGTCATAAGCCTCCACCAGGTTTGAGCCGCAGGTCCCTTGACCCCGGCATGAAGCGGCGCACAGCACCGCCAGTGAGGATGCGAGCGGCACGACAAAGGGTTGCGCATCAGGCGCGACTCATGGTCCGGCCGTTCAAGTGGATCGCGGCAAAGGTGTTAGGCGGCTGGCAGGGCCCGCGGCGCCAACCGCATGTGCGATGGGCGTATCGAAGCGGACGTGACTTGTCCCTGCTTCCTCCGTTCCTTCGTTCTTTTGGCACCGCGTCAAAGCGCGATGGGCTTCTTGTGGAAATGTACAAAGCAAGCGCCGTGCCAATTTGAAAATAGCACCCATGGCAAGGGCTCAAAACAAAATCGCTGCTCTTTCGGCGTACGGGCGGACGGCCAAATGTAACGTTCTTTTACAGTTGTAACGTACGCCTGTAATATCTAATATCTATTCGCAATTGCAATACGTCTAGTTAGCAGATGCAGCAAGTTCGAAAAAAATATCATCTATTCAATTCTTCGTCTTTCTCTACTATTTGAAGGCGACGGCCCATGGACGGGCCTCGCGCTGGAGAGAGACCGTGCCGAACGATAAAGACAGCCGAAGACCGCCCGAGCCAATGTCCAGCCAAGCCGATGGCGTCACCGGCGAACTTGTCAGGCTGATGCCTCGCGATCTGGTTTTTGTGATGCGCTTCATGGGCGAGAGCCAATATCGCCTCCAGAGCCACTTCCAGGACTTCATCCGGGCCGAGCTTGCCGCCGGCGGCGTCACCACGCAAACGCATCCGATGATCCATCTGTTCATCGAGAACCACGCGATCCTGTTGCGGGACTTCGTGTTTTCCGGCGTTTCGCTGTCACGCCAGTTCCGCGTCGACGAGATCGAGCGCCTCACCGGCGATACGACTTCGATGATCCGCGTCGACATCTGGGATCAGCTCAAGAGCCACATCGAAACGGCTGAAAGACAGTTCCATTCGCAGGCCGGAACATTGCCCAAATTGCTGTCGGCTTTCGAAAAGCCAGCCTGACCGATGGCTGGGCGAAAAATGACGGGAGGATCCGATGGCCAAACTACCAGGCGTGACGCGTTGCTCGCCCGCCGGCTCGATCTTGTCGCCAACGTCTCCGCGCTGACTGCCGAGGCGTTGCGGCTCGATCAGAAACGCGCCGGTATCGAGATGGATGTGCTGCGCCTGGAACTCGAAATCGGCAGGAGCGGCGCCAGCGCGCAACTGGTGCAGGAATTGCATGAGGCGGAGGAGAGAGCCGCGGCGGTCATGCAGGAAGGCGCGAGGTGCGAGCAACGCATCGCCGCCGCGGAGGGTGAGGTCGAGGACGTCGACCGCAGCCTCGCGGCGACGGATGGAAGCTGACGAAGGGAATGGTCATGAACCAGCACGCGATACAGAACCTGACCTTGTTCGACCTGCTGGCGCGAAGCTGGCGTCGCCCGTCGGCGATCGCCGATCTGCGCTTTAGCGCCGATGGCTCGACTGTCGCCTTCACCTGCGTCGATGGAACGGTCGCCATAGCTGCGGTCGCGGACCAGGAACCGCCTGAGTCCCGGATCAGGGTGAGCGGCGATCTCGGCCAGACGACGATCCGCCCAAGGGAGAAGCCACCGGCACCATTGATCGCCACCGCTGCGTTTGGGGATGGCGACGTTCCGCTCGCCAACTACCTTTCCTCCGGCTTCCTCGTTGGAACGGCGGCTGGCGAAGCGGTGCATCTGGCCGCGGACGGCAATGTGATGGAGACGCTGGTCAAGATCGACGGGCCGGTCGTCGCCGTCGACCACAGCCCCCGCATGGCCATCACAGCCGTCAGCAACGGGCAGGATGTTTTCCTGGCACGCGGTCAAGGCGATGCGGTGCGACTGCGACACGGTACGACACCGTCCACGGATGCGCTTGCCTTTTCGCCAGGCGGAAGGCGCCTCGCCCATGGCCTGGACGACGGATTGTCGATCTGGATGGTCGATGGCGACACCACCCTGATACGCGATATCGCCTTTTCAGCGCGTCCGATATCGATCCGCTGGAGTGGCGACGGCACTTGGCTGGCCTGTGGGCTCGAAGCCGGAGGCTTTGCCCTGGTGTGCATAGCCGATGGCCGCACTGGCATTGTCGCGGGATTTCCATCCCCGGTCCGGACGGTGTGCTGGAGCCTGCCGGAGAATGCGCTGTTTGCATCGGGCGCCTTCCGGATCGCCGGCTGGTCGATGACCGCGCCGCCACTTGGCGACGAAATCTCCGGCGCGCTGGAGACTGGTCGCGCCGGGCTGGTTCCGGTCGAGACGGTGGCTGCGCACCCGCAGAAGAAACTGATTGCGGCCGGCTATGCCAACGGTCGGATCACCATCGCCCAGATCGGCGCGCGGGACGAACTCCTCGTCAGACCCCTGGGCAGCGCGGTGACCGCGCTTGCCTGGTCCAGTGACGGACAGCACCTGGCGGTGGGCACCGTCGACGGCACCGCCGCGATCGTCACCTTTCCCGCGTCGATGTTCAAATAGCAAAGGCAGGCCGCATGCAACAGGAGCACCAAATGAAAACCGAACCCACCGCCGAGGACGAGAGCAAGGACGAATTTTTCGACCGGCTCGCCAAACTGTCGGAAGAAATGGTGGCCAAGCATGGCAAGGATTTCAGTATGGGAGCATTGGTGCTTGCCGCCCGCTGGATTGCCGAAAACCGTGTCGGCCCGTTGAAGACCAACTAGGCTCCTGACCAACCAGTTTCGCTCGTAAGCCATAGCTTCGAAGGCGGCGTTTACCGGCGGCGAGGACGGCATCCAAGCTGTGCCGCGCGGCTATCTGTTCGGGCTGATCGACCTGCGCTCAAACGAATTGCTCTATTTCTTCGTGCTCGCCATCTTCTTCGCCGGCATATTGCTGATCTATCGGATCATCCATTCGCCGTTTGGACAGGTGTTGAAGGCGATCCGCGAGAACGAGCCCTGCGCGATCTCGCTGGGTTATCGGGTCAACCGCTACAAGCTCGCCGTATTCGTGCTGTCGGCCACGCTCGCCGGCGTCGCTGTCGCCACCAAGGCGATCGTGTTCCAGTTGGCGTCACTTACCGACGTCTACTGGACCATGTCCGGCGAGGTCGTGCTGATGACGCTCTTGGGTGGCATGGGCACGGTGTTCGGACCTATCGTCGGCGCGGCAGTTATCGTCACGATGCAGAATTACCTCGCGACATTTGGCGACTGGGTCACGATCGCCCAGGGCATCATCTTCGTTGTCGCAGTGCTGTTGTTCCGGGAGGGCGTCGTTGGCATCCTGGCAAAATGGATCGGGAAACCGCTCTGAACAGGTCATGAAACCTAAATTTCGATTGATCGACGGTCGCGATTGAGAAGTCGACCTACGAAGGATGTTTGAGCGTCAGGTTCGGCCAAGTTGGCCGCAGTGGATGCGAGCACACTGCGTGCTCGACTGTGCAGATTCCTCATCGGCTGTGACAACCAGCAATTCGGGCTGTTACGAAAGTTCAACTCTGGGTCTTCCCAGGCGCGCCTGTTGACGTCGAAATCCGCAGGCATGCACCCTATCTACGCCGCATGAACGACATCACGACCAGACGCGCGCTTCTGCTCGTCAATTCAAAGGCGCGACGCGGGCAGGAATCTATCGCACCGGTCGTCGAGCGGCTGCAGGCCGGTGGGCTTCGCGTCACCGTCGAGACGTTCGAGGCGCTGCCCGAGATAGCACGCGATATCGTGCGCCTTCGCCATAGGGCCGACCTTGTGATCGTGTGCGGCGGCGATGGTTCGGTGTCCTCGGCGGCGGTCGCGGCCATGGAAAGCGGGCTACCGATGGGCATCATTCCGACGGGGACGGCGAACGATCTGGCGCGCACCCTCGAAATACCGTTGGATCTGCTGAAGGCTGCCGACGTGATTGTACAGGGCGGAAGGCGTCTGATCGATGTCGGGACCGTCAATGGTCACGCTTTCTTCAACGTTGCGAGCATCGGCGTCAGCACCGACCTTGCCCAGGGTCTCGACCCGGCGCTGAAGAAGCGTTTCGGCAGGTTTGGCTATGCCTTGGCGGCCGTGAAAGTGTTGACCAAGGCTGGCCACTTCGAAGCAAGGATTACCGAAAAGGGCGTAACGACCGAAGTCGAGACCTACCAGATAGCGGTGGGCAACGGCCGGCACTATGGCGGCGGCAACGTCGTTGAGGAGACGGCGGAGATCGATGACGGCCATCTCGACCTGTACAGCCTGGAAATGACGAATCTCTGGAAAATGGCGCTTATGCTGCGCTCGTTCCGCTCAGGCACCCACGGCGCCTGGAGCGAGGTTCGCACAGCCAGATGCGTCGAGTTCGACATCGAGACGAAAAGGCCGATGCCGGTGAACACTGATGGTGAGATCGTCACCGCGACGCCGGCGCATTTCAAGGTCCACCCGAAGGCGATTTCAGTCTTCGCGCCTGCTGACGCGCGCATGCAGCGCCGCACGAAGGTGCTTGGTGATACGGTCAGCGCAAATAGCGGCTAGACTGGCGCCAAGGGCGCGTCGAATAAACCCAACAGCGTGCAGTCATCTCTCGATCAGGAGTCGGCGCCCTCTGGAAAAAGACGCGGGCTGACCGGGCAACACCTTTCGGCACGGCGGATGAGCGCGACCGAGTAAAGTAAACCTTGTCTGAGAGCGTCTGGCGCAGGCGATCATCAGAAAATTATTCATCGTCTCCAGGATCGTCGACGAGGCAGCCGGCGCCATGACAACCCTGATAGCTGCCGTGCTCGTCAAATTGGGTTCACCCTCCTTGTCGAACTGGGGAGTGTTGTCGACAGCCCTATCCGGGTCGTCGACCATGCAGCCGACGCCATGGCAACCATTGTAGCCGCCGTCTGGTCGATAATTGCTGGTCGTGTGATGATGCTTCCGGTTCGCGTCTTCGGCCATCCCTTCGACCAGCGCGCCTAATATGGCTCCGCCAACCACAGCGCCTACGTCATGTCCCCGATGATCATACATTCGCGCATTGGGATCGAATGTGTCCCCGCGACCGTGGTGATAGCCGGCAACATCGGCGAAAACCCCTTGGCATCCCTGGGCGACCCAGATGTACTTGCTCTTCGGATTATAACCCCAGGTACGATTGAGGATGCAGGCGTTACTCGAGATCTGATGAATCAACTGCGGCTGCTTCAAAGGACCGGCGAAACACTCGTCGTACTGGTAGTGCCTAGAGTGGCACTCGACAGTCTACTGCGCCCGGGCCTCCGAAACGAACAGGGGCGCCGCGAACGCGACGGCCGCTAAAACCACATATCTGAAGATATCGAGCACCTCCTGCATTGTCCTCAAGCGTATTTCACGATGATCTTGACCGCATGGGGCCGGTGTCAACAGCTTAGTGGAAGATAGCTCGGATGATGCAAGCCGTATGCAGCTTCATGATTAAAATCGTTGTTATCTCAACGCTAAAATCGTCATGGAATGAAGTGTCTTTCGAAGGGCTTATATTAGAAAGACTGAACAGACCTTGATTCCGAAGACCTGTAAAAACAAGATCTGATGGCCGGCGTTGGACTGATCCGACGCGGAGGAGCAAATGGGCGACCCGGAACAGGAGGCTTTCGGATCGGTTGGGATACTGTCTTTGAAATTTGAACATGCCGTCATCGCGATTGGGACGGATCTCCAATATGCTTATCGGAAAGGATGCAGGAGACGTGAGGTCATGATCGTGACGACTAGCAAGCCCGAGCATGTCGCTACTGCTTTCGCGAACGCTTGGAACCGGCATGATATGGATGAGTTCGCATCTCTGTTCGTTTCTGATGCTAATTTCGTCAATGTCGCAGGTGTGTGGTGGAAGAACCGATCGGAAATCGAAGCGGCGCACCGAGCTACCCATGAGACCATGTTTCGGAATAGCCGATTAGAAGGCGATGTCTCGTCGGTTGTGGACTTGGCCCCGGGACTTGCTTCCGTTCACTACATTTGGACCCTAACGGGAGCATCTGCTCCGGACGGGTCCCCGGCCGGAGACAGGAAGGGCATATTGCTTCTGATTGCCCAAGAAGGACAGTCGGGATGGCGCATCAAGGTGGCTCAGAACACGGATATTGTTCCTGGCGCGATCGCCCCGGCCGGTTCGAAAAGCTAATCATGCCGACCGGACCTATAGGACAGAAGCTCCCGCCGACGTGATCGGAAAGCACAAATGCCTCGCCCTCCGGAAGGGCGCAAGCCCGACCGAAGCGTCTGCGCTGAGGATCTTTTGGCACCGAATACGTGCTTTGGATGTACCGATCGAATTAAGGCTCGCATCTGGGATCACGGCCTGCAGGCCCCCCGCCCCGATAACAACAGCCTGCAATTTGATCATTGCTTGAGGAACGCGCCCGTGTAGGTCTGGCCGGCAAGCCGAACGCGGGCCCGAGGCAGTCTGGGCATGAATGGTACCAGGTTCCAATGCAGGGTCGAGAGTGGGTTGCGGCGTGTCAGGAGCCGATTGGCACGCGGATAAGGCAAGCGCCGCGAAGCCAAGCATTGCGTTGCACATTCGTTGTGCCATCTTCTGGCGCCCCGGCCATCTTTGAATCTAGCGGGCTGACCTTTTCGCGCGTTTTCACGACCGGTGTCTATGCAAGGTATCTGGTACGAAAGCGGCTCGTCGAAAAACACAGGCGGCCGTGAGCGCCTCCATTCGTGGCAAGTAGCCGCTTGGGCGATAGCAAATATTTTTAATTCAAACGTTTATACCAGAATGTTCGATCTATTTTTTAGGTTTTTGGCTTTCGACCACAGGTGCCTAAGCTGCTATCGACGCAGCCGCTGCCGTTTCATCCGCAACGCCATCCACCATGACATGACCGATGCCACGCGAGCATCGCTCGACCCGCGCGTCGACGCGATAAACGTCACGCAAGAGCGCCGGCGTAACGACCTCTTCCGGCGTACCGCAGGCGAACATCCGGCCGTCGGCTATGACGATGCATTTGTCAGCGAAGCGCAAGGCTTGGTTGAGGTCGTGAATTGCGATCAGCACTGCAATCCCGTGCTTACGCGCAAGCCCGCGCATGACGCTCAGCACCTCGACCTGCCGGTGCAAGTCGAGCGCGGACGTGGGCTCATCCATCAGCAGGATTTCAGGTTCGCGGGCGAGGGTCTGGGCGATGCTTACCACCTGCCTTTGCCCGCCGCTCAGTTCTCCGACATTGCGAAAGGCAATATCCGAGATGCTGAGCGCGGCCAGGATACCGTCTATGAGCGCGAGGTCGCCGTCGCCGACCGACCAGGCCGAGCCCTGCTTGCGGGCCAGCAGGATCGATTCATAAACGGTCAGCACTGCGTTGGCTGCCGTATCCTGGGGCATGTAGCAGATGCCGTCCGGTCCCTTCGCCGCTCCCTCGAGACAGACGCGGCCCGGGCCCTTCAAAAGTCCTGCCATGCGCTTGAAAAGCGTCGACTTGCCCGCTGCGTTGGGCCCGATGACGGCAACCATCTCGCCACCGCGAAA
>NZ_SUEO01000005.1:33264-67354 GCF_004962925.1 Mesorhizobium sp. | reverse complement strand
GTCCGAAAGGACGAGCCGCGCCCCGTGAAACGCTCCGAGACCATCGAGCCTGATCGTTACCATGAGCGCCTCACATTCGAGAGGATCAGCGAGATGAAGAAGGGAATGCCGACAAGCGAGGTGACGATGCCGATCGGAAAGATCGTGCCTGGAATGAGCGACTTGCTGGCAACCGAGCTCGCCGAAAGGATGAGGGCGCCAGCAAGCGCGGAAGCGGGCAGGAAGAAGCGCTGATCTTCTCCAATCAGCATGCGGGCGATGTGCGGGCCGACCAACCCGATGAAGCCGATCGTGCCGACAAAGGCGACGGGAATAGCGGCGAGCAGGCTCACCATCATCATGGTTTCGAGCCTCAGGCGTGCGACCTTGACCCCAAAACTCGCGGCCTTGTCTTCGCCTAGCCGCAGCGCCGTCAGTGCCCAGGCGCGGCGCGCGAATATCGGAAGCGTTGCGAGAAGGATGAGGCTGGTGATGATGAGCTTGGGCCAGGTCGCCTTGGTGAGGCTTCCCATCGTCCAGAACACGACCGCGGCGAGCGCCTGCTCTGAGGAAAGATACTGGACGAGCGACAGCAGCGCATTGAAGGTGAAGACGAGCGCGATGCCGAGAAGCACGATGGTTTCAACCGTCACGCCGCGCTTGAGACTCAGCAGGTGGATGACGAGCGCGGTCAGCATCGCCACCACGAAGGCGTTGAGCGGCACGACATATTCGATCGCGGCGGGGACGAGCGCGACGCCGAAGGCGAGCGCGAGTGCGGCGCCGAAGCTGGCCGCCGCCGAAATGCCGAGCGTGAACGGACTGGCGAGCGGATTGTTCAGGATGGTCTGCATCTGGGCCCCGGCGACCGACAGTGCTGCGCCCACGACCACGGCCATCAGCGCGATGGGAAGCCGGATTTCCCATAGCACCACGCGCACCTGAAGCGGCACACTGCCGGGAGCAACGAGGGCGAGCACCACCTGGTCGAGGCTGTAGCTGGCAGGGCCAAGCGCGAGGTCGACGCAAAGGCTCAGGAGCAGCGCCAGGACGAGACCTGCGAGGATAAGCTGCTTGCGCAGGACGAGGGCGCGGTAGAGGCCGCGCCCGTCCTTGGCCGTTAATGCCGCTGGTTCACTGCTCATTGGAGAGCGAGACCCAATGGCCAGGCCTGTACTCGACCGGCAGGAACTTCTCGTGCAACTCCTTGAAGGTGGCCTCGGCGTCCAGATCGGCGAACAGGTCGGGGTGCAGCCACTTGGCCATCTGCTGGATGGCGACGAACTGATAGGGGCTGTTGTAGAACTGGTGCCAGATGGCGTGGACCCGACCGTTCTCCACCGCCTTGACGCCGGTTAGCGCAGGCCGTTCCGTTAGGCCCTTGAGCTTCTTCAGTGCTTCCGCCTCGTCCGCGCCGGGACCGACACCGACCCATTTGCCGCCTGGCACATACGCCTCCCAGTTACCGCCCGTCACAATCACCTGGTCGGGATCGCTTGCGATGATCTGTTCGGGGTTGAGCGCGCCAAACGTGCCCGGGATCAGGTCCGCCGCGATATTCTGCCCACCGGCCATCTCCACGAACTTGCCGAAGTTGTCGTTGCCGAAGCTCATGCAGCAATCGTCGGAATAGCCTCCGGCGCGCTCGATGAACACGGTCGGGCGCTTGGGACCATTCTTTGCGATAACATCGGTCACCCGCGCGATCTCGGCCGCGCGGTAGGCGATGAACGCCTCCGCCCGCTCCTCCTGGCCAAAGAGCTTGCCGATGAGGCGCATGCTCGGCTCGGTGTTGGTGAAGGGATGCTCGCGGAAATCGACATAGACCACCGGGATGCCGACGGCGGCGAGCTTTTCGATGTATTGCGCATCTTCGGTTGCCTGCTTGGACTCGATATTCATGATCATCACGTCCGGCTGAAGCGCGATGGCCTGCTCGATGTCGAAGGTGCCGTCCTTGAAACCGCCGAAGGTCGGGATCGTGGCCATCGAGGGGAATTTTTCCAGATAGACGGCGTAATTGTCAGGATCGGCCTGGGAGAAATCCTCGCGCCAGCCGACGATCCGCTTGAAGGGATTGTCGGTATCGAGCGCGGCAATCAGGTAGATCTGCCGGCCTTCGCCAAGGATGACCTTCTCAACTGGCGTCTTTACCTCGACCTTGCGGCCGCTAATGTCGGTGACGGTTTCGGCGCGCGCGCCGAGGGTAAGCGGCATGAACGCCGCGAGGGCGATTGCGGCCGCAAATATCGACTTCAAAATCATTGTGCTCTCGTGATTTAGTTTGCCGCCACGGCTTAGAAAACATGAGTTGTGTAATCAAGAATTATCTTTTAGAGCAATTCCAATGTACGGCTTTGGAGGAGAGCGTTTCGGGCGATGACGGCTCACGCAAATTATTCGCTGCGCGACGAAATTCGGGACTATTGGTCCGACCGCGCCGAGACGTTCGACCTGCAGGTCGGCCACGAGATTTTTTCCGAGCGCGAGCGCGCTGCCTGGCATGCGCTCATAAGCAGGCACCTTGGGCCAGGCGCCGGGCGGGCGTCTCTGGATCTCGCCTGTGGGACGGGCGTTATCTCGCATCTGATGCACGATCTCGGCTTTGTGGTGACAGGCCTCGACTGGTCGGAAGCCATGCTCGCCAAGGCGCGCGCCAAGGCACAAAACCGCGGCGCCGATATCCGCTTCATCGTGAGGGATGCCGAACGGACGCTCGAGGACAAGGCGAGCTACGATGTCATCGTCACCCGTCACCTCGTCTGGACGCTGCTGGATCCGAAGGCGGCCTTTGCCGAATGGTTCTCGCTGCTGAGGCCCGGCGGCAAGCTGCTGGTCATCGACGGGGATTTTGTCAGCCGCAACTGGGCGATGGGCTTGCGGGACATTTGGGAAAAGCTCACAACCCGTAAGTCCCAGGTCGCGGATAATGACGGCGACTCGATGGCCAGACGCCACAAACGCATTCTTGCCCGCGTCTATTTTTCAGGCGGCGCACGGGCGGGAGAGATAGTGCGCTTGCTGGCCGAAGCCGGGTTCGATCAGCCCGTCGTCGACTGGAAACTGCGCGCGATCCATCGCGCTCAGGCTCGACAGTTGAGTTGGCCTAAGGCGATCGAACGAGCCACACAACACCGCTTCGCGATTTGCGCGACAAAGCCGCAGTAAACTCCTCGGCGCTGCCGGCGTCGGTCGCTCCATGCCTGCTTCGTTTGAAGCCGTCCGTCGCCTCAAAGGAGCGGGGTGACGGCACGACAACGAATAGCTGCCGGTCTGCTAGCTCAGATGACAGTGCCTTCGCGGCAGCGCAGATCAGCGACGGCATCGGCCGGGTTTGTGCGGGTACTAAGCGCATATTGGACGATGCGCTCCTGACCGTAGTCAGTGTCGATCACCAGGGTCAGAGCCCCGTTTCGGGTATCTGAAATACGCGAGAATTCCAGTTTAAGTGCCGGGCCATCATCTTCCCAGGGGGCATGCTTTTCATCGAATTCGGGGCGCTTGTCCCAGATCAGAGAGCCCCAGCCAAGGATTGCTATGCGCGGGCGTTGCCCCGACTCAGACATGAGAAGCCTCCAGAGAATTTGCGACGAGCTGGCTGCGGTGTTTGATGGCCGCCACGGTCGAGGTCACAAGCTGATCGGGGAAGCTACCGGGCAGCGACCCGACAACAGCTTGTACTTGCCGATCGGCATTGGCTTCAATGTCTTCAAAAATCGCCCGCATCGCCGGAGTGCCGACACCAGCGATATCTGCCGTCTGCATGAAATGTCTTGGCACGATGTCACTGATGGCATAGTGGCGATTTGTTCCGACGGACATCGCAAGTTTGAATTTCTTGCGTTGAATTTGGCCCTGGTCGAGGCTCGGCTGCGCTGTCAGCACATCGTACAGCGGTGTCATGCGATAGCGCCCGCCGGGACCGAGGAAAATGCTGAAATTTTTTGCATGCCCATCGGTCGCGCCGAGCAGCCAGAATATGATGCTCGCACGCATGAACGTCGTGATGTCGGCATCAGGCGTGTCGCTGCCTTTGAGCAGATTGATGATCTCGCGCATACCGGGACCACCATCAGACTGGTACTTTTTTGTCGGCGGGATCGATAGCGCCTGGCAGATGTCTTCCTGCGGCAGTCGCAGCAGTCGCCCATCTCTTGCCCAAAGGCGATCGAAGCGCTCGACGATCAGTGTGCGGCGTTCCCCGAAATCGGCGATTTCAACGGGGGGTGTGGGGATACCAAACGAATGCAGCAGTCTGAGGCATAGATATTCGTTCTCGACGCTGTTGGAGAGGTCGATGCCATTGGGAAGCTGCCCAATCTGCGGTTTGAGGATGTGGGTGGTTGCCGTCGTTCCTATCGGCTTGAACCATTGGCCGTCCTTACGCAGCAGCGCGGTTTTTTCCTGAGCGCCGGCGATCGAGATTCGGAAATCTTCGTCTTCGCCCATGCCCAAGGGTGCTGCCGCGAGATTCTTGATAATGTCGGCGATCTCGTCGTCAGTGATCGGTTTGCCGTCGGTGTCGCCGGCGGTCCCGGGCTCGACGCCATTAGGCAGAAACTGGAGTGCGCCGACGCAATCATGGCCGAGGGCCGTCAGCAGGCTGAAGGCGTCTGTGCCGTCTGCGCCAACGCGTTCGGCGACGCGCTTTCGGATGAGGTCGCTGTCAGGCAGCAGGTTGTCGAACACATTGATGACGGGGGTGCCAATATACCGATCCTCGCGCAAGGGCAGCGACAGTGACACTGGGAACGTGCCGCGCCAGTTCAGCCAGTCGCGTCCGTACTGGAAGTCGATAGCACCTGTCGCCTCACGGCGCAGGACGCCGACATGGCGGTTGTTCAGAAAGACATTGAGAGGAGCGTGAGCGCGTTTTCGTGCCATCAGAACAGGTCCTCGATATCGGCGGCACTGCCTTGGGTGCGTGGCCGGACGACCAGTTCAAGGTTCAGAGCCGAAAGCGCTTCCATTAAAGTGCGCAGCTGGACAGCGGGCTCTCCGGCTTCCAGACGTGAGACAGTGCCCTGGCGCAGATGGATTTGTTCGCCTAGAGCCCCCTGGCTCAGCCGTGCCTGTTTTCGAGCGCGGCGCAGGATGGCGCCGAGCTGTTTTTCTGTGCGGGCGATCTGATCGGTCACAGCAGTCCTCCACACATCAATATACGCGAGGGCGTATAAACTGTCAATATACGCGTTCGCGTTTAAAATTTAGATATACGCGCAGGCGTATAAAAGATGAAAATACGCGTTTGCGTATGGTGCAACCAGTTGATCAATCCTAGAAGCTTGCCGATGAAGCGAAGGCGCATGGGGAACGCAAGCGGCAGCGCTACGCAGATGACGAAGAGGTCGCCGCGGCGAGCGTTATTACGCTGAACGGCGTCGGCGCAGCTCATGCCTGCATCCTGTCCTTCATTATGGGCTTGTCCGAAGGCGCATCGACCGATTTCGCCCGATACGACAGCCGGACGCGCTCCCAGTCCTTCTCCGCACCCCGCGCCGCATGTACGGCCATTGGTAGGCCTTACCCACTTTCGTTAATTTCAAGATCAGGACCGAGCTGTTTGGCAGCCAGTTCCAGTGTGAGTCTCATGAGTTCACTTGCGTTCGTTAGCAGATCACAGGAGGAATTGATGACGCGATTGCTTCCCGCACTGCATGAAGGCCACGCACCGATTTATCTGCATCAGGCTTTCTCCGATGCCCTCGACGCCTATGAAGGCTGGGAGCATGACATGAGCGAACCGCTGGTCGAATTCGAAGGTCAGTCGGTCCCAATCAGCTCGGTTTTCGGGCGTACGCGAAGCTGTTCGGATCTCCTTCCGATTCGCATTCTGGAGGATGTCGCCGCGGTGGTTCCCGGGAGGCTTCTTGCATCTGGCGAAGAGCAGTTGACCTATGCGGATGCGGCGCGCGTATTGCGGGCGCTCTGTGTCGAGCGTCTGCGCAATCTCGACGCCGCCTAGTAATCACACCGAACTGGAGCAGCGTGTCGGCTTTCTCCATATTCTCCTCCCGGGTTGCGCCCCACGCTTGCGAGCCGCATGAGTCGCGCGGTGATGACGGTCGCCTATCGCGGAAAGTGGAATTCGGCCGCCCCTACGGCATCGACCAGGTCGATTGCGATCATCGGCGGCGGTGCAAGCGGCGTTCTGATGGCAGCGCATCTCCTACGCAGTCGCGATCCCGGCCTCGACATCATCATCATTGAAAAGCGTAGGTCGCTCGGGCGGGGCCTGGCCTATTCGACGGATTTCCCGGATCACGTTCTCAACGTCCGAGCCTCGAACATGAGCGCCTTCGCCGACGATCCCGACCATTTCGTGCATTGGCTGCAAAACCGCAACATCCGGATCGATGATCCGACAACCTGTTTCGCGCCCCGTCGCCTGTATGGCCGAATATCTTGGACAACTGCTGCACGAAACTCCGAAAAAGAACAGCTCATCTGGAAGATTGCGGATAATCGACGAGGAAAGCGTCGGAATCCTTGAGCGCGATGAGTATTTGGAACTGCGGCTGGCGGATGGTTCAAGCGTTGTGACGCAGCGATGCGTTCTGGCCTTCATATCGGCCTCGACGTCTCCACGGACGGCGCCCTGATCAGCCGAGAGGAAATCCGCAACGATCGCATTTCAGCAGTGGGTCCGCTTACCCGCGGCACCTTTTTCGAAATCGAAGCGATCCCGGACATCCGCGTTCAATGCCAGCGCCTCGCGACCGCATTGCTCAGCCAGCCTTCGTCGACGTGACGCCAAGTGGCGCTTGCTTGTTCGGGCACGGGCCCGTGCTTCGCCGGTCCCTCTCATCCAAGCGAAACTGTTCCCAACAAATTCTATATTATTAGTAGAATATTCTTTGTGAGGGCTCCTTCCGCCCGTTACTCTCAATGAAATCGGGCACTCCCGACCGCGCCCTGAATTGCGGGCGCAGAGCACTGCGGCATGCTTCATGCCAGCTAATTTCAAAGTCCTGTACTGACCTTGGGAAGAGGAGTCCGATTGATGAATGCCTTCATACGCTACCTTGCGAAGCTCGCTCTCGCCGGCACCATTGCGCTGGGCGCCGCCACCGCAACTCATGCGGACGACAAGATTGTCCGAATAGGGTTCCAGAAGTACGGCACACTCATCCTGCTGAAGACAAAAGGGCTCCTTGAGGAAAAGCTGAAACCGCAGGGCTACACGGTCGAGTGGACCGAGTTCCCGGCGGGGCCGCAACTCCTCGAGGCACTCAACGTCGGGTCCATTGATTTCGGCACGACTGGCGAGGCGCCGCCTATCTTCGCGCAGGCTGCAGGTGCTCCACTCGTCTATGTGGGTTACGAGCCCCCGGCGCCGGAAGCCGAGGCGATCCTGGTTCCCAAGGACAGTCCGCTGAAGACCGTCGCGGACCTCAAGGGCAAGAAGGTGGCGCTGAACAAGGGCTCGAACGTTCACTATCTGCTCGTCAAGGCGCTGGAGAAAGCCGGGTTGGCCTATTCTGACGTAGAAGTCTCGTTCTTGCCGCCGGCCGACGCACGCGCCGCATTCGAGAAGCAGGCCGTCGATGCCTGGGTGATCTGGGAGCCATTTCTCGCGGCCGCCGAAGCGGCTACCGGCGCCCGCCAACTGGCGAACGGCAACGGCGTCGTAGACAACCACGAATTCTACCTTGCCTCGCGCGACTTCGTCGACACCCAGCCCGAAGTGGTCGACACCCTCGTCGCATCCCTCGGCGAGATCGACACCTGGATCAACGCCAGCCGTGGCGATGTGGCCGAACAGTTTTCGCCGGCACTCGGGATCCCTGCGGACGTTCTCGCAGTCGCCGTCCAGCGGCGGTCCTACGGCGTGAAGCCGATTACACCGGAGGTGGTGGCCGCGCAGCAGAAGATCGCTGACGTGTTCTTCGAACTCGGCCTCATCCCGACCGCGATCTCGATCGCCGATGCAGTGAGGAAGCCGCAGTCGTGAATGTCGCGGCCGAGCTTCCTCCCGACCGCGTAAACGTGGTGTGGTTCCTGCCGACTCATGGAGACGGCAGGTATCTTGGCACAGCGACTGGCGGGCGCGCCACAGACCTGCCGTATCTGCGCCAAATTGCCCAGGCTGCCGACCACCTCGGCTACTACGGCGTGCTGTTGCCCACGGGAAAGAGTTGCGAGGACTCCTGGATCGTCGCCTCGGCGATGCTGACCTCCACCGAGCAGTTGAAGTTCCTGGTCGCGGTCAGGCCAGGGCTGCAGCCGCCGACGGTGGCAGCCCGCATGACCGCGACGCTCGACCGTCTGTCGAACGGCCGCCTCCTTATCAATGTGGTGACCGGCGGCGATCCCGTCGAGAACAGGGGCGACGGCATTTTCGCGAGCCATGCCGACCGCTACGAGATTACCCGCGAGTTTCTCCATGCCTACAAGGCGCTGCTTGCAGGCGAGACGGTCAACACTTCCGGCAAGCACATTCGCATCGAAGGCGGACAACTGCTGTTTCCGCCAGTCCAGGCGCCGTATCCGCCGCTCTATTTCGGTGGGTCCTCTGAGGAAGGGATCGAAGTCGCCGCCGAGACGGTCGACAAGTATCTGACCTGGGGCGAGCCGCCTGCGCTCGTTGCGGAGAAGATCGCGAAGGTCAAGGCGGCAACGCGGAAGCACGGGCGCAAGCTCAGCTTCGGCATCCGTCTCCACGCGATCGTCCGTGAGACGTCCGAAGAAGCCTGGGCGGCGGCCGACCGCCTCATAGCGCATCTCGACGACGAAACGATCGCTAAGGCGCAATCGGTGTTCGCGCGCATGGACTCCGTCGGCCAGAGCCGGATGAGCGCGCTGCACGGCGGCCGCCGCGATAAGCTGGTGGTCAGCCCGAACCTGTGGGCAGGCGTTGGCCTGGTGCGAGGCGGCGCCGGGACCGCGCTGGTCGGCTCGGCCGAGGAAGTCGCGGCGCGGATGGAGGACTATCGGTCGATCGGCATCGATACTTTCATCCTCTCCGGCTACCCGCATCTCGAGGAGGCCTACCGCTTCGCCGAGCTCGTCTTCCCCCTGCTTCCGCTCGCCCATGCACCGGAGAAGGCGAACCTTTCCGTCAACACTGGCCCATTCGGCGAGACCATCGCCAACGAGATCCGGCCAGCGGCGCGAAAGGCATCCTGACCATGGCTCACCAGACGCAGCTTCGAAACGCAGGCGCGACGGCACTGCAGATCGTCGCGTCCTGGGCGTTGCCGATCGGCATTGTGGTCGAATGGGAAATAGCTTCGCGCAGCGGAGTGATCTCGACCCGCCTGCTGCCGGCACCCAGCGCGGTGGCCGCCGCTTTTTGGGAAAATCTCCGCAATGGCACGCTTCTCACCCATGCCGCCATCTCGACGGAACGGGCGCTGAAGGGGCTCGCTATCGGCGGGGGTATCGGCTTTATTCTCGGCGTTCTGGCCGGAATTTCGCGGCCGGCCGAAACTGTGTTCGACTCGTCGATGCAGATGCTGCGCAATGTGCCGCACCTGGCCATGATTCCCCTCGTCATCCTCTGGTTCGGGATCGGTGAGGAGGCGAAGATCTTTCTCGTGGCGGTCGGAACCGCGTTTCCGATCTACCTGAATACCTTTCACGGCATCCGCACCGTCGACGTCAGGCTGATCGAGATGGCGCGCGTCTATGGGCTCGGCCCCCTGGCGCTGTTCTGGCGGGTGATCCTGCCTGGGGCGCTGCCATCGATCCTTGTCGGGCTGCGCTTCTCGCTCGGCATCATGTGGCTGACTTTGATCGTCGCCGAAACGATCTCGGCCTCTTCGGGTATCGGCTACATGACCATGAACGCGCGCGAATTCCTGCAGACCGACATCGTGGTACTCGGGATCATCGTCTATGCACTCCTCGGCAAGCTCGCCGACGCGCTCACCCGGCTGATCGAGACGCGCGCTCTCGCCTGGCATCCGGCCTACCAACCCGCCGCCACCAGGGAAGCAGTACCATGAGAGATGCTGCAAGCGCGCTTCGGCTGCACGAAGGTGCAGTGTTCCAAGAAACCGATACAGCCCCACACGACGCAACCACGCTCCGGGAGGTTGTGCCACGGAAGCAAGAAGCGCGGACGGCGAACGGAAAGGCTGTGCAGCTCAACGGCTTGTCCAAGTCGTTTGGCAACAGACGGGTGTTATCCAAGCTGGATCTGGCCATTCCAGCCGGGCAGTTGCTGGCGATCGTAGGGCGCTCCGGCTGCGGCAAGTCCACGCTTCTGCGCCTCATCGCAGGACTTGATCAGCCGAGCGCCGGGACGATTTCCATCGGCGACGCCCGGGTGCAATCGCTCCAGTCGAACGTGCGGCTCTTGTTTCAAGACGCAAGGCTGCTTCCCTGGCATCGTGTTCTCGGCAATGTCGGCATCGCACGGGCGAATGGCTGGCGCGAGTCCGCCATGGCAGCGCTCGCCGATGTCGGGCTTGCGGATCGGGCAAATGACTGGCCCGCGGTCTTGTCGGGCGGCCAGAGCCAGCGCGTCGCCCTTGCCCGTGCCCTGGTGAGCCGGCCCGGTGTTCTTCTCCTCGATGAGCCGTTCGGGGCTCTTGACGCGCTGACGCGCATGGAAATGCACCGTCTGCTCGAGCGCATCTGGCGCGAGCACGGTTTCACGACGGTTCTCATCACTCACGATGTCGCCGAGGCGGTGGCCCTTGCCGACAGGGTGATCGTCATCCGCGACGGCGCCATAGCGCTCGACATTCCTGTCGATCTCCCTCGCCCTCGACGCGAGGCCGCGGACACGTCGGCCGTCGCCCTGCAAGCGCGAATTCTCGAAGAGGTATAGGCGCGGCATGCCGTCTAATCGGTGCAGCGCTTCGGCGAAACAAGGAGATCGCAATGACGCACTTGCATCGCGGATTAGAAGGCGAAGGCCAAACTGGCCGTGAGGTATCTGCACCGGATAGGGCAGATGTCCACAATGGCGGCCGCCGCCGGTTTCTTGGAGCGGCTGGAGGCGTAGCGGCGATAGCTGTTACAGGCTTGCCTTCCCTCGCGGTGGTCGGCTCGGCCAGTGCGCAGGCCGGCGAGGAGGAGACGGATGCCCAACTTGTTTTCCGCAAACACGCCTATGTCGTGCGGAGCGCCGCGGTGGCGGATTTCGCGGTGGCGCTCGCGCCGCACCCAGTGAATGGCGACGAAGTGAGATACCCAAACCTAATCGGTTCCGATACGCGCGGTCTGCCGCACGACGAACGCGGCGAAGTCGACCGACGAGCCTTCGACGCGACGCTGAAGGCCTACGCCTCAGGTGATCCGGCCGACTTCGAGGCCATACCGCTCGGCGGCAAGCGCAAGCAGCTCAATCCCATCGGTTCCCTCGCCGTGAACCTGACAGGCTGCGTCGGCCCGCAGTACGCGATCCCGCCGGCGCCCGCACTCGACAGCGCGACGCGGGCCAGCGAGGCCGTCGAGCTCTATTGGCAGTCGCTGCTGCGCGATGTCCCGCTGTCCGAGCTGACGGACGACACCAGCAACAAGGACGTGCTCGCCGCGGTCGACGAGTTGAGCAAGCTCGCCGCTTTCAACGGGCCGCGCACGAACGGAAGCATTACTCCACAATCGCTGTTCCGGGGGACGGCGCTCTACGTCGACGCGGCCGATCCGTCAGGAAGAACCGGTCGCTATGTGACGCCGCCCGGCACGCTCCAGGGTCCCTACATCTCGCAGTTCCTGCTCAAGGACGCTCCTTACGGCAGCCAGCTTATCCCCGCCCGCATTCGCACCGCCGCAGCGGGCACCGACTTCCTGACCGGCTACGACGAGTGGCTAGTCATCCAGAACGGCACCCCCCCAGCCAAGCCGACCAGCTTCGACCCGACGCCGCGCTACATCGCGACCGGCCGTGACCTCGCCGAATACGTCCACAACAACCCGGCCGCCTTCTGGTCGGCAGCCCTGCTGCTCGGCGTCGCGCCGGACAAGGCCAATCCGGATTATGGCGGTTTTGGAATTCCGTTCAGCAAATCCAATCCGTATGCGAAGTCGAAAACGCAGACCGGCGGCTACGGCACGTTCGGCCTGCCCTACGCGCAGAGCCTGCTGCCGATCACCGCCTCGCTGGCCATCCGCGTGGCGTACTGGCAGAAGTTCTATGTCCACCGCACCTTGCGGCCGGAAGCGTATGGCGGGCTGATCCATCACCGGATCGCCAACAAGGTGGACGTCTATCCGGTTCACAGCGACGTCCTGAACTCGGCTGCGTTGGTGCGAAGCGTCGGCAAGTTCGGCAGCCATCTTCTGTCGCACGTCTACCCCGAGGGCGCGCCGATCCACTCGAGCTATCCCGGCGGAGCAGCCCAGATCGCCGCGTCCAACGTGACGATCCTCAAGGCGCTCTTCGATGAGGACGCCGTGATTTCGAACCCGGTTCAGACTGATCCCAAGGATCCGACGAAGCTCATCCCCTACCAGGGCGAGCCGCTCACTGTCGGAGGCGAGTTGAACAAGCTCGCCTGGAACTACGGCGTCGGCCGCGACTGGGCCGGCATCCATTGGCGCTCGGATTTCTCGGCGTCGCTGGCGCTCGGCGAAGAGCTCGCGATCAGCATTCTTCGTGACGAGCGGCAAACATATCGCGAGCCGTTCGAGGGGTTCAGATTCACCCGCTACGACGGCACGAAGGTCGAGGTCTAGCGTTTCCAATGCCAGTATTCGCCCAAAATGCAGTTGCGGCACAATTCGGCGCCGCGCCCCCTGCGCCAAAAAATCCGATGTCACGCGATCCCATCATCGAGCCCGACGCACTGCCTTCGCTTGGCGCGTTTCGTCTGCTTGACGTTCGCGAACCCGCGGCATTCGAAGCCCACCACCCGGCTGCGGCTATACGTGTGCCGATCGAGACTTGGGAGGCGGCAGCAAAGTCGGGCGAGACCTCGTTCGAGAACATCCCCTATTGGGAGCGTGCGATCGCCTGTCTTGGCTTGGGCGGCCCCGTGCGCGCGGTTGTCTATGACGATGGCCGCATGACGGAAGCTGCGCGTGTCTGGTTTATCCTTCAATATTTCGGAGCCGAAGCGCTGATCGTGAACGGTGGATGGCCTGCGATCCGCGAACGTACGGAACTTCTGGCAAAAGCACCCGAAGCTTTGGAAGTAGCGGCGTTCCAAGCTCGACCAGGAGCTGGACCCGTCCGGCTGGTCGACCGGTCGACGCTGAAGGCCGACCTGGACGGCGTCCAACTTCTCGACGCTCGAACGGCGGACGAGTTTGCCGGCACGGACTTGCGGCGCAACGCTCGGGGCGGCCATTTGCCGGGCGCGCGCTTGCTTCCGCATGCGAGCCTGCTCGACGATGGCCGCCTGAAGGCGCCCAGCGCTCTGCGGGATCTCCTCTCTAAGGCCGGACTCCGGGCCGGGGGTCATGTGATCACCCATTGCGACGGTGGTGGCCGGGCGGCTCTCGCGGCCGCCGCCGCGGTCCGGGCAGGATATGACGATGTCCGCGCCTACTATCTGAGCTTCGCCGACTGGGCGACGGACGAGAGCTGCCCGGTCATCGTGGACCCGCAAACCCGGTGACAGCCATGACAAACCCCACCGTCGTCGGCTTCTCAGGCAATCTCACGCGGCCATCCAAGACGCGTGGTTTCGTCGAGCATTTCGTCAGCGAGATCGCGCATCGACATGGTCTTGCGGCGGTGACCTTTGATCTGGACGATGTCGGTACCTCGCTCGGGGCGGCACGTTGGTCGCGCGACCTCGATGATACAGGCCGAAAGGTGCTCGACGCGGTCGTCACGGCCGAGATGCTCGTCATCGGCTCGCCGACCTACAAGGGCAGCTACACCGGCCTGTTCAAGCATTTCTTCGACCTTGTCGATCCGGCTGCGCTGCGCGGCAAGCCCGTGCTCCTGACCGCGACCGGCGGCGGCGAGCGGCACGCGCTGATGGTCGAGCATCAGCTAAGACCGCTCTTTGCTTTCTTCGAAGCGCTCGTCTTGCCGACCGCGGTCTATGCGACGGACAAGGACTTCCTCGACGGTGCGCTTGCCTCTGAGGCCATTCGCAATCGAGGCGAACAGGCGATCGACGATGCGAGCTCTCTCCTGATCTCCCGCCGACGCGGCGTCGAGCGCGCCTCTTCAACCTGACGGCTAGTCGAAAAACCGATTCCTGGGACGCGCCAGACCGAGATTTTCGCGGAGCGTCGACCCCTCATATTCGCGTCGGAACAGCCCGCGCCGTTGCAATTCCGGCACCACCTTTTCGATGAAGTCGTCAAGGCCGGCAGGAAGATGGGGGAACATGATGTTGAAGCCGTCGGAGCCGTCGCTGAAAAGCCATTCTCGCGCGCAGGAAGACGCTCTCCATCCGCCAGTGCTCGTTGGGATAGCGAGGATCGTCCGCCCATTCGTCCCAGCCATGATTGCGGCGGAACTCGCCGAGCAGGCCGGAGGCAAGGATTGCGTTCTTGTCGACCGGCGTCGGGTTTTCGCAGTCGGGCGCGACATAGATCGCGTCGGCCCGGCAATAGAGCTCGCACATAAAGCAGGTCTGGCAGTCCTCTTGCCGGGCGATGCGCGGCACATCGCCGGAAATCGCTTCAAGCACGTTGGTCGGGCAGATTTCGACGCAAGCGTTGCAGCCCGTACAACGCTCGGCGATGACGAGTTCGATCATGATGCAAGTTCCAGTGCATGGCCGTAGTCCGACGCCGTCCAGACCTTGTCCAGCCCGCCGACGAGAATGCGTCGGTTGAAGCGGGGGTCCATTTCCGGCCTGTCATCGCGCTGGTGCATGCCGCGGCTTTCCTCGCGGGCCAAGGCGGACGCGGCGCACCAGCGTGCCGTCGCCAGCATCGCCGCGGTTTCACGTGTCCTCAAGAGCGCGTCGCCAGCGCCTTGGGCATGTGCATCGAATTCCGCCCAAGCGTCGTCAAGAATTTCGGCCGAACGTTTCAATGTTTCGCCGCTGCGGAAGATGTTCTTGTCGTAGGCCAGCATCTCGCCCTGGATGGTGGACAGTGTCGTACCGAGATCGACGTCGCGTCGCGCGGAGGCCGGACGGAGGCCAGCTTGCCCGATGGCGCGCCCGCCGGACTGAGAGCCGTTGGCGGCGGCATGGCGTGCCGCTCCCGCTCCGGCCCATTGGCCGGACGAAACCGCCCAGGCCGAATTGATGTTGCCGCCGCCCGAAATAGCACCGGCCACAAGTTCGCGCGTCGCCGCGTCGCCTGCCGCATAGAGACCGGGAACCGAGGTCTGGCAATGATCGCCAACGACCCGCAGCCCGCCGATGCCACGGATCGTCCCCTCGCCATGTAGCGTCACCTCGAAGCGATCCTTGTAGGGATCGATGCCCCAGCGCCGAAACGGCAGCATGACGTTCGGCGAAATCGTCGGAACGCGCGCACGGATGTCCTCCGGCGTGCGGGCAAGGTCGCAAAAGACGCGCCCCTTGAGCATGGCCCTGGCCAGCGGGCGCGTCGTTTCAGGCCCCGGCGGCATCGCGATGACCGCGCCGTCCGCGTCGTAATAGGTGGCGAAGGCGTAGGACATGGAGCGCGTCATGGTCGAGCGCACCGGTGCGACGGTATAATAGGTAGTGAACTCCATGCCTGAGAGCTCGGCGCCAGCCTCCGCCGCCAAGAGATAACCATCGCCGGTGTTGGTGTGCGAGCCGAGCAGGCGCGACAGGAACGAGGTACCGCCCGTAGCGAGCACGACCGCGCCGGCGTTCACCTGCCAGTCGCCACCCGCCTGCCGCCTGATGCCGCGCGCGCCAGCCACCGACCCGTCGGACCGCTGCAGCAACTCCAGGGCCGGGCTGTGATCGAGAACGGTGACGCCGAGGCTGTCGACCAGCTTGCGCAAGGCGCGCATATATTCGGGGCCGCGCAGGGCGCGATGCTGCTTCACGCCGTTCTCATCCGTGGAGAACTTATAGAAGCCATCGAGCGTCGGAAGGCTCTCCCAGGTCAGCGCCAGGATGCGCGCCATCCACTCCGGCTCGTTCAAGCCCGCCCCTGTCTTTCTCCGGTTGCGGATAGCCGTCTCGCGCAATTCGGGCGGGTCTGGTGGTATCCACCAATGGCCTGGGCCCGCCGTCGCCGTGACGCCGCTGGTGCCGCAATAGCCCTTGTCGGCGAGGATGACGGAAGCACCGGCGCGCCGCGCCGCCGAAGCAGCCCAGGTTCCGGCAAGCCCGCCGCCGATGATCAGCACGTCGGCGGACAGTTCGAGAGTCTCTCCGCTCGATCTGCTCATCGTCCAAGACCCTCAGGCATTGCCGTGAGTGCCATGGCGCACACCCAGCGAGTCGAGAAGGCTGCCGCGTATCCTGGCGAAAACCGGATCGGCGACGTCGCGCGGACGCTCCAGGTCGATGCGTTCCTCATGCGCGATGACCCCGTCCTTCATGACAAGGACCCGGTCAGCGAGAAGCACTGCCTCCTCCACGTCGTGGGTAACCAGGAGAATGGCGCAGCCATGCCGCTGCCAGAGCTCGGCGACTAGGTCCTGCGCCTTGATGCGGGTCAGCGCATCGAGCGCGGCAAAGGGTTCGTCGAGAAGCAGCAAGTCGGGTTCGCGCACCAGCGCCCGCGCCAGCGAGGTTCGCTGCGCCTCGCCGCCGGACAGCACCTTCGGCCACACGTCGGCCCGGTGGCCGATGCCGACCTCGTCGAGCGCGGCCAGCGCGCGCGCCCTGTCAGGCCTTCCTGGCAGGCCGAGCACGACGTTGCGCCAGACCTTCTTCCACGGCATCAGGCGCGGCGCCTGAAAGGCGACAGCGCGGCGCACTGGCACTTCCACCTCACCGACGATTTCGCGATCGAGATCGGCGAGGATGCGCAAAAGCGTGCTCTTGCCGCAGCCGCTGGCGCCGAGCAGTGCCACAAACTCGCCAGGCGCGATGTCGACGTCGAGGCTCTTCAACACCTCGCGCTCGCCAAAGCGGCGCGTGAGGCCGCGAACCCTGACCGCGGGCAGAGGGGCTTTCGACCGTTTCGGGGTGAGCGGAGGCGCGACCGCCTCGCCCACGTTCAAGTTCCGCTGAAGGCTGGCCGCCATGCGAGGAATACCCTTTCGAGAGTGCGAACGGTGAAATCGACGCCGAGGCCGAGCAGGGCATAGACGACGAGGCATACGACGATGACATCGGTCTGGAACATCTCCCGCGCAGTGGCCATCAGATAGCCGATGCCGGCGGTAGCATTGATCTGCTCGCCGAAGACCAGTGCCAGCCAGGCGATGCCGAGCGAATAGCGCAGGCCGACCAGCGCGCTCGGCAGCGCTCCTGGCAGCACGACGTGTCGGATCATGGCTGACCGGGAGAGATCAAGAGTCCGCCCCGCCTCGATCAACGTTGAATCGACGTTGCGGATGCCGGCATAGACGTTGAGGTAGAGCGGAAAGGCCGTGCCGAGCGCGATCAGCGCGATCTTCGGCGCCTCGCCGATGCCGAACCAGATGATCAGCAGCGGTATCAACGCCACGGCCGGCACCGTGCGCAGCATCTGCATCGTGGCGTCGACCATATCCTCGCCGAGCCGAAACAGGCCGGCGACGACGGCCAGCGTCACGCCGATGGAACCGCCGATCGCCAGACCCGCCAGTGCGCGGCTGAGCGAGATCAGCATCGCATCCTGCAGTTCGCCGTTGTCGACGAGCTTGGCGGCGCTGCCGATCACGGTTGTCGGACCGGCAAGCACCTCGCTTGGCAGCACGCCGGTTTGCGACGCGACATGCCATAGCAGAACGAGGAGAACCGGACCCGACAAGCGCCGCAGCCAACGTGGCACCCTATGCCTGGCGGTCGATACCGGCTCGATGCGCTGCCGTGCCAACAGATCGTCCGGCTTGGCCGTCTGGTCCGCCGGACGCCTCTCGACGGCGCCCGGCGCGATGGTGATCGTGGCGATCGAACTCATCGACCTGTTCCTTTCGGACCGCGTTCAGTTCGTCGGCAAGCCGCGATAGACATAGTCGGCAAGCTTGAGGTTGCCGCTCAGCACGCCGGCTTCCTTCCAGGTATCGAAGACGTTCTGAAGGGACGCGGCGAAGGCGTCGTCGGTCGGCTGCCTCACATAGGCGGCTTCATCCGGGTAGAGGCCCTCTATGGTCGCCTTGTCCTGCTTGGTGAAGACGGCATAGAAGTCGAGATAGGCATCTTTGTTCTTTTTCGACCAGTCGAATGCGCGCTCGATGCGGTCGGAGAAGTCTGCGATCGCGGCAACCTTGCCAGGATCGGCCAACGCATTGTCGGTGGCGCTCAGTACGAAGTTGCCGGTGTTGATGCCGGGACCATCGATCAGCACGGTTGCCTTCAACGTGCCGATCGAGCGCGCCTTGTAGATACCCCAGGTCCCCCAGGCGTCAATGCTTCCCGCCTGGAAGGCGGCACTGGCGTCGGAAGGATTGAGGAAGGCGAGCTTCACATCATCCTGGGTGAGTCCTGCTTTCTTCAGGACCCCGAGCACGAGATAGTGGGCGACGCTGCCGCGCGTCGTCGGCGAGATGGTCTTGCCCTTGAGATCCTCGATGGTCCTGATCGGGCTGCTCGCCGGAACGATCAGCGAACTGCCAAGGCCGCGATTCGAATAGTTGGCGACGACCTTGATCTTCGAGCCTCCGGCGATGGCGCTGACAGTCGGAGAATCGGCGGCCTGGCCAATGTCGATTGCATCCGCCTTCAACGCCTCATGCAGATTGACGGCGGCCGGATAGACCGACCACTCGATCTGATAGGGGATGTCGGCGAGCAAGCCGGCCGCCTCGAATTTAGCCTTGGTCGCACCGGTCTGGTCGCCGACGCGCAGAACGACCTTGCTGAGGTCTTCGGCTGCCAGAGCTGAAGGCTCGGAACCGAATACGACGACGGCAGCGAGTCCGCCGAGAAGGAGACCGAATGTGCGTCGATTGAGCGTTTTCATAGGAGGTTCACTTTCAGCTTGTGAGAGGGGCTTCGGTTGAAAAGCGCGGGAAAGGTTACTCGGCGGCGACGGCTTCGTGGCGCCCGGCATGGCGATTGGGCGGCACCGGAATGCCGAGATTGCCGCGGAACGTCTCGCTTTCGTATTCAGTTCGGTAGATGCCGCGCTTCTGCAAAGTCGGGACGACGGCCTCGACGAAGACTTCGAGTTCCCTCGGCAACGACACATTGAAGACGAAGCCGTCGGAGCCGCGCTCCTCCAGCCAGCGCTCGAATGCGTCAGCGACCTGCTCCGGCGTGCCGACAAATTCCGTACGCGGCGTCGCGAAACGCAGCGCCACTTGGCGAAGCGTCAGGTTTTCCCGCTCAGCAGTCTCCAAAATCTTGCGCGAGGTGCTCTGGTTGCTGTTTGCGCCATGGGCCGACACATCCGGGAACGGCGCGTCGAGGTCGTGCTGCAGGAAATCGTAGTCGTTGAACGGACGGCCGAGCATCGACAGCGCGTTCTCGATTGAGGTCAGACCGGCAAAATCCTGGTATTTGCGCTCAGCCTCTTCCTCAGTCGATCCGATCACAGGGCAAATTCCTGGCAGGATGAGGAGCTTGTCCGGATCGCGCCCGAAGCCGGCCGCCCGCTTCTTGGTGTCGCGATAATAGGCCTTGCCCTCCTCCAGGTTCTCGTGATGGACGAAGATCGCGTCCGCGCGGCTCGAGGCGAAATTCTTGCCATCCTCGGAGGCGCCGGCCTGGAAAATGATCGGCTGGCCCTGTGCGGACCGCGCGATGTTGAGCGGGCCTTTGACTTGGAAAAACTCGCCCTTGTGATTGAGCGCGTGGAGTTTCGCCGGATCGAAGAACACGCCGCTCGTCTTGTCGTGGACGAGAGCGTCGTCCTCCCAGGAATCCCACAGGCCCTGCACGACGTCGAGATGTTCGGCGGCGAGCCGGTAGCGCGTATCATGCGCAAGATGCGAAGCCTTGCTGAAATTGGCGGCGCTCCCCTCGAGCCACGACGTCACTACGTTCCAGCCGGCACGGCCGCCGCTGATATGGTCGAGAGAAGCGAACTGGCGCGCGACATTGAAGGGCTCGCTGTAGCTGGCGGTCAGCGTGGCGACGAGACCGATATGGGAGGTGGCGCCGGCCAGCGCGGACAAGATGGTCAGCGGCTCGAAGCGGTTGAGATAATGCGGGCTGGATTTTTCGGTGATGAAGACGCTGTCGGCAACGAACAGAAAATCGAACTTCGCGGCCTCGGCGAGTTGAGCCTGCTTCCTGTAGTAGGCGAAATTCGTGCTGGCTGTCGGGTCGGCGTCGGGATGGCGCCAGTCACCCCACCCCATGCCGACGCCGTGGAGCATGAAGCCGAGTTTCAGCTGACGTTTTTGAGGCATGATGGACTCCCTGGCTGTGACCACAGGCGCGACCGAAAGACCTTTCGTCTCTGGCCGACTCCCATCAGGCTAATTTCTACTAATTTAGTAGACTAGGCATAACGTACTGAACTTTCTCCCGATCGGAGAGTCGAATTCTCCTTTCCGGCCGATACCGGGCATGTCGTGCGGAGCCTCGAATTCGGCCGGCCGGTTCATTGCTGTGCTTTCTGGACGTCGAAGACATCGGTGAGTGTCACGGAACGAAAATCCGTCACCAGGATGGTGACGCGAACGATCCAAAACCCGTCCAGCGGCAGGACGAAACCATCGGCACTGTAGGTTCCGTCGCTTGCCGGGCTTGCTTCGCGCGTGAACGGGCCGATGCCGTAGGACGGCTTGTCGAGATCGATACTGACGCCGACCGGCTCGAACGGTTTTCCATCCAGAAGCAGATCGCCAACCTCGACCCTCACCGGACCAACGATCGGCGGACGGATCGACAGGATGGCGCCGACGCCCTCCTTCGCAGAGCTGACTTCCTGGACTTCGAACAAAGCCGGGTTTGCCGCGATCGCGCGCGGCGGTGGCGTGAAACGCCACAGGCCGAGCACCGCGATGACGGCTGTCGCAAGACCAATCTCCGCACCGACGCTCCGCGTCAGGCGCAGCGTCGCACTTGCGCTGCCGGCGAGTATGGCGATGGTCAGGTAGAAGCGATTGAGCGCGGCGAGCAGCAGCAGCGCTGCGACCAATGCGAGCTTGGCCAGAAGCACCCGGCCATAGTCGATGTTCCAGAGCGCCGGGATCGTCTGCACCTGAATGACGGCAAGTGCCGTGCCGGACAGTGCCAGCACTATCACGATCGCGGGAATGAAACGGGAAAACCGCCGCAGGACGATCGGCAGCGCCGCGCCACCCCGGATGAGCACGGCTCCAAGCGGAACCAAGGCGCCAATCCACAGCACCACCGTCACCGCATGGAGAAACACGGCCGGAATGGTGAGGTATCGCGGTGATGCGGTCGAGGCGTGACCTGCACTGGCGACCGTCACGCCAACCAGAAGCAACGCGGCGACGGCGAGCCGCGATCCCCATCCGCTCGATAATGTTGGATGCCGGGAGCAGCGAATTTCGATTGCGGAACTCCGCCACAATGGCGCCAGCTATCGAAGCACCGGCATCTGTTGTTGAGGCCATCTCGATTGCCGTCAGCAATGCGGCACGCCGATCTTCGGCAGTTGCGTTTCGCTTCCGTAGATAACCTAGGAGATGAGCAATGTGATTGCTGCGGGTCTCCTCACGACGGGCATACAACCTGAATGCGGTCGAGCTTGCACCTATTTGCCCAGCAACATAGTCAAGCATAGCTTTCGGCGGAACCTCGTTAGCCAACAGTGGCCGGCCGGGATAACGCATCAAGCAGAGTTGGATCGCAAAGCCGAGCTGATTATGTTCGCGCCGCCGTAGCTGGATTTCCAGCAAATCGGCCGGCGCAAGAGAATAGTGGCGGATCAGACTGTCTTCGTCGATCGGAATGTCGAGTAGCGTCTTTGGTTCGTGTTCTTTGAGAAGCGCACGTCTGGCCACTTTCCACTCCACGCTAGAACGGTAGTGGCCAAGCCTCGGTCCAAAGCAGCCTAGCGGTACAGGAGGCAAATGGCGTATCCACAGCGAACATCCGGGCGTTCACTTTCCGTTCGGCCTTAGCGCAAGATTCTGAACAGCTCTTGTTCCGGCCCCAAACATGGCCCTTAAGGTCCCGGTCCGTCGTGGTCTTCTTATGTCGGCCACCGGAACAGGTTCAGGCGCCCGCTGGTTTCGCAGGTAGGGCAACGCCCGTGGCCGACTCAGCGGCCCGCTTTCGATCTCACCGCTGATCTCGCGGCGCTGTCAGCCTTTCCGCGCCCATAAGCACCAATCATTCTCACGGCAAAGATCGAAGCGACGCCAACCGTTGCGCCAGCCTGTTTGAGATGCGGCATAAGCTATCGCGGGTCAGGCGCCGGCAAAGATGCGCCAGCGAAACGGGGCAAGAGCATCGGAACGCGCTGGGCGTATTCCTGATACTCGGGAAATGTCGCTCGCAAGACCCTCTCCTCGTTGACTATCCGCCGGTATTGGAAAGCAATGGCGATCGCGCAGATTGCGACCGTCGCCCCTGTCGGATTACCGAGAAGAATGCCGAGTAGGACGATCGCTTCGCAGGCGTAGAGCGGGTGCCGCACGATTTGATAGGGGCCTGCGGTGACGAGCCGTCTGGCCTGGGCAGCGATGCTGAACGATCTGCCGAGCCACCATAGGCACCAAACGCAAAGCGCGAAGCCGATGATGGTAATCAGGTTGGCAGTGAGCTCAATCTGCGGAAGTATCTCGACTCGAGGGACAGCAATCAAAGTTACGGTGGCAAAGCATCCGATCAGCGCCGAGATTCGGGGTTCCAGTCCCTGCGCTGTCTTCAGCGGCGGAAGACGCGCTACTGTCGTAGCAACAATGAGGACGAGGAAGCCGAGAGCGGCAACGTCTGCAACGACGCCGATAATTCGCGCTATTGGCCATTCTGCGCCGCGAAGAGCTGTAACCAATGCTCCGGCCTTCAAAGTCGCGCAGAACGTGAAGTAAAGTGTCATCGTTGCGCGCCCGATGAAATCACGCGTCGCTGCTGGTGGGAGCTTCATGAATTTTGCCCTTCGGAATAAACGGATAGGCGAGTTGCTCGACGTAAGTTGGTGGAATGGGATCATCGACGCCATAGCGCTCCGGCACCGCTTTGCCAGGCAAGTGCATCGTTCCAAACAGCGCGTCGATGAATGAAAGTTGGCCAGCGAAATTCTTGTCGTACGCAGCGCGCTCATGAGCGTGATGCCAATGATGGAACTGAGGCGAGGCGATCAGCCATCGAAGCGGTCCGATGTTTAGTTTGACATTGGCGTGCAGCAGCAAGCCGTGGACGTGAAAAATCAATGCGAACAGGGCGATCGCCGGGCTGCTGAAACCCAGCAGATATACTGGCACGAGTGACGCGCTCTTCGTCAGAGCCTGATCAACAGGATGAACCCTGTGCGCCGCCAGCCAGTCAAGTTCTTCAATGCTGTGATGAATAGCATGGAAGCGCCATAAAAACGGGACGGCGTGGAACATACGATGCGCCGAGTAAAAGCCAATATCCGCGATGACTATGATTTCTATAACCTGAAGCCAAACCGGCTGTGATGACACGGCACTGCCGACATAGTCCGGCACCAGCCGCCCCACCGTGCTCGTTGCCAGTGTAACAGCCGCAATCAGGCCAAGGCCGATAGGAACGCCATTGAACAGAGCGTAGATGAGATCGTTGAAGAAGGCTTTCCTGAAAATCTTTTGGCTAGGTCGTAGGCCGAACAGGCGCTCGATCGGTACGAAGATCAGAACCGCAATCAAAAGCGCTTTGAGATTGAGAATGTCCATACGGCGCCCCGCCGGAAAGACCCAAACCAAGCACTTCGCCGATTTGGGCGCAAGTCAATGGTTTCCAAAAGGTTAACTGAGAAGGTGATTTGCGCACCACGAGTGTCAGGCTGAGAAGCCACTTAGAACCGTCAAATTGCTATAGACCTGAAACACTATCGTGCAGATCGCTGCGAGCGAGATCGGCACCCCAAACGGCACAACGCCTTTGCGGTCCAAATGCTGAACGTAGAGGCGGAAAGCGCCCGCGGGCAGCATGAACGGGTTTTTCACGATCAACGCCGTGGCGAGGGCGAAAACCAGCAGCAGTACGGAGAACACTAGAAGGCCGCTGCCGCCGATCAGCAACGGCACCACCGCCATCAGCTTGACATCGCCGCCCCCGACCTTGCGCAAGGCCCAGAACGGAAAGAGCGCAACAAACAGCAGAAGACTCGCAACTGCGCTCAGGCCCATGTCCCACCACGAACCGGATTGCACCGATAGGAGTTGCAGCGAGCCCAGACCCAGGCAAAGCAGCAGCAGCACATTCTGGTTGGATATCTTCTGGGTGGTGAAGTCGAGCCAGGCGATCCTTGCCAGCAAAGGGATGGCTAGTCCCTTCAGCAGCAGCGATGCGACGAGCAACATCCTATAGCCTTACCGCTCGAGATTCTTCACGCTGGACGACAGGAGCTGCAGATTGTTGGCCACGGTCGGATCGTTGGGCGCCAGTTCATAAGCCTTGAGGAAATTGCTGCGCGCGTCCTGCAGCTTGCCGCGCAGCAGGTAGGAATAGCCGACATTGTTGTAATATTCGGGCGTCCCGCCGACCAGCCGGAAGGCTTGGCGATAGGCGTGGTCGGAGAGGTCGAAGCGGCGGATGCGATCGCTGCTGGCGGCCAGACCCATCCAGGCACCACCATCATTGGGCGCCAGTTGCGTCGCCTTGTAGAACAGGGCGCCGGCATTGCCGTAGTTTTCCGCGCGGAACTGGTTCTTGGCTTCGGCGACGGCCTGGTCCGAGGCATAGTACTCGACGTCGCTGACCGTCTTCAGCCCGTCGAAGGCATCGCCAAAGGCTGTCACATCACCTTTCGAGGGCTCGTTGGTACGGACGACGCCGCTGGTATCAGCCGTCTGACAGCCGGAAAGCACGATAAGCAGCAAACCGGCTACGGCTGCGAGGCGCATTGGCCCTGTCATTTCGTCCCCCAAAAGAGTTCTCCGACTCTGTATTTCGACCAAAGCATATACCTGCCTAGAAGAAAATGCCCCTCATTCGGAGGATCACTGGCAGCATGACGACCATCATCACCACCGGGAAAATGCAAATCCCCAACGGAATCATCATTTTGACCGGCAACGCGTTGGCGCGCTCCTCGGCGCGAAGGATTCTCTGTCCCCGCATTTCGTCGCTATAGACACGCAAGGCCTCTGTCAAACTTGTACCGAGCTCCTCTGATTGCCGGAACAGAACCGCCAGCGCCCGTGCCTCTTCAAGCCCGATGCGGTCAGACAGTTCGCGCAGCGCGTCGCGCAGCGGCTTGCCGGCGCGCAGCTGCAGAGTCATGATCGCGAGTTGTATACCGAGCCATTTATGGGTGCCCGCCAGTTCGTTGCTGACGCGCTCGACCGCTGCCTCGAGGCTCATGCCCGCATCGGCGCAGGTGATCATCATATCCATGAAATCCGGAAAGCCGCGACGATAGACCTGTTTTTGCCCATTCTCGAACCGATCGAGCGCGATACTTGGAATGACAATGCATGCCAGCCCAAGCAAGGCTGAACCACCAAAGGCAACAAGACTGGGCAAATGGGGCGGCAAAATCTGGGACAGTAGCGCATAGGTCACCGTAAAGCCGACGCAGACCGCGCCGAGGCGGGACAGAGTGTAAATCAGTGGCGCGCTTGACTGATAGAAGCCGGCGCGGAAGAGCTTCGCGTCCAGGGCGCTGGGCTCGTCCCGCTCCTTTTCGATCGATCGAAAATACGCCTCAACTGGCCGCTGTGCTGAAATCCTGGCCAGTTCTTCCTGGCCCAAAAGCGAGCGGCGGTTGGGAAGGCCCTTTGCCATCAGGCTCTGCGCAACCAGTTTCCGCGTCTGAAGGGCAGGCCTGAGGACAAGCGCGCCTAACAGGAATAGCGCCGCCGCCGCCAGGAAAACGGCAATGGAGACCAGAAGGCTAAGATCCTGGGTATTCGAAAGCAGGTTTATGGCGCGCCTCCGTCAGAAATCGAAATTGACCATGCGATACATGATGAAGTCACCCAGCAGCGCCCACAGCCCGAAAATCAGGAACACAGGGAAGAGCAGCGGGTTGTCCAATACCTCGCCGTAGTAGCTCGGGGCGAGGCCAGTGAGGATGGCGAGCATCAACAGCGGAAACAGGGAAATGATCCATGCGGACATTCGGCCCTCGGCAGAAAGCGCCCTAATTTTCAACCTGAGTTTCTGCCTTTCGCGCAGCACCGATGAGAGGTTCGACAGGATCTCGGTCAAATTGCCACCTGTCTTGGCCTGAATTGACAGCGACACCGACAATAGGTGAAGACCCTCGAAACCGACGCGTTGCGAGAGTTTCCGCACCGCGTTTTCAAGGCTTAGGCCAAAGGTGATCTCGTCGGAAACAATGCCGAATTCGGTGCCAAGCGGATCAGGCATTTCTCGGGCGACAAGGCCTATCGCCACGGAAGTCGGATGACCGGCACGTAACGAGCGCACAATCATGTCGAGCGCGTTAGGAAGCTGGGCGGCGAATTTCTGGATTCGTTTGCCGCGCGCGCGGCGGAGTACCAGAAATGGCAGTAAGAAGCCGACCAGCAGAAAAATAGCAACCGAAACCATAGTAGAGAAGTTCAGCAGGAACGCAAAAATCAGCGCTAACACCATTCCGGCGAGCATAAATATTGCGACAAACGACAACGGGTTTCCGGTAATACCGGATTGAGTGTATAGTCTGTTCAGCCCGACGGTATTAAACAGAAAATCGCCCGAGCTGGTTAACCCACGTTCTCGCAACAATCCTTGCAATGTCTGCTCAGCCGGAACCTCGTCAGCGAGCCGCTTCAGCCGACGATTGATCGTGCTGACCCGCGAGCGGCGTTTGGAATAGGTTACGTACATGGTCTCGGCTGCGAGAATAACCGAGGCTGCCGCCAGAACATAAATGAAGTAAAGCAATGTCTGGCCCGTCGGCATCAGAGCGGAACCTGCGGGTTGAATGCATCCTTGGCGAATTGGTGGCCGAGTGTCGCCGCTTCCTGGGCAAAGCGCGGACGGATGCCGGTGGCGCGAAATTCACCGACGATCTGGCCTTCCGCGGTCACATCGCGGCGAACGAAATGGTAGATTTCCTGGAGTTGGATGACATTGCCTTCCATACCGGTCAGTTCCGAGATGGAAACCACCCGCCGTCCCCCGTCCGAAAGACGCTGCGTCTGCACGATGATGTCGATCGCCGACGCGATTTGCGCCCGGATTGAATCATGGCTCATCGGCATGCCCGCCATGCCGACCATCTGCTCCAGGCGCGATATCGCGTCCCGCGGCGTGTTGGCATGAATGGTGGTCATCGAACCTTCATGGCCGGTGTTCATCGCCTGCAGCATGTCGAAAGCTTCTTCACCGCGGACCTCGCCGACGATGATGCGGTCCGGCCGCATGCGAAGCGCATTCTTCAGCAGTTCGCGCTGACGAACCTCGCCCTTGCCCTCGACATTGGGCGGACGCGTCTCCAGCCGGCCGACATGCGGCTGCTGCAACTGCAGTTCCGCCGCGTCCTCGATGGTGATCAGGCGCTCCCGGGACGGGATGTAGCTTGACAGCGCGTTGAGCAAGGTCGTCTTGCCACTGCCGGTGCCGCCTGAAACCAGGATCGACTTGCGTGCCTGCACCGCGATCCGCAGCAGGTCGATCATCGGCTGGCGGATCGAATTGAACGCCATCAGGCGTTCGAGCGAATAGGGGTTTTTGGAGAATTTGCGGATAGACACCAGCGGGCCATCCACCGAGATCGGCCGCACCGCGATGTTGACACGCGACCCATCTTCCAGCCGCGCGTCTACCATCGGCGCGGATTCATCGACGCGGCGGCCGATCGCCGAGACAATCTTGTTGATGACACGCAGCAGATGCGCCTCGTCGCGGAAACGGATCGAGGTCTCCTCGATCACGCCGCGCCGCTCGATGAAAACGCGATTGTGCGTGTTGATCAGTATGTCGGAAATTGAATCGTCCTTCAGCAGCGGCTCGATTGGCCCCAGGCCGAGCATCTCGTCGGCGGTGTCGCTGGTCAATTGATCGAGCTCGCGAGCATTCAGCGGCACGTTGCGAGCGCGGACAAATTCCCGCACGATCGGCCGGATCTCATTCAGAATTTCATCCTTGGACGCGTTTTCAAGGGCGGTCAGGTTGAAGCGATCAATGAGGTGGCGGTGGAGCTCGACCTTGAGCGACAGGAAATCGTCACCATGCGGTTGCAAGTCGACGACAGGAGAAACCGTCGGGGTGGCGGGCAAAACCGCCATCGGCTCGAGCTTTGGCTCGACTCGCAAATCGCTTGGCCCTTTGGTGAACCGCCCCAGCATATCGCGTTATACTCCCCCGTAAAATCCGTCGCCACGGAAACTAAACGTTAACCACGCAGGGCACAAGCGCCAGCCACGCACCATGCAATTTAATACTTCAGATATAGTTAAGATCAAGCATCAGAAAACGCGACGTTTATTTGGTCAGCGGCGCTGTCCTAGTGGAACACGAGCACTCGCCTTTCAATGCCAAGTGCTTTTTTGTCACGAAGGCGCCATGGAACCCACGCAAGCCCTTAGATATAAAGGAATATGCACTGCCGCTAATGCTGCCCTACTTCTGCCATACCCACGGCCAAATTGTGAACGAATGGTTAAGATGGGTTGAAAAACGAGCTGAATCAATGTTTTGGTCCGCCTGAGATCGGCAATATTCTTGCCAGATCATGTATAGGAAAGTTAAGAAACCCTTAATCCCGTTTGACTCTGGTTTTGGTCGGGACTTAGATCGAGATGACGGGGGATGCTTGGGTATGGATTTCATCCTTGGCTCGTCTCGTCGGGTTCGAAACCTCCAAAGGGAGAAATTGGCATGAAGAAGCTCATGACGATGACCCGGCAGTTCCGCGACGACGAAAACGGCGCTGCCATGGTCGAATATACTATCTTGCTCGGCATCATCACTGTCGCAGTGATCGCCACAATCGTTCTAGTCGGCACATGGATCAGCGGCAGGTGGACGGCGCTCAACGCAGCGCTTCCGTGATTTCGAATTGGAGCTGGCCCAGGCCGTAAAAGCTTGAGCCAGTTCCTCTGACCAGAAGATCGATCGACCTCTTGGCACGATTTTAGTCTCTCGCCAGCCAGGCGCTCGATACGAGGGGACGGGATGCTTGGGTATGGATTTCATCCTTAGCTCGTCTCGTCGGGTTCGAAACCTCCAAAGGGAGAAATTGGCATGAAGAAGCTCATGACGATGACCCGGCAGTTCCGCGACGACGAACACGGCGCTGCCATGGTCGAATATACCATCCTGCTCGGCATCATCACCGTAGCCGTGATCGCCACAATCGTTCTTGTCGGCACATGGATCAGCGGTCAGTGGACGACGCTGCAGGCGGCGTTGCCGTGAGACCTTGGTAATCTCATCGACGTCGGACTTTTTCCGACGTCGATGAACTAAGATGAACCCATTCGGGCGGGGGAAGAAGTGCGCGCTAACACTGTTATTATGATTGTCCTCGCCGGCGTGTTCGGAGTGCTGGCGGTGGTGCTCGCCAATATCTGGCTGGCCAGCCAGCGCAGTGCGTTGGCGCGGACGGATGACGTCCAGCGCGATACGGTTGTGGTTGCCGCTGTACCTCTAAAGTTCGGCGACACGCTAACCGCCGATAAGCTGCGCGAAATCGCTTGGCCGTCAGGTGCGGTTCCGGCTGGCGCGTTCGGGACGACAAAAGATCTACTGGCCGGCGAAGGGACAAAGCAGGCGTTGCAGGCGATCGGCGTCAACGAGCCCGTCTTTGCCACCAAGATCACTGGCCCGGGCCAACGCGCCACACTTTCGGCGGTGCTCGGCGAAGGCATGAAAGCAGTTTCTATCAGGGTCAACGACGTGCTTGGCGTCGCCGGGTTTGTTTTCCCCGGCGACCGGGTCGATGTGCTGCTGACGCGCAAGGTGCGCACCACCCAGGGGACTGACCAGAGTTTCGTCGACGTGCTTCTACAGAGCATGAAGGTGCTCGCCGTCGACCAGGTCGCCGATGAAAGCACCGAGAACCCGACGGTCGTGAAGGCGGTAACGCTCGAGGTCAGCACCAAAGACGCCCAGAAGCTTACCTTGGCTGCCGATGCCGGCCAGCTGTCCCTAGCCCTTCGCCAGGCTGCCGCCAGCAAGGGCGAGACGACCGAACGCATTACGCTTTCAGATTTGACCGGTGATACGCCGGACGATGTCGCCGCCAGGCAAGCCGAACTCGCCAAGCAGGCAATAGCCGAGGCTGAGGCCGCAGCCGAGCGCAAGCGCGCGGACGACAAGATCAATGGGCTGACCCAGGCCGTGGAACGGGTGGGAAGCAGGCTCGACCTGTTGAGCAACGCAAAACCTGTTCCTGCAGTGGCCTCAGCACCCCAGGTGCAAGAAGTGGTTAAGGAAGTGATCAAATATGTGCAGCCAGAGCCGCCGGCGCGTGCGACGATCGGCGTCTTCAGGGGTGTGAAGCTCGAAACTTACGACGTGCCGCGACAAAAATAACGCTAGGGTATTGCCGAACGAATCGGCAAGGGGGGTAGTCTAGATGCGTATGTTCCGGGGACCACTGGCGGCTGCCGCGCTGGCCTGCTCGGTCATGTTACTTCCGATCGACCTTGCTGCTCATGCAGCCGACCGCAGGATCGATGTATCGAACCCGAGCGTCCACCGTGTTTTCCTGCCCATGTCGCAGTCGGTGACGATCCAGGTGAACGCCACTCTCGGTGACATCGTCGTCGGCGACGAGAAGATCGCCGACGCCCAGCCAATGACCGACCGGACGCTCTATGTCATCGGCAAGAGCGCCGGCACCACCACAGTCAACCTCTTTTCAGAAGACAAGCGCTCGCTTGGCGTGATCCAGATCGAGGTCGGCGTCGACGTGAGCGACATGGCGCAGGCGATCCGGCAGGTGGCGCCCAGGTCGCGCATCGATATCGGCTCGATCAACGGCAAGATCAGGCTTGGCGGCCATGTCAAGGACGGCGCCACGCTGGCGGCGATCATGCAGGTCGCCCAGCAATATGGCCCCGACGCGATCATAAACGCGGTGACGGTCGACGACAGCCAGCAGGTGAACCTCGAAGTGCGGGTGCTGGAGGCCAAGCGCAATGCCGGCCGCGATCTTGGCGTCTCAATCAGGAGCACCAACGGCAGCGGCACGACCCGCACCGGAACGGGCATAGCCGCCGTCGACGAAGACAATGTGGTGCTGGGCCCGGGGGACCTGGTCAGCGGCATCCTGTCGAACACCAACCCGTTCGGGGCGCTGATCGCCCGCGTCATCGACAGCAACATCAAGGTCGACGTGATCATCGAGGCCCTTGAAGCCAAGGGCGTGGTGCGCACCCTTGCCGAACCCAACCTCACCACTCTTTCCGGTGAAGTCGCCAGCTTCAATGCCGGCGGCGAAGTACCTATCCGCGTCGACGACGGTGATGGCGAGATCAGTATCGAATACAAGCAGTTCGGCGTCAATCTGCTGTTCACGCCGATCGTTCTCAACGACGACAAGATCAACATCAGGCTGGCGCCGGAAGTCAGCGACCTCACCGGTTTCACCGTCGCCGGAGACCCGATCTTCACCAACCGCAAGCTGTCTACCGTCGTCGAATTGCGCGACGGCCAGAGCTTCGCGGTCGGCGGGCTTTTGTCCAGCAAGAACACCAAGACCCAGAGGCAGGTGCCTTGGCTCGGCCAGGTGCCGATCGTCGGGGCGCTGTTCCGGAATTCGAGCAACCAGAAGGAAGAGACCGAACTGGTCGTGATCGTGACGCCGCGTATCGTGCGCCCGGTAAAGCCCGGCGAACAACTGGCGACGCCGTTCGACAAGACGCGGCCAGCCAACGACCCGGAGCTCTTCATCCTCGGTCAGCTCGAAGTGACCAAGGACATGGTTCGCAAATATGAACTCGGCCAAGGCGTGGTCGGCCCCTATGGCCACATGCTCGACCTGAAATCCAAGGACAAGATGATCTATGTCAAGAAATAGCGCGTTGATCATCCTCCTGTGTGCCGCCCCGCTGACTGGCTGCGCCGATTATCTTAACCGCTACGATACGATGACGCTGGCATCGGGCGACACGCAGAAATACAACTCGCTGCTGCAGACGGTCGATCCGCTCAATCCGGCGTCGAAGAACACGGCCATCGAAGGCGACGGTGTGCGCGCTGCCGCTGTTGCCCAGAGTTACAAATTTCCACCGCCGCCGCCGCCACCACCGGCCATAACGGTCAATGTCGGCGACACCGCGGACTAAACAGAAGGGTGCGGGTTCAACGTCAGGCAAAGCGACTGGCGTTAGGGGAGCTAAGAGTAAGGCCATGCTGCGGATTGTTCGCGCGTTCTGGCACGATCAGAGGGGAATAGCGCTGATATTGGTCAGCATCATGCTGCCGGCGATCATCGGCTTTTCCCTGCTGGCGATCGATATGAGCCGGGTCAACAACCTCCACAACGATCTTCAGAAGGGGGCTGATGCGTTTGCCCTGGCAGGCGCGGCTGAACTGGATGGGACGTCGGGCGCTATCACCCGTGCTGATAGGGCGATCGCTACGCTGGTACGCAATCGATACACCTTCTCGACCTCCGGCCCGCCTCAAACGCTAGCTGCCGGCGGAGTAACGCGTCGCTATCTTCGCTCGTTGCCGGCCACCGACAATCTCCCGATCGTGGCGGCCAATGTGATCACCGACGAACTGAACGACGCCAGACTTGCCCGCTTTGTGGAAGTCACGGTAACCCCGGTCGGATTTGCCGCGATCTTTCCGGCTTCCTTCTTGTCATCCGGCGCCAGCAACAGTTTCAATGTCGGGGCAGTCGCCGTGGCGGGCTTCACCTCCGGCGTCTGCGATTTTACGCCGGTCTTCATGTGCAACCCCTATGAGATGGTGAACGGGACCAATGCGGCTGGCGGGTACACACTTGAGCAGGCTGTTTCCAATCCGGCTGTCCATCGTCGGTTGATCGAACTGCGGAAAGTTGGAAATGGGGCTGCTGCTGGTCCAGGTAATTTCGGCTTCCTCGAGCCCCCGGCAGATGTGGGGAACGGCGCTCAAGCCCTCGCCCAGACGATCGCGACATCAAGGCCGATTGGCTGCTATAACTCCGCGAACGTTACCACGAAGACAGGTCAGAACGCCGGCCCGGTACAAGACGCCTTCAATGTTCGTTTCGGGATTGGAGCCAACGGTAACCACTTCGATAGTGCTGAATACGGTCCGGCCGCCAATGTCCGAAAAGGGGCGATACAGACCACAGGTAGCGTCAATCAATGCGCTGCCATGAACCAGCTTTCGTTCACCGAAGCTGGAACAATGGGCCTTCCGCGCGATGCGACAACGCCGTATCAGGGCGGCAGGATGGGCGACGGAGATTGGAATTTTTCCGGCTATTGGAGCACCAACTTCGGTTCCGCCTCCTATCCATCGTCATGGGATACAACCAAGCCGACGCGCTATGAGGTCTACCGTTACGAGATATCGGCCGGGTTGGTGGGCACCGCGTCGACAGGTGGAGAGATCGGAACCCCGTCGGCAGCTTGCCAACCGCCCGTCACCTCAGTTGATCGTCGGTTGATTTATGGTGCGATCCTGAACTGCACTGCACTCGAAGCTGCGGGCAACGGCCTGTCCGGCCACAGCACCAATCTGCCGGTCGAAGCCTTCGGCAGCTTCTTCCTCACTGAACCGGTTGCGTCACCATCGGATGATGCGTCGGTGATGGTTGAACTTGTCGACATTACCGGTCGCGGCGGCCAGGGCACCCTCGACAATTTCCTTCGCGACGAAGCCCAGCTTTATCGGTGATGGCGATGATCCGAACGCTATGCCGCCACCTCGACAGATTTCGACGCGACAGCCGTGGTGCGGTGCTCGTCGAAATGACGCTGATCACGCCGCTGATGCTGATCCTGTCGGCGGGCGTGTTCGAGTTCGGCAATCTGATCCATAACAAGCTGCTGATGGAGGCCGGCCTGTCGGACGCGGCACGCTTTGCCGCGCGCTGCAACAGCCAGTTGTACACCCAGGCCGGGCTGGCGGCGATCAACTGCGCGGATATCGCCACCAACATCGCTGTGTTCGGCAAGGCGGCGGTAACAGTGACAGACGTTCCGCGCGTCAGCGGCTGGCAGACATCGGATGTTACGGTGACCATCGCCGCCCCC
>NZ_SUEO01000005.1:0-33254 GCF_004962925.1 Mesorhizobium sp. | reverse complement strand
CTTCCTGTCGCCCCGCCGTCGTCAATGGCGTCACCCAATATCGCTCCACCACGGCACAAGTCTGCATCGTCCGAGCGGCCGGCAACTATCCATATACCGGCGTCGGCATGCTGTCGTTCATCGGAATCGGTCCGATCACGCTGACCGGCTCTCACGAGGAGCGGTTGATCCGATTCTGATCATGATCAAGCGTTTTGCGAAATCGGAAGACGGCGCGGCGATGGTAGAAATGACCATCGTGGCGACGCTGCTGTTTGCCCTTGTTCTCGGTTTCGTCGATTTCGGCCATGCCTTCTATCAATGGAACGCCGCCACCAAGGCCGTCCAGTTAGGCGCGCGCCTGGCGTCTATTTCCGATCCGGTTGCCACCGCGCTAGCTACAGCCGCACCGACGACGACACCGGGCGCGCCGGTGGTGGCCGCCGCTTATGGACCCTTCGTCTGCGCATATACCGCCGGCACAGGGGCTTGCAGCAATGGCGGCACATTCAATGCTGCCAATTTCAGTCGCATCTTCCGCGGCGATACGGCAGTCACTAATGACGACGCCTGTCCCGCGTTGGCGACAGACCAGCGGCCGGGTATGTGTCATTTCTTTCCTGGCCTGCGGCGCGACAATGTCGTCATCGCCTATTCCGCCACCGGCCTGGGCTACCAGACTCGGTTCGGCGGACCGGTGCCGACAATCACCGTCAGCCTTCAGAACCGGACCTTCCAGTTCTTCTTTTTGCAAGGGCTGATGGGGTTTGCGGACATCACCATGCCCTCCATGCTCAGCACCGTCACGGGCGAAGACCTGAAGAGTACCGCGTCATGAATGCCATCAACACCAAGGTTCTGCCGACCAAACGAAAGCAAGTGGCCCTATTCTCGTCGGATCCACAGTTCAAGCGCGAGGTGGCGACGCGGCTGGACGCGCTGGCCATTTACGATGTCAGGATTTCCGAGACGGCTGACTTCCTCAACGGCCCGCCCCCCGAGACGCGCCCGGGCATCGTCATCCTCGACCTTGGCCATGGCGAGTTGCTCGGCCAGCCCGGAATAGTCGCGGCGCGCGCCTTGTGGACGACCGTGCCGCTGATCGCGGTCTCCGACGAATTGACCTCCGAACAGACGCGCATCCTGGTTCGCATGAACGCCTCGGATTGGCTGCACAAGCCGCTCGATGCCAAGGAACTGCTGAACGCGGTCACCTTCCACGACACCGGCAACCAGGGCACCAAGAGCCGCATCATCACTTTCATCAGCGCCAGCGGCGGCGCCGGCGCCACGACGCTCGCTCTGTCGGCGGCGGAATTCCTGGCGTCGAAATCCACCGAACGTGCGGCTTCGACCTGCCTCGTCGACCTCGATTTCCAGAGCGCCAATTGCGGCGCCTATCTCAACCTGTTCAACCAGTTCGACCTGGCCGGCATCATCGGCCAGCCGGAAAGGCTCGATGTCGAACTGATGGACGTCATCAAGCTCTCTCGCCCCTCTATTCATTCGAGAGGCCGCAACTGCCGTTTGAGCCGCAGGGCGCCGATTTCGTGTTCCGGCTGCTGGACCTCGTCGCCTACCGGTTCGACGACATCATCATCGACCTGCCGAATATCGAAACCCCCTGGCAGAATTCCGTGCTTTCGACGAGCGACGAGATCTTCATCGTCTTCGAGCTCAACGTCGCCTCGCTGCGGCAAGGCAAGCGGCTCTACACGAAGATCCGCGAACTGCGCGGCAATTCGGTGAGCATCACCCTGGTCGCCAACAAGCATAAGCGCAAATGGTTCGGCAACCACTTTTCGCGCAGCGAACTCGAGAAGATATTCAAGGCGCCGCACATCAAGTCGGTCGGCCTCGACAATGCGCTGCTCACCGACGCGCTGAACCGGGCCATCCTGCCTTCCGAAGTGGACGGGCGGGCGCGCTTCAACAAGGACCTGAAGCGGATGTTCAAAGAGCGGCTCGATGACGCTGCACGGTAGATATCGCATCGTCCCGAGGCTTGCCGGCGCCTGCATCATCGGCCTGGCCTTGGGGATGCCGGTCTGGGAATTCGCCCATGCCCGATCTGCGTTGTCGGACCGGCCGCCGCTGCCGGCAATGGGCCCCAGCCTGCGCAAGGCGGTTGCTCTCCAAACCGCGGAACGGGTCGGCACGATCATCATCCGCAAGGACGAGAAGGCGCTTTATCTAGTCACCCGGCAGGGCCAGGCGCTGCGCTACAAGATCAGCGTCGGACGCGACGGCTTTGGTTGGACCGGCATCGTCAAGGTCGGAGCGAAAACGGCATGGCCGGAATGGCGCCCGCCCCGCGAAATGCGCGCCCGCCAGCCAGAGCTGCCGGAAATGGTGCCCGCCGGTCCCTACAATCCGCTCGGCGCCAGGGCACTCTATCTGCTGCGGGACGGACGCGACACGCTCTACCGCATTCACGGCACCAACGATCCCAAGGGCATCGGCTTCGACGGAACATCGGGATGTTTCCGTCTTACCAACACCGATGTGATCGATCTCTTCAAGCGCGTCTCGATCGGCGCAAAGGTGGTGGTCCAATGACGATGATCAGCGACCCGGATATTCCGGCAATCGACATTGGGCCGGCAACCCACACGGAAGAACAAGCTGCAGTGGGGAAACCGAGCAATGCAAGGATGATCGGCGTTGTCGCCGCCGGCGCCTTGCTGATCACGGCGGTGAACATAACGGCCGCGGTCTATTTCTACCGCGGCATCAACGATCTGCGCCTTGTCGAACGGCGGCTGGAACAGCTCGGATCGTTCGAGCAACGGATCGCAGCCCGGCTTGATACGGTCAACAACGGCTTTCAAAGCCGGTTCGAAAAACTGGACAGTCAACTGCAGGGCAGCTTCAACGAAGTCAAAGGCAGCATTGTCCGGCTTGAACAGGAGCTGCCCCTGGACAGTGACGACGACATGTCGAGCATTGCGGAGCCTTCCGTGATCACGACCAGCACCATGGCGGAAGCAGCCACCGATCTCGAAGAAGCGACCGAACCCAGTATCGTCGAAGCGCCGCGCCCGCCCAAAAAGAGGATCGCGGCGCCGCCCCCTCCCCCAAACTCGTCCTACCAGCGCATCGTGCAGCCTGACGGCAAGGTCCATTACAAGAAAATCAACTAGAAGCGACAGACATCGAGAGACGGTTTTTGCGTTCAGCTGCGTGCAGAGCTGCCGTCGTCTTGTTGGCAATGCCGATCGGGAGCGCGACGGCTGCGACCTGCTACCATGTTGTCAATGTCGACTTTTGGGATGTTCTCTATATCCGATCGCAGCCAAGCCACCTCTCCAGGGCTACGGGCGCAATCGCTAGCGATCACAACGGCATCATCGTGGCCACAGGCCCATGCCGGCGGGCCGGGGCGGACCGAAAGCGGCAATGGTGCCCGGTCACCTACTATCCGTTGCCGTCAGTGAGCCTGGACGGCTACGTGAAAGCCCATTTCGTGAAAACCACGGCGTGCCCCGGGTCCTAAATTAGAAATCCCGCTGCAGAGCAATAAGCCGTACGGCGAGGGCTCGGGAACGCTGTCGCGCTTCGCCGAGAAACGCAACATGACAGTAGGCGCAGGCTGCAGTGCCCAGACCTAGCACCAGGCTGTTCTGCCATGTGAAATCCAGGATCAGCGAGAATGGATGGCCACTCGGCGCGGTGAATGCCGCGATCGTGCTCGCTGTTTCAGAATGGCTGCTGGAAGCCATCATCAACCCGGCGAAAAGCAGAGCGGCGTGGTTGGCAAGGAAGAAGAACGCGGCCGATTTCCGCGTCCGGCAAGCCATCCAGCAGAGGATCGATGCGGCGGTCAGGATGGCGGCATCAAGGACCATTGAACCGCCCAGATAAAGGTCGACCTGCTGCCAGCACATCGTCGCCAAAGGGCGCAGTTCAAGCCAAATCCGCCACATGGCAGGGCTGGCCGGATAGGTTCCCAGCAGGAACGTCGCTGCTCGCTCCCCTGCCAGAATGAGAAGAATGAGAGCCGGGAAGGCAAAAAGCAGTAGCGGCTTGCGCGTCATGTTCCCTCGCCAATCGATAAGCAGAATAGGCTGCAAAGATTGCGCGAAGCTTAAGGAAGGCGGCGAACAGCATTGATCACAGGCGCAGGCGCAGCCCACAACCGTGGCGAGCCCGCTTTATGTGCCATTTTTGCTACATTCCCGAAACTTATGGCCCGAATTCGGTTCTTGGCCGGCCCTAAATCAATAAACACTCACATATTCGAAGAATTTATCGGATAATTTGTCAAAGCTTCGGTGAGAAGGCTTGGCCATATAACAAAGTACCAGGCGGAAGCGTGGGCGGGGGTAGAAATGAATACGACGATCAAAGTGGCCATTGGCAAGCGCCTTGGCCTTCTCATTACATTTTCGATGCTGGCTTGCGGGAGCGCTAGTGCCCTCACGCTCAAGGAAGCGATGGCCGTAGCCGTCGAGTCCAATCCGGAGATCGGCCAAGCGATCGAAAACCGCGAAGCAATCGAATTCGAACTGCGTCAAGCGAAAGGGCTCTATCTTCCCAGCATCGATCTCGAGGCATCTGCGGGAGCCCGGCTCCTCGACAATTCGTCCCGACGAGCGCTCTCCATAGAGAATGACGGGCTCTATCCGGCGGAAGCCGGTGTCGTGATATCGCAAACGCTCTACGACAGTGGAGCACGACGGGCCGAACTGAACCATCAGGCGTCGCGGGTCGATGGGGCTTCTTTCAGGGTACTGGAGCGATCTGAATTCATCGGGCTCTCCGTCGTCCAGGATTATCTTGAATACATGCTGCAGGCCTCGATCGTTTCAGAGGCGAAAAAGAACCTGGGCTTCCATCAGGGGATTCTCGGCGATATCCGGCAAGGCATCGCGGGTGGTGCGCTGAACGATGCCGACGGCCAACAAGCCCAGGAGCGGCTTTTAGCAGCCAAGGCACGCTTGCAGGAAGCTTCCGAAGAGCTGGAACAGGCCAAAATACGATTCTTCAAGACCGTCGGCAAGCCGCTGACGAACGCCTCAAGGCCAGGGAGTGTTGGCGGCGCGCTGCCAAGGTCGCTTGATGAGGCGCTGGGACTGGCGCGCGAGAACAATCCGCGCGTTCACATGGCCAACAGCGATATCGACGCTGCTGCTTCACTGGTGGACGCAGCCCGGGCTAAATTCGGGCCCGCTATCGTCGCCGAAGGCCGTGCCCGGGCCGGATATGACGTTGATGGCGATGACGGCGACGCCAGCGACCTGCAAGCGCGGCTCGTGCTGCGATGGAACCTCTATCGCGGAGGTATCGACAAGGCCAACGAACAAGAACAGATCCGCCGCACCAGCGAACAGCGACTTGGATTGAATCAGGTCTTGCGGGAAATCGAGGAAGCCGTCCGCACCTCGTGGGATCGCCGTTTCCGGCAAGCCGAACTTGCCAAGACTCTGCGGCAGCAAGCTGCCGAGAGCGTAAAAATTGTCGCGTCCTACCGCGAGCAATTCAAGGTCGGACAGCGTTCGCTGCTCGACGTGCTTGACGCGCAAAATACGCGGTTCAACACAGCAGCGCTGGCGGATACTGCCTCTTACGCATCGCTTTTCGCGGAGTATCGGCTGTTGGCGGCGACCGGGCAGTTGCTGAAAACGATGAACCTTCAGCCGGCAAAACAGGCGACGGCTTATGCCAGGAGCGAGTTTGCAACGCCAGAGACTGCTGACACCGAAACCTATGCGCGCACCCCGTCGGAACAGAAAAATGATCTGCCTTTCGACATCCTCGCCCCGGTCAGGAAGAAATAGCTCGGTTTAAGGATCGATCGAGAGTCCTTGCGGGCAGATCGTGAATCAGCAACCCAACATCCTCTCTCCTAAAGAGGCATTCAAGGCCTGCTTTTCGGCTGTTGCCGGATATCTCGGCAGACCGAGCGCCGAAACCGTCCTGTTCGCCGGGGTTCCGCTTTCAGAGACGCGGATAGAGGTGGATGACATCAGGCATCTTGCCGAACGCATCGGTCTAGAGGTCCAGGAATTCAGCCAACGGGATTTTCTGCGCGGTCGTGTCGATCTTCCTGCCATTCTCTTTCGCGTCAGCCAGTTGCCTGTTGCCCTGCTGGCGGAGATGCAAGACGGCGCATATACGACCGCCCCGCAGGAAGATGGCCGCACGATCATCGCCAAATCCGAGCTTGCCGCCAGTTTCATCAGTGGCGGCGTTTCCTTTTCGATAACCTATGCCAATGCCGCCGAAGGAATGAAGGTCGGTTCCGCGGCGAAGATAGAAAGGCGTCACTGGCTGACGGGAACGATGGGCGCCTTCTGGCGCACCTATTCGAAAGTGGTCCTGTCGGCGATATTCATCAATCTGCTGGCGATCGCCTCGCCGATCTTCACCATGAACGTCTACGACAGAATCCTGCCGAACAAGGCAACTTCAACGCTGTGGGTTCTGGCAATCGGCATCGGCGCCGTCATTTTGTTCGATCTGCTTTTGAAGACCGCCAGGGCGTCTCTCATCGACTATGCCGGGCGCAAAGCAGATCTGCGAATATCATATCTTCTGTTCGAAAAAGTCCTCAACTCGTCTCTGTCAGCGCGCCCTGGCTCGACCGGTGAATACGCAAATCGCGTGACGCAATATGAGTTCGTGAGGGAGTTCTTCACCTCCAACACCATCAGCGTCTTCATCGATACGGCTTTTGTGTTCGTCTTTCTTCTGGTCATCTATGCGATAGGCGGCTGGCTGGTGGTCATACCGGCATTGGCCTTCGTGGCGTCGGTCATCGTCGGGCTGATCACGCAGCGACGTATCGGCAAGCGAGTCGCCGCCTCGATGAACGAGGCTTCTCAGCGCCAGGCCTTGCTGGTCGAATCCATTTCGACGCTGGAGACGATCAAATCGCTGCGGGCCGAAGCGTATCTGCTGCGGAGATGGGGCGAGCACTCCAAGAACGCTGCCAACACGTCGGAAAAGATCAAGCAGCTTTCGGCCGCCGCCGGCAACATCACCCAGGCCATACAGCAGCTTGTAACCGTCGCCCTGGTCGTAGCCGGCGCCTATGCCTTCTCGGAAGGCCATATTTCTACGGGAGCAATAATAGGCACGGTCATGCTGGCGAGCCGCGCGGTTGCTCCGCTTGGCCAGATCGCCATCACGCTTTCGAGACTGCGGCAAGCCATGCTCTCGTTGAGAATCATCAATTCGATCATGGCTCAACCGGAAGACCGGCCGGACACGGTGGGCTTCGTCAATCGCCCCATCCGCAACGGTGCGATGGTGTTCAGGAATGTCGGGTTCGTCTATCCCGGTTCGGAAAACGAGGTTCTGACCGGCCTCAATTTTTCGGTGAAACCGGGAGAACGGATCGGAATCATCGGCCGCATAGGGTCCGGCAAGACAACGATGGGTCGCCTGATCGGCAGGCTTTTCCTTCCGACCTCGGGAGAGCTTTTGCTCGACGGCATCGACATCCGCCAATACCACCCGTCGGAGGTTCGCGCTGCGGTAGGAATCGTCGCCCAGGCCGGCGATCTGTTTTCAGGCACCATCAAGGAAAATCTCCTGATGGCGTGCCCCGAAGCGACCGATGAGGAAATCATCGACGCCGCAAAGGCCGCCGGCGTCGACGAGTTCGTCTCTCGCCACCCGCGCGGCTATGACATGAATGTCGGCGAGCGGGGTACCAATCTCTCGGGGGGGCAGCGACAGACGGTGGCAATTGCGCGCCTGCTGCTGACCAAGCCGAAAATCGTCTTCCTGGACGAGCCGTCAGGCTCAATGGATCTCGCTTCGGAAAGACAGTTGATCAAACAGCTCAAAGTGGCCTTCGATGGAAACACGACGCTGATCGTGTCAACCCACCGCTACAGCATGCTTGAGCTGGCGGATCGGCTTATCGTTGTCGAACAAGGCAGGATAGTTGCAGACGGACCAAAGGAACAAGTCGTAAAGGCACTGCAGAAAAGTGGCTGATCAAAATAGATTATATTGAACGAGTTCAATATAATGGGGCGTGGGGAAATGCTTGCCAGAGAAGACCGTCCGCCGCTTTTCGCGTCGGCATCCATATTCATTATCGGAGCGCTCTTCGTCGTTTTTGTTGCTTGGGCGTCTTTTGCCGAAGTCGATGAAATCGCACGCGGCGACGGCAAGGTCATCCCGGCGTCCAAGACCCAAATCATCCAGGCCAGCGAAGCCGGCGTCGTCCAAGAAATCGCCGTCAAGATTGGGCAGGTCGTCAGGAAAAACGACCTGATCATTCGCCTCGACAACACGCTGAATACGTCCAGCCTTGGCGAGCAGCAGGCCAAGTCACGCGCGCTTGAAGTGCGAATCGCAAGGCTCAAATACGAACAAAGCGGCAATCTCGCAGGGCCCTTTCCGTGCCCGGCTGACATTCAGTCGATCGCTCCGCAAATCTGCGACAATGAACAAAAGCTTCTCACGGCCCGGCGCGAAAACTTCGACAATAAATTGTCGGTTCTCAAATCGCGCCTCGACCAGCGCGAGAAGGAACTGGACGAAGCAGCCGCCAATTCCGACCGCCTGACAAGGAACCTAGCCGTTAGTGACCAAGAGGCAAAACTGGTTGGATCAATGGTCAAAAAGGGGCTGATGGCCAGGACAGAGCAAATCCGGGTTGAACGGGAGCAGACTGAACTCAACGGTCAGCTGAACCTGTCCGGCGAGACAGTCAAGAAGATCAGGTCAACGATCACTGAAGCTCAACTCCAGGTTGATGAGCTCGGCCTCCAGCTGCAGCAGGAAGCACTGGATGAACTGACGCAGGCGCTGGCCGAGCTTTCGGTCGTGGACGAAACCATTCGTGGGGCTACTGACAAGGTAGCGCGCACCGATATCCGTTCGCCGGTGGACGGCATCGTCAATACACTGGAGCTAAACACGGTTGGCGCCTTCGTCCAGCCTGGCTCGGTCGTGGCAGGCATCGTGCCCACCTCCGAAACCTTGCTGGTCGAAGCGCGCGTCTCGCCACGCGATGTCGCTTTCATTCGTCCCGACCAGGAGGCGCTGATAAAAGTCACCGCTTACGACTTCTCGATCTTCGGCGGCATCGAAGGCAAGGTCTCCAACATCACCGCCGACAGCCTGGTCGACGAGAAAACGGGTGAGCCCTTTTACCAGGTGCGTGTCGCGACGGACAAGTCCACCCTCGAACGGGACGGCAAGGCCTATTCGATCATCCCCGGCATGATCTGTTCAGTCGACATCAAGACAGGACGCAAGACGATCCTCAGTTACCTTTTGAAGCCGATCAACAAGGCGCGTCAGGAGGCCATGAGTGAGCGCTAGCGCCAACTCTCCTCCCACCACCCATGATCGGTTGCTTCTGCCGATCACCAGAGAGGATTTCGGGCTGGAGTTCCGGGTTGTCGCGCGTGGCGGCATACGCCGCGGCATTCGTCTGGAAAAGGCTTTCTGGATGTCGCTGAAGCAGATGGCTGAAAATAGGAAATGCACGATCGGCATGCTGATCGACGAGATCGCCAAAAATCAAACCAAGACTGGTAATCTGACGTCGGCGATACGGGTGGCCTGCATACTCGGGCTGGCGGATGAAAACCTGATCCTACGAAAGCTTGCATCGATCAGAACGATCAATGCCATATTGGTTGCCTGCCCCTCGCCCGCTTTTGCCTTGGCGTCATCGAAGAAGATCCTGACTTTCAATGCTCCGTTCCAGCAACTGGTCAAGCGTCAGTTGCCGGCCGGACCAAACAATGATGCACGACAAGATCTCAAGCTGGCGCTGGATCTCAATGTCGCCGACATTTTTGCCCGACTCGATGCCAATGGCGAAGTTCCGATCGCCAGCGGCTTCGTCATCGGCGCCGGCGAACGTCGGTATCGGGGTCAATTGAACGCAGTGCGGGCGCCCGTACCCGAACCGGAGCTGCTGATGGCGTTCGTCAACGGCTAATGCATGTCGCGCAAAAGCTTGCCCTCGGGCTTGACCCGAGGGTGCGCAGCGATTTTGCGATATGCCATAAAAACAAGAACTTAGAGCGTCGCATGAATCCGTTCAAATGCGACGCGCTTTAGAGCTGCCGCTCCGGGCAAGTGCAGCTCAATCCAGGCTGACGATGGTTCGCGTAATTTCACAGGGACATATCCGGCTCCAGACCTTCGCCAGGAGCAACCTTTGCGAAAGCGCCTTTCATGTCGGCTATTTGCGCGCCCCCTGGTTTTGCGCCATGGATCCACGCCCGATCAGTGCTGAAGGAATACAGCGGCAGATAGTCAGGGAGATCGCTGTCTTTCAAAACAGTGTTGTTGAGACTATCGAGGATGAATGTGCCGCTGTCCGTACTCACCGAAAGCACGGCATGAAAGAATTTTTTGCGGCGATCCTGGAGAACAACAAGCGACATGCTCTGAGCCGGGATGCCGGCCCGCAGCAGTGCCGCCATCTTGAGGATGGCAAAATCCTCACAGTCGCCAGCCCGCCGCTCGAGGATTTCCGAAGGCTTCGCCCAATAGTCGAGCCTGCTGTAAACTGCACTGTCTTTCTTATAGGCAATTGCGCGGTTTATGCTGCTGTTGACGAAGGACAGCTTGTCGCTGAATCCCCGGTCTTTGACAGCGTTAACGATCTCGGCAAAAGCAGCGCTCTTGCGCTCGCACGCACTGCTCGCAGAGCAGCCGGCGATGGCCCTGTAGACAGGTGCCCAGCGTGCCGAGACGGGAGAGTTGCGCATGGACAAGGCAACCGATCCGAACACACCGGGGATTATCGCCGCCGTCTGCACAGGATCTATGCCGACATCGCCTCGCGACGTCGAAAGAGCCTCCCCGTAATAAGCAACGGCTGGCCCGTAGCTGCCGGGAAACATATCTGTGCGGTAAGCTTCAGCAGGCCGCCAAGGCTGAAACCTCGCCAACGAAACGCCGCCGAGGCATGGCGGCGCCTGCACCTTTTGCTGCAGCGCACCGGCCGCAGCGACATCCGCCACAATGGCATTCGCGAGTGCTGGCTGCGACAGGCCGACAAGGCCGATCGCCAGCAACAGCATTTTGAGACCACCCAGGCCAGTCTTTTCTTTTTTCATAACGCCCACCTTTGACTGTGGACGCTACCAATCTTGTCTCAAATTATTGGAAAGGAAGGCAGATAACTTTGTCGTAAAGGGTTACGTCTATTTTGTGTAAAATTTTATTCATATTTATACTTATTTTGCCGCATCACTGTCGTAAGGATTGCCAGCAAATTGGTCTGCTGCGGCAACATATATAGGGTTATATAAATATGATTTACCATGCGTAAAAAATAGTGGCAAATGCATATTAGGATATATGGAATAGATTACCAGACTGTTGCAAAGCCGAGATTACCGCTGTCTCTTCCAGAGAAATACCGGAGGGGTTTCAGCTATGGCGACCATTCTCGAATTGGACAGTGTTTCAGGTTCCTCGGACGAACATTCTGGTTCCAATGAACACAGCGGCCTGGCATCGGCGGCAGGTATCAAGGTCGCGCAAGCAGCCTCGACCGAGCAACCGGCAGCAGCCGAGCCGGTGCCGGCGGATGTGGGCAACGGCGCAGCAGTGCAAACGGAAGCGCCGGCAGCGGCCAATGCACCAGCGGCTGCGGCGCCGCATGAATATGTGGCCGACGCCAGCAACACCGTGAGATTTCCGGCCAACGTCGCTATCGACAATATCCGAGTCGACGGCCGCCACCTTCTGCTCGAACAACCAGACGGCTCGGTGGTCGTCATCAAGGACGGTGCCCTGAACGTGCCGACCTTTATTCTCGGCGACATTGAGGTGCCGCGCGTCGCCTTACTGGCGGCGCTTGAAGCAAGCCATGTCGACATTGCCTTCGGCGCCGACGGCTCGATCTCGGCGGGGCCGGGAAACGGGACGCCGGGCAGCGCCGGCGGAAACTTCGCGGTTCCAGTCGGTGGGATCGGCAACGGGTTCGATCTATCGGCATTGCTGCCGCCGACGGCCTTGCAGTTTGGCCGTTTGGAGCCGCGCGAACTGACGATTGGCGTCAGGGAGAAAGACTCTACCCCTTCGATTGATCCTGTAGCCTCGACCACGGTCTATGAGGCTGGCCTGCCGGCACGCAGCGGCGAGTCACATGGCTCGAATGAGCCTGCGGCCTCGGAGACGACCTCTGGCACAATCGGCTTCAGCTCGCCGGACGGCGTGTCGGAAGTCTCGCTGGGCGGCCATGTGCTCACCGGCGTGCCCCAGACCTTCACCGACGCGACCGGCTCGCTGACAGCGAGCTATGTCTATGATTCCGCGACCGGCTTGGGCACGATCAGCTATTCCTATACGCTCATCGACAACACCTCCGGCGACACCACCAGCGTAAACCTCCCCGTCGCGGTGACGGACGCCGATGGCGATCCGGGAGCGCCAGGCAACCTGGCCATCAACATCGTCGACGACGCGCCGACGGCGATTGCCGACACGGACAGCATCGCGGGGGGTCAGTTCGGCCCCGCGACGGGTAATGTGCTTGCTGGCGGGACAGACGGCGTTGACGTCAACGTGACTGACGGGGCGGCCGACACGCAGGGCGCCGATGGTGCGACGGTGGTCGGGGTCACGAGCGGCACGACGAATTCCGATCTGGACGACGGCGGCACGCTTGGCGTGCAAATCCAGGGGACTTACGGAAAGCTTACGCTGAACGCGGACGGCACCTACAGCTATGCGCGCGATGCCGGCACGCCCGGCGGCGTCGACGACGTGTTCACCTACACCATCAAGGATGGCGACGGCGATCTGTCGCACACGACACTGACAATCTCGATCGGCGATGCACCGCCGGTGATCAGCGACCTGACGCCCGAGGTCCGTGGCGGCGACGTGACGGTGAATGAAGAGGCGTTAAATGTCGGGACGCCGGGCGGGCCCGGCTCGAACCCGTCAAGCACGGCCGAGACCGGTATGGGCACCTTCACCATCTCTTCGCCCGACGGCATTGCCTCGCTGACGATCGGTGGTCAGGCCTTCATCACCAACGGCGTGTTCACGGCGGGCTCGTTCACGACGCCGGAGGGCAACACGCTGGCTGTGACTGCCTACGATGCCGCGACAGGTCAGGTGAGCTACACCTACACGCTCCTCGACAATGAGGCGCATCCCACCGCCCTCGGTGAGAACAGCCTGTTCGAGAACTTTGCAGTGGTGCTAACCGACCAGGACGGGCAGAGCGCCAACGATACACTCACCATCGACGTCGTCGACGACGTGCCGACGGCGAACGCCGACACCAACAGCGTCGCCGAGGGCGCCATCGCCACCGGCAACGTGCTGAGCGACGCCACCGATGACGTGTTCGGCGCCGACGGTGCGGCCGCCGGTGGCGGCGTTGTCGGCGTGGCCGCCGGCAGCAACACCGCCAGCCCGGTGAGCGGCGGGCTGGGCGCCGGCATTGCCGGCACCTACGGCACGCTGACGCTCAACGCCAACGGCACCTACAGCTATGACGGCTTTGCCAACGCCGTGCCGGCCGGCGGCGCCACCGACACCTTCGTCTACACCATCATGGACGGCGACGGCGACCTGTCGACGACGACGCTGACCATCACCCTGTCGGACAGCGGCCTGGCGGCCGCCAATGACGACGCCACGGTCAATGAAGCAGCACTTGCGATCGGCAGCAATCCGGCCAGCCCGGCCGAGACGGTGACCGGCACGGTCGCCGACAACCTCTCCGGCGGCAGCGGCCCCTACACCTTTGCGCTGGTCGGCAGCGCGACCGGCTCGCACGGCACGCTGACCCTCAATGCCGACGGCACCTACAGCTACACGCTGACCGCACCGGTCGACGGCGCCGATGCCGACAACGGCACCAACACGGTCAACAACGTCGAGAGCTTCACCTACCAGGCGACCGACGCCAACGGCAACACCATCACCAGCACCATCACCATCGACGTCGTCGACGATGTGCCGACGGCGAACGCCGACACCAACAGCGTCGCCGAGGGCGCCATCGCCACCGGCAACGTGCTGAGCGACGCCACCGATGACGTGTTCGGCGCCGACGGTGCGGCCGCCGGTGGCGGCGTTGTCGGCGTGGCCGCCGGCAGCAACACCGCCAGCCCGGTGAGCGGCGGGCTGGGCGCCGGCATTGCCGGCACCTACGGCACGCTGACGCTCAACGCCAACGGCACCTACAGCTATGACGGCTTTGCCAACGCCGTGCCGGCCGGCGGCGCCACCGACACCTTCGTCTACACCATCATGGACGGCGACGGCGACCTGTCGACGACGACGCTGACCATCACCCTGTCGGACGTCAACAATGCTCCGGTTGCCGCAAACACCCAGAACTGGATGTCGAGCGATCCGGCACAGCAAACTTTGAGCACGCCGAGCTATCCCGACGGATATCCCTTGCTGGTGACTATCCCGACCGATGCGGATGGCGACAACCTCATCGTCACCGCGACGGGGACGATCCCCACAGGCACGTTCTATTTCGATGGCGTCACCTACGTCGCCCTGACGGCCGGCACTGTGCTCTACGATCCGGCCGGCGGCATCAACCTGCTGGACGACCTGGTCTACAGGCCGACCGCAACGGTAACCGACACCGTCAACGTCAATCTGTCGCTGGACGTCTTCGACGGCACCGCCCACGTCACTCAGACTGTCGGCATCCACGAAGTCCCGCCGACCAGCTTGCCCAGCGATACCGCACAGGTGGGTAATGGTAACAGCCCGCTCACGTCCGGAAACGACCAGACCCAGAACCTGAGCCTGTCCCAAGCCACGGTAAGCGCCATAACGGCCGATCCTCACGGCTCGACAGTCGTAATCTACACCGACTTCCAGGAGTCGCCCTTCGTAACTCCGATCCCGCTAGGGGAACGCAATCCAGGCGTCTTCGGAGACGGCAGTGCGGGATCGCATCGCGAGCAGGAAGTTCAAGTCGAGATCAGGATTGGAGCGAACCGTTTTGCAGTTGTTGAAGACGATCTGACTGCCGGAACATTCGAGCAGAGTTGGACCTACGACCCGGCCACCGGCCTGATGAAGGCGACCGTCGACTATGACCATATCTTCCTTCTCGACGGCGCCGGGGTCGCAACGACGACGACGCTCGCGGACTATCTGATCGCAAATCCACCGGCCGCCGGCGACACATGGACACTTTCTTATTTCGACAATGATGGCGGCAACTACCAGGCCCGCGCAGTCAGATTCGAATTCTTCTCCCATGATCCAGGCGATCCTGGAATAACGGTGAATGGCGATGCCACCTTGGCCGACCAGATCTATGGCACATCCGGTATCGACCATCTCAATGGCAATGGCGGCAATGACGTCATCATAGGCAGGGGAGGCAATGATTTCCTCAGCGGCGGTGGTGGCAGCGATCTTATCAGCGGTGGCGACGGCAACGATCTCCTCGTTGGAGGTTTCGGCCAAGACACAATGACTGGAGGAAACGGTGCTGATACGTTCAAACTCGACCAGTTGGACATCAAGGATCTCATCTCCGACTACAGCGGCGCTGGCGGCCAGGGCGACGTGATCGACCTGACGTCGTTGTTCGACACAGCCCCGGGGGGAGCCAATATCGGCGAGTTCGTGAACTACGATGCGGGAACCGGCACGCTAAGCGTCGATGCCGACGGTACGGCCAACGGCACCAATTTCGTGGACGTGGCCACGCTAACGAACGTGCCGGTGTCCAGCACAATCACGCTGCTTTATGACGACGGAATAACCCAGCATACGACCACGGCCAATGCGGTTTAGGGGAATAGTGCAAGGGCTAGGTGTTATGCTATAGATTCGAATGGTAGAGGGGAATTCATCATGAAAAAGTCTGCAAGACTTCTGGCTGCCGGTGCAACACTGTTCCTGGCTGTTGGATCGACGGGGTATGCCGCCGACATCATCGAAGGTCCGTCGGTCGATTATTGTCGCGTCGTGGGCACGTCCAACCTGGTGCAGACCGACAACATCGTCGATCTCAAGAACCAGGTGGTGCAACTGATGGACGAGTCTGTCGCCGTCGCCAACAGCTCGGAATGGATCCATTCGTCACGGCCTGTCTTCGTCTGGGCCTCCGAGGCCAAGGTCGCCTGCGGCAAGGCTTACGGCTATTTGAAGACAAATTATCGCGACGAAGACTACCTCAATAAATGCGAGTGTTTCCACGACCGCATGGTCGAGTACATGAACTGACCAAAAAGGCGGCGACGCGCCGGCTGGCTGACAATGATGGCCGACCGAACATTGCTGCGGGCGATCGCCGGAACGATCGCCTTGGTCGGTTTTGACCTGCCTGCCATGCATGCGAGCGCGGGTGCGTCGGAACAATCCACTAGAGTACAAAGTGCCTTGCCCGAGCGGTTGCGGCCGACGCGCCGCGATGCCACCCAGGAATGGACGAGAGAAACGCTGAAGGCATTTGCGACCTGCCAGTCGTCGATCTACGGCCTGGAGCCGCGGCTCGCACACGCCGTGATGGAGATCGAAAGCGGGTTCGATCCCGAGGCGCGCGGTGCCGACGGAGAAGTCGGGTTGATGCAGGTCATGCCCGCGACGGCACGAATGCTTGGCTTTCGGGGCCCGCTCGAAGACCTGAGTGCGCCGAAGACCAACATCGCGCTGGGCGTCAAATATCTCGCGCAGGCGAACAGGCTCGCCGGCGGCGACCTGTGCACCACCGTCATGAAGTATCGCGCCGGGCACAACGAAAGCCGTTTCTCGGCACTTTCGGTCCGCTACTGCCAGCGCGCGCGCTCGATCCTGGCAAGGGAAGGGTTCGAGGTTGACGGGCCGTTGCCGGTGGCAACATTCGGCTTTTCCACATTTTCAGCAGGAGGAGAAGACAGCGCCCCTGCCGCAGGAAAACGCGTGTGCGTGCGGCGGGTGTTCGTGCCTGGGCCGCGATACATGAAATGCGCCGACTATCGAAATGCAAGGCAAGCCAGACAGATCAGGACGCTCAGAGCCCGGCTTTTTGCAGGCTAAAGAACCACAAGACGGCGCAACTCAGCCGTGACATGACTGGAAGATCAGACCGGGAAGTGACCCGGCGGCACATAGGGTGGAAAATCATGGAAGCTGGCCGACAGGTCCTCTGGCTGCGGACGAGGGCAGTCGCCTTTGCGCTCGCCGTGACATTGTCAGGTTGCCAGTCGAAAGGCAGCATTTCCGAAGCGCTCGATCCGGCTGCAATCGCCGCACCCGGAGTGCAGAATGACGCCGCAGTTGCGGGCCGATCCCAGGCGACGCAATCGATCGGCAGTGGTTCGACGAAGATCACGATGCTGCTGCCCTTGTCCGCCCCTGGAGCCACGGGGGAAACCGGCAGGAAGATGCTCGATGCCGCAAAACTCGCAATGGCGGATCTTGGCAATGGATTGCTCACACTGACGGTCGAGGACACGCAGGGCGACAGTGCACACGCCAGCGAATTGTCGATAAAGGCGATCACGACGGGAGCGAAAGTCGTCATCGGTCCGACCGAACTACCGGCGGCGCAGCATATTGCCAAATTGTCGGGACCGAAACGGCCGCCAGTGTTGGCACTTGCCAACAATTTCACAGGCGGTCCCGGCGTTTATGCCGTGCGCCTCAGCGAGGCAGACAGCGCGGCTGCGGGCGCCGCAGGCATCGCGGCGAAAGGCAGCAAGAAGTTCGTATTGCTTGTCGCAGCTGGCTCGAACGGCAGTGCCGTTGAAAAGCGGGTCGCGAACAGCCTAAGCATCTATGGCGCAACGCTGGCGGTCACTATCCCGTACTCGGCAGGCGACGGCGGCACCAAAGCGGTCACCGACATGGGCTCACTCGTGGATGCTCCGGACGCCGTCATTGTCGCCAGCGGAGACGACAGCCCGCTGCAAATCCTTGCCGCCCTGAAATCCAAGGGTATCCCGGCAAGAACAATCGCTGTGGTGGGAACAAACCGCTGGCTGGAACGCCCCATCGAGCCGCTGTTTGAAGGGGCCTATATCGCCACGCTCGATCCGCGCGAAACCGGACCAATCGCCGACCGCTTCAAGACTACCTATAACTATCAGCCCGACGTCAATGTCGCCTACGCCTATGATATGGTTGCGCTGACTGCTGGGATCGCCAGCGCGGTTGGACCCGATGGCTTCAGCAAACAGGTACTCGAAAATCCGAGCGGGTTTCGCGGATCCACAGGTCTATTCCGGTTTCGCGCCGACGGATCCAGCCAGCGATCGATGCCGTTCTATCGAGTTGAAAAGGGTGCGCTCAAATTGGTTGCCAGATCGACGTCGGGTTTTTGACCCGGCGCGAACCCGTAGGACCTTTTCGAGCTGATGGGCAGGCCGAGCCGCATCCCCTTGGCTGTCGCGCTCGCAAGCCTGGAGCTTCTGGCCGGGCTCCTCCTGATCATTCAGGGCGGGGCTTTGCTTTCGGTCGACCGGCCTGTTCCTGCGCCGTCTCAGGATATTCGCGGCAAGCAGCTAACCCGACCGGACGCAACCGTTTTCGACGCTCATCCGCGAGAGCCGGCACGCAAGATTGCTCAGGACCTCATCGCTCCGCCACAACTTGATTCTTCGGAAATCGAACGGATCGAGCCCCGTCCACCACTCAGCGAACTCAGTCTCGCCGTGCCCCCGAAAACGCCGATGCCGCAAGACTGGCGGGAGGTCCTGCTCTACGCTCCGATTGCGAGTTCGTCCGCGATCTTCGAATCGATGGGACGGACGGTGGTCATCAGCGGGGTCCAGAGCATTGCCACGAACAAGACCTGTTCCTTTCATGACGTCGTCTGGCCTTGCGGCCACCGCGCGCGCGCAGCTTTCAACTCCTGGTTGCGCCAACGTGCACTGAATTGTTTCGTACCGCCGGAAGTTGATCGTTTCGCTATCGCCGCCCCATGCAGGCTCGGCAGGCAGGATGTCGGCGCCTGGCTGGTTTCCAATGGCTGGGCCCTGTCATTGCCGAGCGGTATCTACGGCAAGGCGGAGGTGACAGCGATGGATACGGAGATGGGTATATTCGGCCCGCCTCGATAGTCAGCTCGCCGTTTGAGCCTTCAGAGAACCGTCGCTTGTCGAAGCTAGAGCAGCATGCTGATACAGGCGGCTGCCTGCGCTGCTAGTCATTTAGCCCGCGCCGACACTTAGTTTGTTAACTGTTGTCTTCCATCTTTCTCGTGGTCAACTCCAGCTTCATCTGTGGGTCAGGCTGAGCTCATTCCAGTCCGATCGATCAAATTGTATTCGCTTTTGAGACCGAATTTGTAACTTGCCGGCCTTATGCCAGCCTATCTGACAGGAGATCGGCCAGTGACAAAATCGATGGCGAACAGTTCTGCCCAGGCTTGGAAGAGTATCGCGTGGCTCGCGCTTCTGGGGACTGCCGGGAGTTTGGGCTTTTCGCTAGCTCTTAACTATCTGCTCCTGTTCGCCAATGGACTCACGCCGTTCGGACGCGGCGTTATCACGGCAACGCTCGTCCCCATCGCCATTGGGCTACCGCTTTTCCTGCTGATCGGCTGGGGTCGGGTTGAGATCCGCCGCTATCGGCAAGAGCTAAACAAGTCAGCGACCTACGATGGCCTGACGGGCTGCTTGAACGGAACGGTTTTTACTTCGATCATTGAACGGAGAGTAAAGAAGCCATCTGAGCATGGCTCTCGTTCGGGCGCCTTCCTGGTCATCCATCCCGAACACCTTCGATCCATCAACCTGCGATTTGGTATTGAATGGGGCGACGAGGCCTTGAGGCTCATAGCCTCGACCATAAAGACATCAGTGCGCGAGGAGGATCTGATCGGCCGCATAGGGACATCCATCTTTGGGGTATTTCTACCTGGTGCCACTGAAGAAGACGCCAAGGACGTCGGTGAGCGTATCCGGGCGCGCGTTGCGCAAGTCTATTTCGCGCCAAAAGGGGCTGAGGATGTCCTGAGCATAAGCGTCGGAGGGGTAGTTTTCGAGAATGAACTCGCGTTCGAAGACATGTTCCGGTCCGCCGAGAAGCTACTATCCAGAAATGGAACTGACTTCGAACTGTCTCGTCTGCCCAGTTGACGATCGAAGAAGGGCTCGGCCACCAGCCGGAACTTTTGGTCTATGGATCTCCTATGATCAGATATCTGCACCTGCTTTGGATCGCGGCCGATTGGAAGGTTAGGTCATCCGCTTGAATAATGGGAGGCTGACCAATCTGCCCAAACCGTGCTGCCGATCATTGCGCGATTCATATCCCGGCCATCGCCAGCCTGCGTGGCCCGGCGATAGAAGTTCTGAACAGCAGCCGCGTTCGCACGGCCCACAATGGCCGATGGCAGGCGTCAAACGTATGGAATGTCCTGGTCTGGCCAATCGGCTTCCCCGCTTGTAGGGCGGGAACCTGCTCCGCCTGCCCTGTTGGCAGCCGACAGACCCTCAGGAATTAAACAACTTTAAACTGAAAGTTGCACGTCGCAGCCGCTACCCGACACTGTACTTGCGCCATCCCTAAAATGATGGGATGTTGGTTCGGGGTACTGAGTATCGAGTATTGGGTTGGGGGGGCCTCTCGGCTGTTGTCAGTTCCGAGATGCTTTGAAAAAATGATGAATGTTCTGCAGGTCCTGGTGGGGATACTCACTACGTCGAGCCTTGCGTCGATCTCAACGTATTGGGCAACGGGTTCAATCGGCTGGGCAATCATTAGCCCGATAGTCTTGCAAGTCGGGTATTTTGTGTACATGCTCTGGGCGGTCTACGGGCCTGGCGCAGAAGCCGCAGAAGCTGATCCGGGACCCGAGAGCGTTGGCTCGCTCGACCGGAAGGATGGTATCTGGCTCTAGCGCATAGCCCACTATCCGAAGGTCGGCATCAGGGGGCATTGATCAATCCGCCATCCAACTGCCAGCAGTGTGGGAGGGTCCTCATGAGGCAGACACAATCCTACCTCTATAAATCATAGGCTGTGTGCGGGGTTCCGTTGCGATAGTCGTCCAGCGGCCGGTAGCACGATCACTGACAAAGCCCGGTGCACCACTTCACCTACCGAGAGGGGCACCTTGACGGGTGCGGATGACAATTCCAAGAAGTGCCGGGTCCTGTGACCTTATCGAGGCTCTTCCCGCTGCATCAACGAGTGTTGGCGGCGAGTTCATTTTAAGTCAGTGGACACCCAATCCATTGGCGATCAGACCTCTCCGAGCCCAGTAGAAAGCGCCGGCTGCCATGCTGAGGATCGTGAGTTTGGCCCTGGTGGATTGGCTTTTTGCAGCCGGAGCGGAAACATTCTTGTCGCGCCGAGTTCCGGAGCGGTCCAGATGCGGTGCAAGCGTTGATCACGAACCGCCAGTTCTTTGCCCGGGACGCCTGCGTTGTCGCGCGCGATATGGTTGGCGCCACCCTTCTTGTGCACGGCGTAGGCGGGATCGTCGTCGAAACGGAAGCCTATCGCGCCGATGACCCAGCCTCACACAGTTTTGGCGGTCGGACTTCGCGAAACAGCGCAATGTTCGGCGCCCCAGGGAGCGCATATGTCTATCGCTCCTATGGTCTGCATTGGTGCCTGAATGCCGTCTGTGTTCCCGGTAGTGCTGTCCTTGTGCGCGCAATCGAACCGCAATCAAAGCTCGACCTGATGCGGGCCAATCGCGGCGTTGATGACCCTCGACTTCTTTGTTCGGGACCAGGTCGCGTTTGCCAGGCGCTTGCTGTCGATGGATCATATGACAGGCTGCCACTGGACGAGCTTCCGTTCCAGTTCAAGCTGCCGTCGGAAGCCAGAGCCAGCTCCATCTTGACGGGACGCCGGATCGGCATCTCCAGGGCTGTCGATCTCGAGTGGCGGTTCGGACTGGCAGGCTCGTTGTATTTGAGCCGCAAGTTCTGAGTTGCCTCTGCACGAGTAATCGCCTGGCGACGAATTCGGGTAATTAGCCGTGTGCAGGTCCCTACGTGGTGCCAATTCGGCCCGCGATTTCGCTAGCTTCAACTGTCAGGAGGCGATGGAGCCTGGCTTCAAGCAATGGTCGGCAGTGCCGCCATTGCGGGAACTCGTCGCATGGGGATGGCAGTGTTTCTGCAGACGGCAGATGTTTATCTGCGGGCGCAGGTCTGCACCCTTGCATCCTTTGGCGCTGTAATACGTTTGCCCCGCGGAGAAGATGCTCCGGACCGGCAGCCATGTCGAAGAAAACACCCGAGGACGCTTACGAAGTTCAAGTGCAACTTGATCGGCGGGCCGGAACGGAGGGCCGCGGGCGCGATGCCGAGTGGCCATCAGAGATTCCCAGCCTCGGCTGGAAGGACGTGCTGTGGCGGGTCTTTGCTGAGGTATCCGAGGACCGTGTTATGCTGATCGCGGCCGGGGCCGCATTCTATCTGCTTCTTGCCCTCTTTCCAGGGCTTGCCGCCTTCGTGTCCATCTACGGTTTCGTCGCCAATCCTCAGACCATCGCCGAGCACATTGCGTTCCTTGGCGGCCTACTGCCTTCGGGCGGTCTGGACATTATCGGATCTCAGCTTGCGTCCTTGGCTGCTCAGAAGACTGGCGCGCTCAGCTTCGGCTTCCTCTTCGGCCTTGCCGTCGCACTGTGGAGCGCCAGTAACGGCATCAAGACGCTATTCGAAGCCATGAACATCGCCTACGAGGAGCGTGAAAAGCGCGGCTTTATCCACCTGAATCTTCTGGCCTTGGGCTTCACACTCGGCGCCATCCTCGTTGGTATCGGCTTTGTCGTATCGGTGGGGGTCGTGCCGGCCATGCTTGCGCTGCTGAACCTCGGCGGCTGGACCGAAGCCCTTGTGCGGATCTTTCGGTGGCCGATGATGCTGATCATGGTCGGCCTCGGGATCACGCTGATCTATTGCTACGGCCCCAGCCGCGAAAGGGCAAAGTGGCAATGGGCGACATGGGGCGCCTTCCTCGCGGCTGTGGTCTGGATCGCAGTCTCGATAGGATTCTCCTATTATCTTGAGAACTTCGCCGACTATAACGCGACGTATGGAGCCCTGGGGGCAGCCATCGGCTTGATGATGTGGACCTGGATCTCCGTGATTGTCCTGATTGTGGGGGCGGAGCTGAATGCCGAGATGGAGCACCAGACCGCCAAGGACACCACCACAGGTGCGCAGCAGCCGATGGGTGCGCGAGGTGCGACGGTCGCCGACACGCTGGGCGGATCGGCCGATGCTGCCGACAAGCAGTCAGGTTTGGATGAGCGGGAAACGTAACGCCTCACTTGCATCTCCGCGCAAGTTCGCTTGGCGCCAATGACAGTGCTAGACGGTCGTTCCAATAGGGTCGATGCTCGAGGCCGACCTATCCTCCCAGTTTCCGCAACATCCTGCATGCTCCCCTCCTGCCTTCGCTACAATTCTGCCGACAACGTTTTATGTCGCCGTCACGGCACCGGCCCTCGGTGGTCGTTGTAGTCGTAAGCGGTTTCGGCACGCTCGACCGACCCGATCTTGCCGGCTTATGTGCTTGCGCGGGCGCAATGACGGTCGCCTTCTTGGTGGAGGTTTGCGGAGCTTTCTTTCTGGGAACCTTTGGCCTCTTAAGCTTCGATATCCGGTCTTTGGCAATCTCACTAAAGGTGCCTGCTGGGAACGCCGCCAAGTAGGCCTGGAACATCTTAATGTCCGAAGTGTCTTTGATTGAGCGCCAGAATTCGAGATCGGACGCATCGGATTCCATGGCCGGTTGGGAATTCTGAATTGCTGATCTCTCTTTCCCCGGCTTCGGGCGGAATGCAAATCCTGGCTCAATCAACGACGAGTTGCTCCAGGGCACCTGCTGCTGTTCGGTCGCGTCCATGACGTCCGCTCGAACCCGCCGCATCAAAATCTCGATGTCGATCTCGGATGTCGCAATATGCCTTAAGCGCGCAGCGGCGAAAGGGCTGTGGTCGCGATCTCCGTCGAGCGCGATATTGCCTGGTTGCGTCGCAAAACCGATGTAAACCCCTCTTCCTGCATTAACCGGCGCCAGGCCGAGCCCGACCTTGATGGCTCGGCTCGTTTTTGCGAGCGACAGATTTTGAGCAAAAGGATTGTTGCGGCAGGCGTCCAGGAGAAGGATTTGCGGTGTTGTTTTCAACGGTAATGGCGTCGATGATATCCTCAAGACGTTGGCCTTCCATGGCAAGATCCGACGGTCGCCTTAGCGACGCGTCAACTGGGATCAGATAATTTGTGCCATTCGCCTGCAGTCCGTGACCGGCATAGTAGACAACGACACATCACCCGGCCGCAAGCTGCGGCTGAACTGTTGGATGGCCTTGCGCATCGCGTCATGGCTAACATCGAGAGTGAGCGAAACACCAAAACCTAGATTTTGCAGTGCCCCGGAAATGGCAGCTGCGTCGTTCCTGCCATTTGGAAGTGATGGGGCATGTTCATAGTCTGAGTTGCCGACGACAAGCGCAAATCTTCCGGCAGGCGGAACCGCAGTTGTCTGTCGTGCACCCAGATCCTCCGCTATGGCCTGACCGTAGACCTGCCCCCACATGGCAAGTTTTCTTTGATCAGATTTGTCCAACACAATCAGAAAAACGCCTCGGTGCCAACACGGAGAGACTTGAAGTCCGAAGAGCCTGATCGTTATCGGTTCCATGGAAGCCCGCGCCCCACGGACGGAGGGGAAGGGAGCTGACATTCCCCCCAAGAGGCTCACGTCGTGCTCGCACGCAAATAGCGCTCGTCGGCTGTGCCCTCGCCATCATGGACGGCCATGCAGGCCTCGACCGCCTACTTCCACTCGAGCCCCCGCTTGGTCCACTTCATCAGTTCCGCAGCGGCTCCCTCGACGTTGTTGCAGCCGTAGGTGAGCCCAGGTCGGTCCGTCTCGATCGGAGGGGTGAAACCGATGGAAAGCCATGACACGTCCTACTCGGGCGAGAGATACATCTTCGCATCCTTGGCGGCCGCCACGAAAGCCTTTCGGATCACGTGAGGGTCAATCGGATCGCCCTCCAGTGCTGACAGGCAGAGGGTCCACGCCCTTGTGCCACTGAGGCCCTCTCCGGGTCCACGTCTTGAGCTGCTCGCGCGGCACCTCAGGCGTGACAGGCCAGAATTGCTCAGCTGCTTGACGGTTTTGGAGTTGGTAGCAGGAGCCCGTGTTGCCGCCGTGCTATGTTTGGGTAGGATGAAGAACTAGCCGGTCAGCTTGGTGAAGTCGTGGCGCCGCGCGCGAACATGTGCCAGCAAATTCGTTTCATTGACGACCCCAGATTGGAAGAGTGCCAGCGTGGTCGAGGCCAGAATCTGAGGGTCTATCGATGTGCTGTACCATTTGGCGTCGGCGGTTACCTGGTCGACCACCCGCTGGCAGATCGCCCGATCTTTAGGTCGAAGGAACTGACTTTTCGGTGCTCGTGGCATCTCGACGCCTTAAACGGGGAATTACTGTGTCTCCCACGCGACACAATGCGTGGGTCTCCGAGAATGGACCCTAAGCGCATTCAGACAGAAAATTGCCATTCGTTTGAGCGGTACGCGCGAGGTCTTAGCGAAGAGAGACAATGCGCTTCGCTCAGTGGGACGGCTCTCGCTCACCCCCGGAAACGCTCGGTGGTCCAATGGATCTTGCCGCCGATCTTCATCGGCTTGTGGATCATCAGGCGCTTCGGCAGGTGCTCGGGATGCACCTCGAGCAATGTGATCTTCACCGTTGGCTTGCAGCGGCTGCAGTCGAATTTGAGCTTCAGCGGATCGGCGCCGCCGCCATAGACCATCATCAGGTCGGCGGAACGGCGGTAGCGAACGTTGCCGCAACTGCATTCTGCCTTGACGAGCATGTTGTGCCGGGTCGCCTTGCCCAGCGTGTCGATCGGATCGTGCGCCATGAGAACGAATAAGGAACAATGATCGTCAAGACGGGCTGTGGAATCTTTCCACCAGTCCGACCAGGTGGAGGCGCGCGCCTTGAGCGATGAAATTCGTCTTCCCAGACCAGAGCAGGGCACCGCGCCAGGCGTCCAGCATCATTCCTGCGAGCATCCCGGCTGCGGCAAGAATGCCGGATGGGGCTTTGCCAAGCCGAGGCAGCCGTCGCACTGATTCTGTTTCGAGCACCGGGCCGAATGCGAGCGGTACCTTTGACGAGGAGAGCAACAGTGACACGCCTCACCTTGGCGAACGAGCTTGAAGGGGCGGCTGACAGGATTGCGGACATCTCCCGCGCCGATCTTCAGATTATCCTCCGTAGGGCTGCACTGATGCTTCGAAACGTCTACCGCGTGCCGCTGGAGCCCGCAACGGACGACGCTCTCAACTCCATCGCGGCTGAAATGAAAATTGGCCGGTCGGAACTCATCCAGACCGTGCTGCGCGAATGGCTGGAAATGAACGCCTATTTGCAAGTTCGAACGATCAATGAGGAAAGCGAAACCGACGGCAGCGCCTAGGCTGGGGACGCGACCTGAAAGTAGAAGACCCGCCGCTACATTTGCGAAGCGACGGGCCCAATGAGTGCCGTGCATTGGGGTACCCGGCATTCCTGACCGCCGTGCAATTGTGGTGCCAGACGCATTGACCCATTGCGGGGCACCTTAAGGCTTCTGCGCAGCGGAAATTACCGACGCGTACTTCGTTCGCATGTTTCGACTGCATTAGCTTTAACTGACGTATTCACCAGCCACGTGAGCACGCCCCCCGAAGGCTCGCTGGTCAGGCCCAGCGGCCTCCCCCTGCAACAAAGCCGCTGGGCCGCCCCGAGCAAGCTGGACTCTGGCCCGCAATGGAAGCATTCTCTGGTTCGGGAGAAGGGGCGTGGGCAAAGGCCACCGATATCAGGGTGCCGATCAGGCTAACCGGTGGCGAAGGCGCGCTGGCCGTATAATGCCGTCACGGCGGCTGTCGCGACCGCTTTTGGGGCTGATCTCCCTCGGCGTCGCCACGCTTGCCGCCGCAGTCACCCAATTCGTAATGCAGAGCACCGCAAGCCTCCAGTCCACGGTAACAAACTGGACTGAGCCGCTGCCTGGTTCGATGAAAGGCCGCGCCACGGTGATCGATGGCGACACGGTAGAGATTGCAGGCCAAAGGATTCGTTTCAATGGCATCGATGCGCCAGAGAGCCGGCAGTACTGCGATGACGCGAAGGGCTTCGATTATCCATGCGGGCGCCGCGCTGCCCAAGCCTTGGACGAGTTCCTGGCGGCTTCGCGACCACTGCACTGCAGTTTTGTCGACCGTGATCGGTACGGGCGTCTCGTCGGGAACTGCAATCGCGCCGACGGCCGAAGCGTTCAGAAATGGCTCGTTGAACAAGGCCTCGCTCTAGATTGGCCTCGCTATTCGAACGAAGCATTCGCCGCCGAGCAAGTCTCGGCCAAGGCCGCGCATCGCGGCGTATGGCAAGGCAGATTCGATCCCCCGTGGGACTGGCGGGCTGCGGACGTCGACAAGGTTGAGACGGTCAGCGAGCAATCGACTGGCTTCGGTCTGCTCGGCTCCGGTTGCAACGTCAAAGGCAACATCAGCGTGAACTCGGGTGAGCAAATCTACCATCTGCCCGGCCAAGAGTATTACGACGAGACAGTGATCACGCCGAGCAAAGGCGAGCGCTGGTTCTGCAGCGAGGCCGAGGCGCGCTCGGCCGGCTGGCGTAAGGCAAGGCGGTAAAGGGTCGACGGGCAGCATCACGTCGGCAAATTTGCCGACGTGCATCGTCTTGAACTCTCGTCCCAGAAATCCTGCAGCGAGGCGAGGCGCAGCTTCGGCTCGCCGAGCTAGTCCGGATACCTCAAACGCTTGTGGCCTGGCGTCGCGTGGTGAAGCGCCTCGCCAAGGTCGCGCATATCCATTTCCTGCCCGCAGACGGGGCATATCTGAAATGCTCGCGTTCGTCCTTCACCTGGCCGTCGTGGCGTCGCCCCTTAAAGCCAGTCGCCTCGTTATTCGTCGGCGGCCGTTTGCGAGTGGCCTTCACCGTGTCGGTGAGCGTCGGCCCGCCCTTCGCTTTCGCTCTGATGGTCAAACACTTTCTCTCTTTCGTCGGCCATCTCCAACCTCCTGACCCGCAAAGCGCGGGCCGGACGGTTTTGTTGCTACCAACCCGAGGATATCAAAAGCACAGTGAGAGGTTGAGCCGAGATCACAACGATCAGCCCTGATCACGAGTCAGCAGGCGCGCTTCTCTCAGGATCGAGGAACGATCGGTCCCGATCAGAGATGCGATGTCGCGAATTTGCTGCTCAGTGGCACCAGACTCGCGCGCAAGCGCACGTACATAGTCGTCTGACAGGCGGGCCCGCCCTGCTTCTTCAGCCATAACACAAAATGCCTCGCGTTGGGGCAGGAGTGCGATAGCTCCCAAGCGTCAGCGCCCATTGATGCGTGCCTGGCGATCTCAAATCATACGCTCTCGCGCAGATCTTAACCAGTGGCGTATGTGGCTGTGATCGCCACGGAGATGCTTGACGCGCAGCTTGAGGCCCGGCGCGACCCACTGCGTCGCCGGCCGTTTCTTCATGGCCTCGGGCGGCGGGCCGGCGTGTTCCCGAACCCGCTTCATCAGCCGCTCCTTCATGTCGCGGCCCAGGGTGATGAACGCGGAACCGACATACTTCCCGGTGCCGGGTTCCGCTAAAAGCGCGAATGCCGCCTTGCCCCGCTCACGCTCGACTCCCATCAGTTCGAACTCGTCGTCCGTCCAGCTCTTGTCTTCAGCCAGTTCGATGTCGGGCCGCTGCGATACTTGCTGTCGGCGGGCTTCGAGACAATGCCCTCGATGCCGGCCTGATCGACGAGGTAGAAGATCGCCTTCGGGTCACCAGGTATAGTCTCGCTGAATTGGATCCGGCTGTTCGGCTTGATTTTGCCGTAGAGGATTTCCCGACGGCCCTTGCAGCCAATATCGCGCAGATCGTGGCCAGGATATCGAAGGCGCCCATCATCATCGCGTAGGGATCGTTGTGGACAGCTTTCTGCAGCGCAGCGAAATCGGGCAGACCGGCCTCGTTCGGAACGACAGCCTCGCCGTCGATGATCGCATTCTCGACCTCGAGCTCTCTCGCAGCTTCGACGAGACCGGCAAATTTGCTCGTCCAGTCGGCACCGGTTTTGGTGAAAACTCGAATATCCCCGGTGCTGTTGATGACGATCTGGACACGGTAGCCGTCGAGCTTGATCTCGTGAATCCAGTCGTCACCCTCGGGCGGCTTGGGGACCAGCTTGGGCTCCATCGGCCGAATGAACTCGAGCCGGCGGCCGGCGGTACTTACAATTTTACGCACTTATTTGATGTGGAGACGTTACGTGACCAGCGCATCGGCCAAATAGATGAAGCCCGCGTGCCCAGCAGTTTGGTGAATCCGGTTTTGCTGGGCTTACGTTTCATGGCGGCTCCATTGGCTGAATCTAACGCCCATCCTTGGCCCGGCCGTAGGCGTTCGCTTGCGCGCGCCTCGCATTGGTGATCTGCTCCACTTTGCCTTTGGGAGGGGCAGATGCTGAAAGCTATTCTATCGACGCCGGCTGGCACGGTTCGGCTAGTCTGCATCTGTGTTGCGATTGCGTCGCTGCTGGCGGTCGCGCCATGGCCGTACGGCTATTACCAGTTGCTCCGCGTAGTGGTCTTTTTCGCCGGGATCTACTGCGGGGTCATGATAAGGCGCTCAGATGCCCGTGAAAATCAGATCCTCGCCTGGGCGCTGTTTGGAGGCGCGTCGATCTTCAACCCGTTTCTGCCGATATATTTGCCGCGGGAATTGTGGGCAGTGCTCAATGTCGGTGCAGCAGCCCTATTCGGTTTTGTCGTATATCGTCAACGCGGTTAGCTCAGGGAATGAAAAAGCCTTTAACCAAAGACTTGTCTAATGTTGCCCTCACATTCGATTGTCCGGATTGCTCGCATCCGGCGATAAGGAAGGGCTCTGCGCTAAGAACGATCGCGCACTTCAGATGCAACGGGTGCAATGCCAAGGTGCGGATCACATATCCGCAGAAGCTAGCAATCTTCGAAAAGCACAGGCTATTCGCCAAAGGATTGCGACAACTCAACTCCGCTTTGGGGGAAAACCCAGGCGGCTTCGGCAAAGGTCAAACGCGGCAGTCATCCTAATCCTCATCCATTAAATCCTGCAGCGAAGCGCGCCTAAGATCGCGGTATCTGGAGGTCCGGTCGAGTCCGCGGCGTATGAAAATCCGCGCACCGCCGGCGTCGATGATGATCTAGAAGCGGAGTCGTCGAATTTGGCTTCATGCATCCAGTTGTTCCCCTCGGGAGCCCTCGGGAGGCTTCTCCACCAAGGTCGGCAGCAGTGGAGGGATGAACTCCAGCCGGTCTGAACTGGCACTCACTCGTTTACGCACACACTCGATTCTAAGGGTCCGAACAAGAACCGTTCCCGCAGACACGCTAAGGTCGAACGAAGCGCGAACACGCGCATAGACCTGTAGATGAAGCCACCGGGTTGGTTGAAAGCTTCCGGCCGATGGCCAACCACTTCCCCTTGGAATTTAGTGTGCCGAGGGAGAAGGCGAGTGGGTAGAAGACGGCTTGTCAGTTCAAAGGAAGCGGCGATACTGCTGGGCATAGCGACGGAAGAGGATCGTCTGATCCGTCACTTTACTCTGGACCCGGCAGATAGATTGGAATGCGAACTCCGCCGGCGACCGCAGGACAAGCTGGGCTTCGCCTTTCAACTCTGCACGATGCGACAAACAGGGCGGCTCTTGTGGGACAACGAGCAGCCACCTGCGGCTGTGATCACCTATCTTGCGGATCAGCTCGGTTCGACGCGCGCCTCTACGCCTTCTATGCGCATCGAGTACAGACGCGTTTCGATCACAGCCGATCGTTGATGGCTTACCTCGGTCTCCGGACTGCCATCTAGAGACGATCGCCGCGCCGCTCTTGTGGCTGCAATCGATGCGGCGGCCAACGGCGATCACGGGTTGCCGATCGCGACAGCAGTCATTGCCGAGTTCCGGAAACGAAACGCACTCCTGCCTTCGCTGCATTCCATCGAGAAGATCGGCCTCGGCGGTCGCGCGATCGCTCGCCGACGGGCTGAGAAAGAACTTATCGAGGGTATCTCGCCTGATCGGCTTGCGTCATTGGACAGGCTGTTGGAGGTTGACCCGGCCCTCGGCCAGACGCGCTTTCATTGGCTGCGATCAGCGCCGGATGCGCCAAGTGCGTCAAATTTGGTCGGGCTGGCCGGACGTATCGCCTATCTGCGGACGCTGGAGATCGATCCGAAACTGCAGGTCCGCATTTCATCGGGTCGCTGGGACCAGATGATCCGTGAAGGCAATGCTACGCCGGGCTGGCTGGCTAACGACTTCAATGCCAGTCGTCGACACGCGCTGATCGTGGCGCAGGTCATCAAACTCAGCCAGAAGCTTACCGACGATGCTGTGACGATGTTCATCAAGCTGATGGGAAGGCTGTTCTCTCAGGCCAACAACCGTAAGAAACAACGGCACATGGATTGCAGGCCCGATACCGCCAAGGCGCTGCGCATGTTCCTCGACACGATCACTGCCTTGCAATCGGCGAACGACTACGGCCAGAATGCTTTGGAGGTCCTCGATCAAGAAGTTGGCTGGCACCGGTTGCTCCGAATGAAGCCTGAACTTGAGTCGATGGTCGAGGACAACGAGGCATCGCCATTGACCTTGGCGGCTGAGCAATATGCGACCGTCAACAAATATGCCGGTGCGTTTCTACAGGTGTTCACGTTCCGCTCAGCGCGCCGCCACGATCCCCTTCTTGCGGCGATTTCGCTGCTGAAACGGCTCTATGCCGAGAAGCGGCGGACCCTTCCGGATCGCGTCCCGGTCACCCACCTCAGCCAAGCTGATCGACGGCTAATCCTCGGGCAGGAGAAGCCCGATCGCCGTCTCTATGAGATTGCAACGCTCGCGGCTTTGCGGGACCGGCTTAGATCTGCGGACATCTGGGTCGATGGCAGCCGATCCTTCCGGCCGATCGACGAGCATCTTACGCCGCGGAGTCGCTGCCAGCTGTAGTCGCACATATTCCTTTGACGAGGGGAATCGGATGTTCTGTGTCGTCGTGTGGATGGTCACCTGACGAAATCCCGCCCCGGCCACCAATCGGTAAAGCTCGTCCGCATCGGCGAGTGAATGCTCGGACCGTTTCGTTGCCGAAGCGCCTGGACCGAGATGCCGATCCAGGGCATCCGCCAGCGCCTTTGCCGCAGGAGTGTTCTCAATAGCGCTGAAAACGCTTAAGGCCAGCCGGCCGTGAGGCACCAGAACGCGGAACATCTCACGTAGCGCACTGGATCGGTCCGGAAAAAACTGCAGTCCGAGTTGGCAAAGAACCAGATCGAAGGTGGAGGCAGGGAACGGCATTTCGAGCGCGCTTCCCTCGTGCCACTCTATACACGGTCCAGCGCCTCTCGGGAGCGGTCGAGCAACGGCAAGCATGCCCGTGTTGATGTCGAGGCCGACGACCTGCCCACTTCCCATACGCTCGGCCGCCGAGCGTGCCACCACGCCGGTGCCGCAAGCTACGGCCAGAACCCGCTCGTCAGATAGAGGTGCAGCGCGATCCACCAGGTCAGCAGCCCACAGGGCTGTGATTGCCGGGACCAAGGAGCGCTCGTAGAGTTCCGCGGCGCTGCCCTCCAGTTGCCACTGCTCCGGCTGGGCCATAGCGTCCCTCCCGCAAAACGAGCCGCTCGGCAAAAGGCCCAATCGGCGCTTCAAGCAGCCATCATAGGCGCGTGTCTGTCAAGCAAGCAACCGGGCCAACCGGCCGGTTGGTAGACGCGACGCAGCCGGCGCACATAGGAGTTCCTTCGATCCGGGCACACCCAGCCCCCCGCACCCTGTGCCTGGTGAACGGCTGATCGCCCGCCGTGCCGAAAGGTGCGGCGGGCTTTTTGACTTCCGTATGGAACACCCGCACGCGGGGGGCGTTCGGCTCCTGCAGCATCTTCTTTTGTGAACCAATGCTGCGAGATCGGTGTCCCCTCCCGATCAGCCCGCGTCCTTCCCCCTCCGTGGGGCGCGGGCAACTTCAGATGGACTCTCTCCCTGATCGGAGTAGTCACCTCATGCCGTCGACCTCGATACAAAAAACGGAATACGATCCGGAGCGCAACGTCCTTTCGGTGTGGTTCGTGGCTAGCGGTAAATGTTACCAGTTTGAGGACGTGCCGCCGGAGACCTTCGCCGAGTTCCGAGCCGCCTTCGCCAAGGGCCGCTTCTTCAACGACCACATCCGCAATCACTTCCGCTACCGTCTGGTTGGACCCGCGGTCGACTGAGCAGCATCAGCGGACATTTTGGCAGGGATGCGGCTCATTCGGCGCTGCCCTCCGGCCAGCCCTTTGCGAGGCAGGTCGGACATCGGAACGAAAGGCGGATTCGCGA
>NZ_SUEO01000059.1:25119-29242 GCF_004962925.1 Mesorhizobium sp. | reverse complement strand
GTGAAGAAGGAAGGCCGCAGCGTGGTGTGGTCGTCGGATCCGATGCATGGCAACACCATCGAGGCCGCCGGCTACAAGACGCGACCGTTCGACCGCATCCTGAAGGAGGTGCAGACCTTCTTCGAAGTGCATCGCGCCGAAGGCACCCACCCGGGCGGCATCCATATCGAGATGACCGGCAAGAACGTCACCGAATGCACCGGTGGCGCCCGCGCCATCACCGCCGAAGAACTGCAGGACCGCTACCACACTCATTGCGACCCGCGCCTCAACGCCGACCAGGCCATCGAGCTGGCATTCCTGGTGTCGGATCTGCTGAAGAAGAGCCACCCGGTCCCGCACAAGCAGGCCGTCAACGGCTGATTTCAGCGGCGTCGAAATTGACGATTCCACGAAGCGCCGGAGAAATTCGGCGCTTTTTGATTCAGCCGGCGGGCCTCGTTGTGCCGATCCCGAAGTTCCGCATTGAACTCCACTCGCCTTGCAGTAACTGATTGCGAAATGCAATTGGTTGTGCATCTTTGAAGGACTGAACGGAGGCGCCGATGGCCAGGATCGTCTACGCCATGCTGATGTCCCTGGACGGCTACATCGCCGCACCGGACGGAGATATTGCCTTGCCGGTACCCGAAGGGGAGTTGCACCGGCATTTCAACGACATGATGAGACAGACCTCGTTCGCGCTCTGTGGACGCCGGATGTACGAGGTGATGCGCTTCTGGGACAGTTCGGACCGGGAGATCGACGCTGCGCAGGTCGAGCTGGATTTTGCCCACGCCTGGCGCGAGACCCCGAAGATCGTGTTTTCGACGACGCTTCGGGACGTCGGACCCAATGCCCGGCTGGTGAACGGCGATGTCGAGAACGTGGTGAGGTCTCTCAAGTCGGAAACGGATGGCCAGATCACCGTCGCCGGTGCCGATCTTGCCGCGCATCTCGCACGATCCGGCCTCATCGACGAGTACCGGCTCTACATGCACCCGGTCGTGCTGGGCGGCGGCAAGCCGTACTTCCAGTCCGGCCTGTCGCTGACGTTGAAGCCGCTTGGCACGGAAAGCCTTAGCCAGGGCGTGACGCTGCTGCGCTACGCATCCGCCGGTTAGTTGTGACCTGACGTCGTTTTGTCTGGGAACCGGTCAACGTCAGCGTTCCCCGCCACTTTGCACAAACCGTCCTGAGCGGACATGCCTGCTGAATGTCGCATTTGCTTGGGCACAACCGCTGCAAAACTGGAATCCTGGCAAGAATGCAGACGTCAGGGATGACGGGATGGCGATTTCGTTGGAGGCCGGAGATGGATGACAATCACAGCGGATCATGCCTGTGCGGAGCCGTGCGCTTCAGGACGCGGGGTCCGCTACGCGGTGTCGTCTATTGCCATTGTTCACAGTGCCGCAAGCAGACCGGGCATTTCGTTGCCGCAACCGCTGCCAAGGACGTCGACATCGATATCGAAGGGAAGGATGCGCTCACCTGGTATGGTGCTTCCGATGTGGCCAAGCGCGGGTTCTGCAGGACCTGCGGTTCGCTGCTGTTCTGGAAACATGGCGAACTGGACTCGATTTCGATCATGGCCGGCTCCTTCGACAGGCCGTCCGGCCTCTCAGGCCAAAGCCATATCTTTGTCGGCGACAAGGGAGACTATTATTCGATCGACGATGCGCTACCCCAGTTCGAAAGGTCAGCCCCGTCGATCAAGGTTGCCGACGAATGATTTTGCAGCGATCGCCTTATTCCCTTGATCCGGCCATTGCGCTATCCCCTGCCGGTGATTCGGAAAGGTTTGGTATGCAGCGGCTGATCGATGCTTTCTTCAATTCGGTGCGGGCGTTTCAGAAATTGGCCGCCAGCGAAAAAGCCTTCCAGCAGGAGCTGATGCTGCTCGTGCTGGCGCTGCCGCTCGGCTGGTTTGTTTCGGTGTCGTGGCGCGGCTACGCGCTGCTGATCGGCGCGGTGCTGCTTCTGATCATGGTCGAAGTGCTGAACACCGGTATCGAGGCGGCATGCGATGCGTTCAGCCGGGAGTTCAACGTCGATATCCAGCTCGCCAAGGACTGCGGTTCGCTGGCGGTGCTGATTTCGGTGGTGATCGTTGCCGGCGTCTGGGGCATCGCCATCATCGAGCGCATTATGGGGCTACCGATCTAGTATCTCACCTCTTATATGACGGTCACCAAAGGAGACCGTCATGGGTGAAGGTGCCGATTTTCTGCTGCTCGAGCGGGCAGGCCTGCCGGACGATCTGCGCTGGCTGACCGAAAAATATCCGCGAGAGGTCTGGCAGGCGCATTCCAACATTCACGGCATCGCCACTATGTGGCTGCAGCGGCATGACATGTTCCGCGAGCTCGGCGGCATGCTTACCAACGGTATCGGCGACTATCGCGAGGGCAGGCTGACGGCGCCGGAGTTCGCGCGCTGGTTCGCGCCGCGCCTCAACCATTTTCTCGGCCATCTCGACGGCCACCACAATGTCGAGGATCAGCACTATTTTCCGGTCTTCGCCAAGGCGGAGACAAGGCTGAAACGCGGCTTCGAGATTCTCGATGCCGATCATCACACGATCCATGAGGGGCTGGAGCGCAATGCCGAGACGGCGAACGCCTTCATCCGCACGCTTCAGGAGAGCGAGGACAAGCAGCGCTTTGCCGCCGATGCCTATGCCGACGAGAACGGCCGGCTGATCGCCATGCTGACCCGGCATCTTGCCGATGAGGAAGATTTGATCATTCCGCTGATCCTCGATCGTGGCGACCGGGCGCTCGGCATCGACTGATCCTTACATTTCCTTGGCGCGCTCCTTGCCGGCAACATAGTGGGCGATGAACCAAGCGAGGATCGCCGCTGCCAGGCCGATGGCCAGAGCGATCAGCAATCGCTCGTGACGGGCCAGCGCCTGGCCGACGATGCGCTCGGCGCCCAATCCGAAAACATAGCCGATGGCGGCGAACAATGCGGCCCAGATGATCGATGAAATGGCGTTGAGGATAACAAAGCGCGCCACGGCAATGCCGGACAATCCGGCCGCGATGCCGCCGACCAGGCGCAGGCCGTAGATAAAGCGGTTCGACAGCACGAAAATGTCGGGATGGTTGGAGACGAGACGATAGGCGTGACTGAAGCCCGGCCGACCCCTCAATTTGATCACGAGCGGATGGTCGGCGAAGCTTCGGCCGAGGGTGAAAAAGAAGGTGTCGCCGACAAAGGCACCGATGGCGGCCGCCAGAAACGCCTGCCATAGGATGAAAACATGCTGATGGGCGAAAAAACCGCCAAGGAGGGCGGCACTTTCGCCCTCCGCGATACAGCCCAGAAAAACGGCAATCAGCCCATATTGCTCTATGAGATTATGGATGGCATCCGTCATGAAGGCGACCGCTGCTTTGACAGAATCTCGTCGATCCGCTTCACCTGTTCGGCCAGTTGCGCGATCTCGTCGCGCATGCCGACGATCTGGCTGTGGCGCAGTTCGTCGAGCTTCTCATGCAGCGCCATGATCTCGATCTCGGCCTTGAGATTGACCTCGTAGTCGTGCGCGGCATCAATACGATCGCGCTCGGTCTGGCGGTTCTGCGCCATCATGATCACCGGCGCCTGCAGGGCCGCGACCATGGAAAGCACGAGGTTGAGGAAGATGAAGGGATAGGGATCAAAGGCATCGCGCGTCAAAAGCCAGACATTGCCTGCCGTCCACAGAATCAGGAAGGCGATGAATGTCAGGATGAAGGACCACGAGCCGCCGATCCGGGCGATGGTGTCGGCCAGGCGGTCGCCAAATGTCTGGTGGAAGGCGACAGCCTTGTTGGTGTCCTTCGAGATCGTGGTGCGTTCGAGCGTTGATTGCAGCACCCGGCTTTCAAGTACGCTGAGACCGTCCGGCTTTCGCTTCAGCCAACGGTTCGCCAGTTCCTCGATCGTCTTGTTCATCGTCGCCTCCGTCGTCAGCGATAGAGGTAGAGGCTACTGGTTCGCACGGGAAGTGGTAGATTGACGCGATAAGGTGAGGAAACAATGATGGATTTTCAGAAGATCCGCGCCCGCGCGGCCAAACGCAAGGGCGGGGAAGCGGCGCTGGCGTCGCTGCTGGGGCCTGTGCCCGACAATGCCGCCGTGGCTGACATTA
>NZ_SUEO01000059.1:23611-25109 GCF_004962925.1 Mesorhizobium sp. | reverse complement strand
GACCGCATCCTCTCGACCATGGCCGAGCGTGTTTTCGCGGCCGGCTTCGTTTGGCGCGTCATCGAGCAGAAATGGCCCGGTTTCGAAGAAGCGTTCCTCCGCTTCGAGCCGAAGCGGCTGTTGTTCCAGCCCGACGATTTCTGGCACGATCTGACAGCCGACCAGCGCATCGTGCGCAACCCGCAGAAGATCAAATCTGTCCGCGACAACGCCGTGTTTGTCGAGCGAGTGTCGAAGGAACATGGCGGCTTCGGCAAGTTCCTCGCCGACTGGCCGGCGGATGATCAGGTCGGGCTGATGGCATACCTCGGCAAGCATGGCAGCCGGCTTGGCGGCCACACAGGCCAGTATTTTCTGAGGTGGCTGGAATGGGACGCCTTCACCATCTCAACCGACATGGCGGCCGCACTTCGCGACGCCGGCCTGGACATCGCCGAAAGCCCGACCTCGAAGAGGGATCTCGACAAGATCCAGAACCAGATCAATGCCTGGGCGGCGCAAACCGGGCTGCCGCGCCGGCATATTTCGCGCATCCTGGCGATGTCGATCGGCGAGAACCATTCGCCGGAGGCACTGCGCGAATATATGGGCGAATAGGCTGCGATCGATCCGTCGATCGGTCTGACACGATCGACATCGGTCGATCGGTCAGTGGTCCAAATGAACGCCATTGCCCGGCGAATTCTGTCGCGCTAAGTCAGCAGGCATGACCGACAACACCGCTTCCGACATATTGCGCATCGCCGTCGCCCAGCTCAATCCGACGGTCGGCGACGTCGCCGGCAATCTCGCCAAGGCGCGCGAGGCGAGGGCGGATGCCGCTCGCCAGGGCGCCGACCTCGTGCTGTTCACCGAGCTTTTCCTTGCTGGGTATCCCCCCGAAGACCTGGTGCTGAAGCCGGCGTTCCTGAAGGCCTGCGAGCGGGCGGCGCAGGATTTCGCCGGTGATACCGCCGATGGTGGGCCGGGCGTCATCATCGGCACACCGCTGAAGCGTAAGAGCGGCACGCACAATTCGATCATCGTTGCCGATGGCGGCAAGATCCTTGCCGAGCGCTACAAGCTCGATCTGCCTAACTACGGCGAATTCGACGAGAAGCGCGTCTTCCAGGCGGGCCCTGAAATCCAGGGACCGGTCAATTTCCGCGGCGTGCGCCTGGGGATTCCGATCTGCGAAGACATATGGGGCGATGTCGGTATCTGCGAGACGCTGGCCGAAAGCGGTGCGGAAATCCTGCTGGTGCCGAACGGCTCGCCCTACTATCGCGGCAAAGTCGACGTTCGCCACCAGATCGTCATTCGTCAGGTCATCGAATGCGGATTGCCGATCATCTACGCCAATCAGCTTGGCGGCCAGGACGAGCTGATCTTCGACGGCGCGTCGTTTGCCATAGGTTCGGACAAGACGCTGGCCTTCCAGATGAGCCAGTTCGAGGAGACGGTCAACGTCACCACCTGGAAGCGGAACGGCGCCGCCGCAGGCGCGCAAAGTGGAAAT
>NZ_SUEO01000059.1:13849-23601 GCF_004962925.1 Mesorhizobium sp. | reverse complement strand
ATTCCGAGGGGTGGGCCTGCTCCGAAGGGCCGATGTCGAAAATCCCGGAAAAGGAGGAGGCCGATTACCGCGCCTGCATGCTGGGCCTGCGCGATTACGTCAACAAGAACGGCTTCAAGAATGTGGTGCTCGGTCTTTCCGGCGGCATCGATTCGGCGATCTGCGCCGCACTTGCCGTCGATGCGCTCGGCGAGGAACGGCTGCGCGCCGTGATGATGCCTTACCGCTACACCTCGAAGGATTCACTGAAAGATGCCGAGGACTGCGCCCGCGCGCTCGGCTGCCGCTACGATATCGTGCCGATCTTCGAGCCGGTCGAGGGATTCCTGCATACGCTGACGCAGCTTTTCGAGGGCACCAAGGAAGGCATCACCGAGGAAAATCTGCAGAGCCGCGCGCGCGGCACCATTTTGATGGCGATCTCCAACAAGTTCGGCTCGATGGTGGTCACCACCGGCAACAAGAGCGAGATGTCGGTCGGCTACGCCACGCTCTATGGCGACATGAATGGCGGCTTCAACCCAATCAAGGACCTCTACAAGATGCAGGTTTATGCGCTGTCGCGCTGGCGCAATACACACGTGCCGCCTGGCGCGCTGGGCCCATCCGGCGAGGTGATCCCGAACAACATCATCGACAAGGCACCGTCGGCGGAGCTGCGCGAGAACCAGACGGATCAGGATTCGCTGCCGCCCTATCCGGTGCTGGACGACATACTGGAGTGTCTGGTCGAGAACGAGATGGGTGTCGACGAGATCGTTGCCCGCGGCCATGACCGGGCGACGGTGACGCGCGTCGAGCACCTGCTCTACATCGCCGAATACAAGCGCCGGCAGGCGGCGCCCGGCGTGAAGATCACCAAAAAGAATTTCGGCCGCGACCGCCGTTATCCCATCACCAACCGGTTCAGGGATGGCGGCTAGATCGCCGTTGTTCCTGTGAAATGGCTGCGGCCGGACGATCAGTGGGGACAGCCATGCCTGACTGTGAAATCAGCTTCGACGTGTCGCGGATCGACTTCCGGGCGACCTCCGACCTGTTGATGGCAAGCTACTGGGGCAGCGGGCGCAGCGACGAAGTCCACCGCCGCGCCTTTGCCAACTCGCTTTGCGTGGGCGCTTATGCCGACGGCAAGCAGATCGGCTTCGGCCGGGCGATCACCGATCGCACGGTGTTTGCCTATCTGGCCGATATCATCGTCTGGCCGGAATACCGCGGGCGCGGCATCGGCACGCGGCTTGTCCAGGCGCTTATCGATCATCCGGATTGCGAGACAGTCACACACTGGAGCCTGTCGACCAACGATGCCCACGCGGTTTACGAGAAACTGGGCTTCAGGCCGTCCACCGATGGCCGCTACATGCGGCTCGACCGTATTCCGGCAGCGTGAACAGGCGCCCCCGACGCACAACCCGCGATTGTTGCAAAATGGTCTCACTGGTTGGACCAGATGCGCTTTCGGTCGCTCGCTGGCTTGGCGTGGCGGTGAGGCGTCTCTATAAACGCCTTTCCGCGATTCCCTTGTGGGAGGACCGAATGGCAGGATTTGACATCGTTATGCGAGGCCGCGAAGCCTAGGTCTCGGACGCTCCGCTACAGGGTTTCTACCGCTGTAGCGATGCCTAACCGAGAACAGGCGTTCGTCGATGCCGGTCGCCGCCCGTATTCGGGCGAGCCGCCAAATATGCCGAACCTCCGCATTCCTGGGCGCTAATTCGCCCAACGCGGTTTTTTCAATTTTCGACCTTACCGGGACCGGGCTCGCTTGCGCCCGAATGACATCATGGCTCGTTTTCAGATAGATTTGCGCGCGGGCGCCTTTCGCAGCGTCCTTGGCTTCACGCTCAGCCATTGGCGACGCCAGCCGTGGCGGCTTTCGCTCATCATGGGCACGTTCCTGCTGTCGACCTTGGCCGACGTGCTGACGCCGCTCTATTCCGGCCGGCTGGTTGACGCCGTTGCCAGCAGCGCTGCGGCCGACGATGTCGCATGGAATGCGGCGATGGCGGCCTTTTCGATGCTGGTGGCGCTGGCGCTCACCGGTGTCGTGCTGCGCAACCTCGCTTTCATGGCCATCGTCGAACTGACCCTGAAGATGATGGCGGATATCGCCGCAGACGCCTTCCATCGCGTGCAACGCTTCTCCACCGACTGGCACGCCAACAGCTTCGCCGGGTCGACCGTGCGCAAGATAACCCGCGGCATGTGGGCACTTGACCTGCTCAACGACACGATCCTGATCGCGCTGCTGCCGTCGGTCGTCATGCTCGTCGGCTCGACGCTGCTGCTCGGCTGGTTCTGGCCGCTGATGGGTGCTGTCGTCGCTGCAGGTTCGGTGCTGTTCATCGCGGTGACGGCGCTGCTGTCGCTTGGCTATGTCGCGCCTGCCGCAAGGCTTGCCAACGCATGGGACACGCGCCTGGGCGGCTCGCTGGCCGATGCGGTGAGCTGCAACGCCGTGGTCAAGGGTTTTGGCGCCGAGGAACGCGAGGAAACGCGCCTTGCCAAGGTGGTCGCCAGATGGCGCGCCCGCACGCGCCGCACCTGGGTGCGCGGCACCGTCAACGGCACCACGCAAGGGGCGATGCTGCTGCTTCTGAGAACCGCGGTGATCGGATTTTCGCTGCTTTTGTGGTCGTGGGGGCAGGCGAGCGCCGGCGATGTTACCTTCGTGCTGACCTCGTTCTTCGTGCTGCAAGGCTATTTGCGCGACATCGGCACGCACATCCGCAATTTGCAACGCTCGATCAACGATATGGAGGAACTGGTCGACTTCCAGTCCGAGCCGCTCGGCATCGAGGATGTGCCCGGCGCCAAGCCGATCCGCATCACCGACGGTCGCATCAGCTTCGACAATGTCACCTTCCATTATGGCAGCCACCGCCTGCCGCTCTATCGCGACTTTTCGGTGGACCTCGCGCCGGGCGAACGCGTTGGGCTGGTCGGCCATTCGGGTTCGGGCAAGACGACCTTCGTCAAGCTGATCCAGCGCCTTTACGACGTGAGCGCGGGAGCGATCCTGATCGACGGTCAGGATATTGCCGGGGTGGCGCAGGCGTCGCTGCGCGGGCAGATCGCCATCGTCCAGCAGGAGCCGATCCTGTTTCACCGGTCGCTGGCCGAAAACATCGCCTATGCCCGGCCGAGCGCCACGCAAGCCGAGATCGAGCACGCCGCGCGGCTGGCCAGCGCGCACGACTTCATCGTCGACCTGCCGAAGGGTTACGGCACGCTCGTCGGCGAGCGCGGCGTGAAACTATCGGGCGGCGAGCGCCAGCGCGTGGCGATCGCGCGGGCTTTCCTCGCCGATGCGCGGATCCTCATTCTGGACGAGGCGACGTCGAGCCTCGATTCGGAATCGGAGGTGCTGATCCAGCAGGCGATGGAGCGGTTGATGGTCGGCCGCACGACTCTGGTCATCGCGCACCGGCTTTCGACGGTGCGGGCGCTGGACAGGCTTCTGGTGTTCGATCGCGGCCGCATCGTCGAAGAGGGTTCGCATGATCAGCTGATCCGGCTGCAAGGTGGCATCTATCGCCGGCTGTTCGAGCGCCAAGCGCTCGAATTGACCAAGGGGCTGGCGATGTGACGGGTTACAGCGCCGCGCCATCTTAATGGACGCGCGGCGCTGCCGTCTTTTCATCGCCTTTGTCATGTTCTATGTCTGCCGCAGAGCGCGGGGGCGTGTCTTGTCAATACGAAAATCATCCGGTACGCCCCGCCCATGACAGTTACCGTCCGTTTCGCCCCATCACCGACCGGCCGCATTCATATCGGCAATGCGCGCACCGCGCTGTTCAACTGGCTGTTCGCCATGAACAACAAGGGCCGCTTCATCCAGCGTTTCGACGATACCGACGTCGCGCGCTCGACGCAGGAATTCTCCGACGCCATCCTCTACGACCTGCATTGGCTGGGCATCTTTCCGGACGCCACGGAATACCAGTCACGGCGCTTCGAGATCTACGATGCGATGGTGGAGAAATTGAAGGCGGCGCGCCTTCTCTATGCCTGCTACGAAACACCGGAAGAACTCGATCTCAGGCGCAAGGTGCGCCGTACGCGCGGCCTGCCGCCGGTCTATGGCCGGGAGGCGCTGACACTGACGCCCGAGCAGATCGCCGAATACCAGGCTGATGGCCGCCGGCCGCACTGGCGCTTTCTCCTGCCCAATTTCACCAGTGATCCCTTAGCGCCGGAGCGCACCGAAATCCACTGGAACGATCTGGTGCGCGGCGAGGAAACCGTCGACCTTGCCTCGCTTTCCGATCCGGTTCTGCTGCGCGAGGACGGCACCTATCTTTACACGCTGCCTTCAGTGGTCGACGACATCGAGATGGGCGTCAGCCATGTCATCCGCGGCGACGACCACGTCACCAATACCGGCGTGCAGATCGCCCTGTTCCAGGCGTTGGGTGCCGAGCCGCCGGTGTTCGGCCACCATAATCTCTTGACCACCGCGTCGGGCGAGGGGCTGTCGAAGCGGAGCGGCGCGCTGTCCATCGAGAGCCTGCGCGAGACCGGCATCGAACCGATGGCCGTCGCCTCGCTGGCCGTGCTCGTCGGCACGTCGGAAAATGTCGTGGCGGTGCCTGACATGACCGAGCTTGCCGGGCGCTTCGATCCGGCCGCGACGTCGAAATCCGCCGCCAAGTTCGACCCGGACGAGCTTTTCGTGCTCAACCGCACGCTGCTGCACCATATGCCGTTTTCCGAGGCGCGCGACCGGCTGATCGTGCTCGGCATCTCCGGCGAACAGGCCGAGCCCTTCTGGCTGGCGGTGCGCGGCAATCTCGACAGGCTGGCCGATGCAGCAATCTGGTGGCGCACACTTCGCGACGGCCCGCAGGAGCAGCCGGACTTTTCCGACATCGACCGCGATTTCCTTCGCCAGGCGTTCGATCTTTTGCCGGAAGATCCCTGGAACGGGTCGGTCTGGAAAGAGTGGACGGGCAAGATCAGGGAAGCGACCGGCCGCAAGGGCAAGGCGCTGTTCATGCCGCTCAGGCTTGCACTTACTGGACAGCCTTCGGGGCCGGAGCTTGCAGACCTGTTGCCGCTGCTGGGTCGGGAAGGAACGCTGGCCCGACGGCCCTGACCTTGCGCTGTTCCGGCGGCAGCAAGGTCGTCGGCAAGGGCTTTAAAGCGAGGCGCTTGATGGCTTCGCGATCGAGCCCGCCTTCGACATTGGCCAACGTCTCTGGATCGGCACCCGGATCGGGTTTGGCGGCGGGCACCGGAACGGACGGCGTGGTCCCCACATCGGCCTCGGCCTGTTCCGGGCTTGGTGGATTGCCGGCAATGATCTCGAAATTCCGTGCGGCGTTGCAGCCGCAAGCCGGCGGACGCGATGTTTCGGGCTGCTTGTAGAGGTAGGCGGTCGGCAGTTCGCTGTAGGGCCTGCCGTTTATCGAAGACGTCATGTCAGCCGAATCGTCGCCAATGCCGCGCGTATAGAACACCTGCATCTCGGTGCCGGGGCAGCTCGAATCACAATTCTTCTGGTCGCGCTCGAAATCGCCCAGCGAGGCGGCATTCGACATCGGGAAGAAATAGCCGTCGCAGGTGCGCACGCACATTGTGCGGAATTCGCCGCCAAGACGTGGCAGGTCCATGCCGTCGGGCTGATTGATCATGGCGCGGATGCCGCGTTGTTTATCGGGATCGCTCGGCTCATCCAGCGCATTGGGCTGACTGGCGTCGCCCAAAAGCCGATCGAGCAGATTTCCGTTTTCACGGTTGGCTTCCAGGACAGGCGCACGCTTAGAAGGCACGGCGCTGTCGCGGCAGCCATTGGCGTCGAGCGAGGCCAATATGCGTGCGCGGTCACGTCGCGAGCCGCCGCCAGCGAGCTGCGCGCGCTTGACCTGCAAGGCATGGAGATTGACGTTCATGCGATCGAGCGTGGCATCGAGTGCGGCGCAAGCATTGCGATTGCGGTCGAACAGCGAAAAGCCGCAGCCGGCGCTGTTGGACTGGCGGCTTGCCTTTGCAATCTGCTCGCGCTGCCGCATGATCGCGTCGTCGTATTTCCTGAGCAGGGCCGGCTTGCCGCCGCCGCCACGCGCAGCGGCTGCGAGATTCTCCAACTGGCGGCAAACACGGGAGGCGGCCTGCGGCTCGGTGACGGCAAAGCTTGATAACGCCAGGGCACCGAACAGTGCCGCGGCACGCGTCAGCTTCCACCCTCCGCGCGTCATTCGTCTGAGCTCCGTTTACCCGACCGTCGAGAAAGCTACCGCGTTTGCGGTTAACTGTTTGTTCAGCTTACCGCGAAAGCCCGCTCTAGCCCAGATTTACGACCGCCTGCGCCTTGTGAGCCGCTTCGACCACGGCGAGCGCCGTCATGTTGACGACGCCGCGCGACGTCACCGACGGCGTCAATATATGCGCCGGTCTGTCGGTGCCGAGCAGGATCGGGCCGACATGCAGCGCGTCCATCATGGTGCGCAATGCAGTGAGCGTGATGTTCGCCGAATCGAGATTGGGGAACACCAGCAGATTGGCTTCGCCCTTCAGCCGCGAATGCGGATAGACGCGCTGGCGCAACTGCTCCGACAGGGCCGAGTCGGCATGCATCTCGCCGTCGCATTGCAGGTCGGGCGCGATGCGCGCCAGGATCGCCGCTGCCTGCCGCATCTTGAGCGCGCTTGGCGAGTCGCGCGAGCCGAAATCCGAATGCGACAGCAAGGCGGCCTTGGGCTCGATGCCGAAGCGCTGGATTTCTTCGGCCGCCAGCACCGTCATCTCGGCGATCTCTTCGGCCGTCGGATCGACGGTGACATGGGTGTCGGTGAGGAAAATGATGCCGCGCTGCGAGATCAGCATTGAAAGCGTGGACAGGTCGTGATCCCTGATACCGGCGCGCGGGCCGATGATCAGGGTAACATTGCGCAAATGCCGCTCGAAACGTCCTTCCAGGCCGCAGACCATGGCGTCGGCGTCGCCACGTTTGAGGGCAAGTGCTGCGATCACCGTATTGTCGGTGCGCACCATGGTGCGCGCGGCTTCCGTCGTCACGCCGCGCCGGCCGGCGAGCTCGATCAAAAGATCGACGTAGTGGCGATAACGGGGATCGTCCTCGGGATTGATCAGGCCGAAATCGACGCCCGGCTTGATGCGCAGCCCGTAGCGTTTCAGCCTGACTTCGATGACATGCGGGCGGCCGATCAGGATCGGCTCGGCGATACCCTCCTCCAGCACCACTTGCGCGGCGCGCAGCACGCGCTCGTCCTCGCCGTCGGCATAGATGACGCGCTTGGCGCTCGACGTCTTGGCCATCGTAAACACCGGCTTCATAACCAGGCCGGAGCGGAAGACGAAGCGGTTCAGCGTGTCGATATAGACCGTCATATCGGTGATCGGCCGTGTGGCGACGCCGGTGTCGCAAGCGGCCTTGGCCACCGCCGGCGCGATCCGCAGGATCAGCCTGGGATCGAAGGGCGAGGGGATTAGGAAATCAGGCCCGAAGATCGGTGTTTCGCCGGAATAGGCACGGGCGGCGACATCGGACGGCTCTTCGCGGGCAAGAGCCGCGATCGCCCGCACTGCGGCCATCTTCATCTCTTCGTTGATGGCGCTGGCGCCGCAGTCCAGCGCACCACGGAAAATGTAAGGAAAACAGAGTACGTTGTTGACCTGATTGGGGAAATCGGAGCGGCCGGTGCAGATCATCGCATCGGGTCGCGCTGCCCGTGCCGCTTCCGGCATGATCTCGGGATTGGGATTGGCAAGCGCCAGGATCAGCGGCTTTGGCGCCATATGCTGGAGCAATTCCGGTTTCAGCACGCCGGCGGCCGAAAGACCGAGGAACACGTCGGCGCCCGGCAGCACATCGGCCAGCGTGCGTGCCTCGGTGTCCTTCACGTAAGGGTCTTTCCAACGGTCCATCTCGTCGACGCGGCCCTTGTAAGCGACGCCGAAACGGTCGGTGACCCAGATGTTTTCGACGCGCGCGCCGAGCAAAACCAGCAAGTTGAGGCAGGCGAGGGCAGCTGCCCCGGCGCCGGAGGTGACGATCTTGATGTCGGAGATCGTCTTGCCGGCGAACTCCAGACCATTGAGCACGGCGGCGGCGACGATGATTGCGGTGCCGTGCTGGTCGTCGTGGAAGATCGGTATGGCCATGCGGGCCTTCAGCCGTTCCTCGACCTCGAAGCATTCGGGTGCCTTGATGTCTTCGAGGTTGATGCCGCCGAAAGTCGGCTCCAGCGCCGAGATCGTCTCGACCATACGCTCGATGTCAGGCGCGTCGATCTCGATGTCGAACACGTCGATGCCAGCGAACTTCTTGAACAGCACCGCCTTGCCTTCCATCACCGGCTTGGAGGCCAGCGGTCCGATGTTGCCAAGACCAAGAACCGCCGAACCATTGGAGACGACGCCAACCAGATTGGCCCGCGCCGTGTAGTCGGCGGCGGTGGCCGGATTGTCGCGGATTTCCAGACAAGGCGCCGCGACGCCGGGCGAATAGGCAAGCGCCAGGTCGCGCTGGTTGCCGAGCGGCTTGGTTGCCTGGATTTCAAGCTTTCCAGGCCTTGGATGCTTGTGGAAGTAGAGTGCGGCTTCGTCGAGGTCCGACCGGGCTGCTTTTTTGCTTTCGCCTTCCATGCCGGCCGCTCCTCAGTTCAGTCCGTTTGGTGTTTTGAGTCTCTTAGCATGCAGCCGCGGCTTTTCGAGGGGTGATATGTCGCAAGTGCGACGCTGACGCAGAAATGGGCCGCGCACGCGACACAACTGGTGGGGCTGCAGGTGGCCGATCCGCTCGGCTGACCGGCACTATCGAACATTCGGTCGGGATCAGCCGATCTTCAAATGACGAGAGCAGTCGCGCCAGCACAGAGCTTGGAGCTAATGTGAACGCGTTCTGCTGGGCGGCTTCTGGCGCAACGAAGTGCGCATGCGTGGACGATACTGCTGCGCAAACACCTGAGCGACGAGTTCGCGGCGACTGGCGACGCCAATCTTGTCAAAAACAGCCTTGAGGTGCTGCTGGACGGTGTGGTCGGATATGAGAAGCGTCGCAGCAATGCCCGCTGTTGAAACGCCGCGCAACACCAGCTGCGCCACCTCGGCCTCGCGGCGAGTCAAGCCATACGCTTGCAGCAGCAATGGCGCCAATTCCTCGGGCCGTGCCGGCTCCAGGATTACGGCTGTTTCTTGTGGTGCGGTTCGGCCAGACAGACGCGAAGCGTGAACGATAAGCCATTGACCGGGTCTTGTCTGCACACGCGCGCGCGGAGGTAGGGCGAGGGATGTGCCCGAGTTGCTTTCGAGCATGGTTAGCCGTGCGACGGCCGCGTAGATCACTTGTGGCAATTCGCGACGATCAGGCGAGTCGGCGATTTCGGCGAGCCAGTGTTCCCCCGCGACGGTCGATGACACTACTGAAAGGTCGTCGCTTAGCAACAGCAAGCCGGGTCCATCATCGCTGACAGCATTTTCTGCTTGCGCCAGAAGCAGCGCCCCACGGAGTCCTTCCGCAAGATGCGAAGTGAGGGCGGCCAGAAATTCAGTTTCATCGAGGCTAAAATTCGGTCCCTTCCTCTCACGGTGAAGACACATGAAGCCCCAACATGAATTGCCCAAACGCAATGCGGCTCGCAGCTCGTCACCGAAGCCAAGCGGCACGCAGATGTCGCGATAACGGGAACTCTGTTCAAGCCGGCCCTTGGTCGCGAGATACAAACTGTTGGCTGGCGAACGCGCGCCCGCCAGCTCCACCCATTTGTTTACGTCGTCTTGCATGAATT
>NZ_SUEO01000059.1:0-13839 GCF_004962925.1 Mesorhizobium sp. | reverse complement strand
TTGGCGACGAACAGCGGCGTCGCACTTTCCGGGATCGCCTCGACCAACGAACCCGTGAACAGCAACGTCGCTGGGTCGGCGGTCGCGAACCAAAATGAATCGATCGGCAGCACACGCCGCAGGCGCCGGATGGCCTCGGCCCGCAACGTCAGCGAGTCGAGCCCGCTGTGGCAAAGACGTGCAATGTCTTGGCGGGCGGTGATTGCCGAATGACTGATGAGCATGCGGCCTCTCCCTAGTGCCGGCCAGCTTCAATGCGCTGCGTTGCCCGTGTTTCTGCCGGCCTACCAGAATCCTGGTATGGCCGGCCCGCTCAACTCCCGCCAACTTGGCGACAAATCCAACCCGTGTCAGGTCGGCGCGACGACTTCCGATCTCGCGGCAGCGAAGGAGACGAAGCGTGTCGAAAATCGTGCTTACAACGATACTCGGGATGCTGACGATGGCTGGCATCATAGGCCCCGTCGCGGCGCAGCACAATATAACCTGTCGCCCAGCGAGCGATCGGACCGGCGAAGTTGGCTGTTGGATCATGGGCCGAGAGGCCCTGCGTCCAGCCCTCCGAAGCCCGCTCTATTGGCATATCGACACGTTTACGAGCTGGGCTGAGGCCGAGGCCGCCAAGGGATTATCGGGCACCATCATCGAGTCGATGGGCAAGGTGTGGCTCTTCACCATCGCGGAAGTGGGATGGCTGCCGAGTGGAGGGCAACGCGCCGCGCAGATTGGTCCATTGCCGGTCAGCGAGGCCAGCGAGCACGCCGCAGTCTACATGGAGACCGTGCTTCCGCCGGGCTTCTCCGCACCAGTCCATCGCCATCCTGGCCCCGAGGCGGTTTATGTGGTGGCGGGCGAAGTCTGCATGGAGACCCCCAACGGCAAGACCATCGAGCGTCGCGGCACGAACAGCCATGTCATCCCCGCCGATCGCCCGATGGCGCTCACCGTGACCGGCAGCGAGCATCTTCGATCGATCGTGCTGATCCTGCACGACGCGTCCCAGGCGGCGGTGATCCCGGCGCCGAAATGGACGCCTAGGGGACTGTGCCGAAAATGAGCGAACCATTCATCATCAAAACCAAGGAGCAAGCATCGTGCAGCGAGCCAGCAGAAATCACAAACGGACAAGTCGCCCATTAAAATCCGCGCCATCAAGTCGCAGGATTTCGAGCCCTCCGCGCGTCGTCGCAGACGCAATATCGCCTGAGCTTGAACACAACGAAGGAGCCTATTCATGTTGCCGTTACTGCAAGGTCTTCACCTAATCGCTGCCAAGCGCGGCGATGGATTACGCCCCGAATTTCTACGGATGGAAGCCGAGGAGACGCTCAGCTTGGTCTTCCCGCATGTTCAAACGCAACCTGCTGCACTGCTCGGTGATGGCACCACTCCAACTCAAGGTATTTCTGTACTTCAGTCGGTGGAGCCACTGACGCCTCAACCTCCGAGACGATTGCGAATGCACGCAGGCTGGCAATACCAGATCGCTAAATCGAGGTGATCCCAGCGCTACCCTCAAGCAGTTTCCAGACGCTATCGACAATGGTCGGCCGTGGCCGCCTTTTCGCGATCACGGCAAGTGGCCACGCGGGCAGCGATACGTCGGTGATAGGTGCATAGCGGACGCACCGAAACATAAGGCGCTGTGTCGATCGTGGCAGCAGGGCAGCGCCCAAGCCGGCGGACACGAGCGAGAGCATGGTTAGTGCCCGCGTTGCCTCCTGGACGATCCGCACGTCGAGGCCAGCCTTGGTGAAGGTGTCCATGATGCGGGCATGGAGCGCCGGGCCTTGTGCAGCCGGAAACATGATGAGCCCATGGTGGGCGATGTCCGCCAGCGTCACCCCATGCATCCGCCGGTCATCGGGCAGGACGGCGATCAGATCTTCAGCAGGATAGTCATGGACGTCGAGACGTTCGTCGGTCCCGAGCGGTGGATGCACAAAACCGATGTCGATCTCACTCCGCGACAACGCCGCAATCTGCTCATTGGTGGACACCTCGATGAGCTTTGGACGGATGTCCGGATATTTCTCGCGAAGCCGGGACAGGAGATGCGGCAGATGCTCGTAGAGAGCCGCCGAAACGAAGCCGATCCTGATCTCGCCAGCTTCGCCGCCATGCGCTGCGCGGGCGATGTGAAGCGCCGAATCGGCGTGCCGTACAGATGCCCGAGCCTCGTCTACGAAGGCCGAGCCCGCGCGCGTTAGGGTTAGGCGGCGGTTGGCCCGCTCGAACAACTTGACGCCGAGCTCCTTCTCCAGACGCCCGATCGATTGACTAAGCGGAGGCTGCGCCATGGCCAGCCGCAGTGCGGCACGCCCCATATGCAATTCCTCCGCAACAGCGAGGAAATGTCGCAAATGCCGAAGTTCCATATCCTGACGATATCAAACATCATTAAACACGTCATCGATAAGATATCGAATAGCTGACAGTCTTCCCGGAACGCAATTGCCACCGGAGATATCATGTCCCACTTCACCGTCTTCCCCCTTGTGCTCACAGCAGCCATGATGGCCTCCGCTCCAGCATCGGCCGGAGAGCCGGATCTCGTCCGGGTCGACAGGTTCGTCGAACTTCGGACGGGCGAGCGCCTCTTCGTCCGGGAGGTGCGCCGTCCTGGCGCAGCGTCCGAAGCCAACTCCGCCGTCCTCCTCATCCATGGCGCACGCGTGCCCGGCGTTGCGTCCTTCGATCTGCCCGTTGCGGGCGGATCGCTTGCCGCCGACCTCGCGGCGGACGGGCACCTTGTCTATGTCCTGGATCTCCGCGGCTACGGCGCATCGAGCCGCCCCACGGCGATGAACAGGCCGCCTGACCAGTCCGCTCCCCTGATCCGCACTGAAGACGTCGTGGCGGATATTTCCGCAACGGTCGACGCCATCGCCAAATGGAGCGACGTTTCGAGGGTCAGCCTCGTCGGCTGGGCCACCGGCGGGCATTGGGCCGGCGGCTATGCCAGCCGGTTTCCGCAGACGGTTGATCGGCTCATCCTCTACAATACCCTGTATGGCGGCTCAGACCGGCATCCCACCCTTGGCACCGGCTCGCCACTTGAAAATCCCGACCGGCCCGGGGCGTTCAATGTCCATGCGTTCGGCGGTTATCGGCTGAACACACGTCCGAGCCTTTTCACCGCCTGGGACGACAGCATCCCGGTCGCAGACAAGGCTCAGTGGCGCGATCCCGCGGTCACTGCTGCCTATGGTGATGCAGCACTCGCCTCTGACGAGACGGCGTCGACGCGCCTGCCGCCGAGTTTCCGGTCACCGAGCGGCGCCATGGCCGACAGCTTCGAACTGGCGTTCGATCGCCGGCAATGGTCGGCGGCGGCACTGACCATGCCAGTGCTCGTCATCCGCTCCGGACGAGATTTCTGGAGCCGGCCGGAGGATGCGAAGACAATCGTGGACGAAGCACCAAAAGCGGAACGTCTGGACATCCCGGACGCCACCCACTTCGTCCATCTCGACCGCGAGGCCGCAGGACGCGGTGTGTTCCTCGACGCTGTGAAGCGGTTTCTGGATCGACCGGAGCAATGACCATGTAGGGAAGTTTCATGTGTCTTGCGGGAGCAGCAGCCGCAACGGTGTCAAGTCTACCGCCTCCAGGCTTTGCTGCTACCGTCCACTCGACAGCTACTCACCGCGGTTGCGGGGCTAAGCCTATCTCCGCCGCGCCACATCTCGATTCTCCGCCTCTGCCATTTCCCTGCGCGTACAAACGTCAGACTTCACTAGGCCGGCGCCGTTTCCTTGCATGTACATGCTTTTTTGTCATCGATGAGCGCACCCATCGCGGCGAGGTGCTCGGTGAAGCCGTCAACGAAGCGCCTGACCTTCAATGGAATGAAGCGGTTCGACGGATAGACCGCATGCACGTGATGCGGTGCGTAGTGCCAGTCCGGCAGCACATATTCGAGCCGCCCTTGGGCGACGAGCGGGTCGAGTATTACCTTGTGCCCTAGGCCGATGCCGATGCCAAACAGCAGTGCCTGCTGGTTAAGGAGCGAATTGTTGGAGCACATGGTCGGCCGGATCAGCACCTCGGCCTTTTCGCCGCCTGGGCCGGTGAGCGGCACGATATCGCGGGTCGTGATATGGGCATAAAGCAGGTAGTCATGCTCGGCAAGATCCTGTGGGCGCCGCGGCCTTCCCATCCGGTCGAGATAGTCCGGCGTTGCCGCAAGGCGTCGCTCCATCATCCCGAGCTTGCGCACGATCAGCCGATTGTCATCGATGGTCCCCATGCGGATCACGACGTCGAGCCTTTCTGCGATCACGTCGACGAAGCTGTCGGTCAGCGCCACGTCGAGTATCAGTTCCGGATAGGTGCGCTTGAACTCGATTAGATAGTTGCCAAGCACACCGGCACCGAAGCTGGCCGGCGCGCCGACAGCAAGGCGTCCACACATCTTTGATTCGAGGCAACCGACGCTGCGGTCCGCCTCTTCGAGGCGCTCGATGATGTCCCGGGCACGCTCCAAATAGCGCCGGCCAGCTTCCGTCGGAGAAACATACCGAGTTGTGCGGTCAAAAAGCCGGACGCCGAGGCGTTTTTCCAGTGCGCGGATCTGCTGGCTGACGGCCGGCTGGCTCAAGCCCAGTTCACGTGCCGCTGCCGAGAAGCTGCCGCTTTCGGAGGCATGTACGAAGCTGGTGAGCTCGGTCAAGCGATCCATGATGGCAACTCCCTGTCGTGATTAATAAGCAAGGCTAATAACCGATATAAGAAACCGGCAAGTTCAAAAAGCTGAACCTATGAAGTAGACCCGCCTCGCTCTGCCCGCAGCTCTATGATCCCAACCGGAGATGATGCCATGACGCTTTCCCGCCGCCATTTCCTCGCCAGTGCCGGTCTAGCCGGCGGCGTCCTTCTAGCCGGCCCCTCCGTTCCGGCACTGGCCCGCGCGCCACTGGCTAATGCCCCCACCGTTGGCGCGCTGCGCCGCAAGGTGGGTTCGATCGAGGTCACGGCGCTGCTGGACGGCTATATCGACATTAAATCGGAGCTTTTCATCGGCCTCGTTGACGCCGAGGCGGGGCGTCTGGCGGAGGCCAGCTTCAACAAGCCCGGACCGCGGCGCACGCCCGTCAATGCCTATCTCGTCAATCTCGGCGACCGGCTGGTGCTCATCGACGCCGGTATGTCGGACGGCAGCGGTCCGGCGCTCGGCCATCTTCCCGCGGCTTTGCAGGCCGCCGGCGTTGCTCCCGACCAGGTCGACACTTTGCTGATCACCCACATGCATCCCGACCATATCAACGGGGTTCTGACCTCCGCCGGCGAGGCGCTGTTTCCCAATGCGGAGCTCGTCGTCACCGCCACTGACTACGCCTTCTGGCACGACGACGCGAACATGAACCAAGCGCCGGACGAGGCAAAGCCGTTCTTTATCGGGGCACGCCGGGCTGCCGCCGCTTATGCGGACCGCTTGCGGCAAGTGGACGGCGAGCGCGAGGCGGTCGCCTCGATCCGCACAGTGCCATTGCCCGGCCACACGCCGGGCCATGCCGGCTTCATCGTCGAATCGGATGGCGACGCGCTGTTCATTTGGGGCGATGTCGTGCATATGGCGACTTATCAGTTCGCCCGCCCGGACTGGAGCATCGCGTTCGATGTCGATTCCAAACTGGCCGCCGAAACGCGCAAGCGGACGCTCGACCGGGTCGCTGCCGACCGGATGCTGATTGCCGGAATGCATTTGCCGTTCCCCGGTTTCGGACATGTCGCGCGCGACGGCCAAGCCTATCGCTTCGTGCCGGCCGAATGGGCCTATGAACTGTAGCGGGGAAGGGGCCATCATAGCCCCGCTGCTCAACACCACACCCGCCACTCGCCAGCGCAGCCGATGTCTTTGAGATTTCGGACGATAAATCGGCTCCTTATGGTCTGGCACGGCAGAAGCCTGCTCACCCTCCCTCGCGCCGCGCGAAACGTCGCCATCGACCGTGCGTCAGCCATCAGCTCAATCTGATCCGGTCGATCACTTTTCTGCTGCACCACGATCGCACGCGTCCGTATCTGCGGACCGACGACCAAGCTTCCGATCTTGATCTTCACGAGGTCGCATCGGTATCGTGGCGATAGGCGCGATCTGCCTCGGCTGCCAATTATGATCTGTGACAAGAACGGCCGAGATGGATCGCCTCCCCCCGTTCCCAGCGGGTACCAAGCGTTAGGTACTAGAACGCGCTGACATAGGCGCCGCCGTCCACCGGTATGTTCTGCCCGGTCAGGTAGCCGGCATGAACCGAGCACAGGAAGGCGCAGATCTGGCCGAACTCCTCCGGCGTGCCGAGCCGCTTGGCCGGAACGTTGGCTGCTGCCTGCGTCTTGCGCGCGGCGGCGGCAGCCGGATCTTCGGGGGTTCCGGCTTCATGCGGGGGGCGCAGCCGGTCGGTATCGATCTTGCCCGGCAGCATGTTGTTGATCGTCACATTGCGGTCGATCACCGTCCGCGCGACGCCGGCAAGGAACGACGTCAGACCGGCGCGTGCGCCGGACGACAGATCGAGGCCGGGAATGGGAACATAGACCGACAGCGAGGTGATGTTGACGATGCGGCCGAAGCCGCGCTCGGCCATGCCGTCGATCACAGCTTGAACCAGTTCGACCGGGGTCACCATGTTCTGGGTGACGCCTTCGAGAATCTTTTCGCGGTCGAGCTCGCGGAAATCGCGAAATGGCGGTCCGCCATTGTTGTTGACGAGGATATCGGGATCGGGGCAGGCGGCAAGCAGCGCCTTCTGCACCTCGCGCTTCGACACGTCGCCGACGATTTCGGTCACCTCGACGCCAAATCTTTCGCGCAGTTCGGCGGCGGTCTTTGCCAGTTGGTCGGCGTTGCGCCCGTTGACGACCAGATCACAGCCGGCCTCGGCCAGCGCCATGGCGCAACCCCGCCCAAGGCCCTTGCTCGAAGCACAGACGATGGCCTTTTTTCCGCGTATACCGAGATCCATGGCGATTTCTCCTCTGATTTGCGCGGCAAACTAGCCCTTTGGCTGGACCAATCGCAACCGTCATAAGGTTGTTGCATGAATCGGGGCATAGCCAGCGCGAGAGCAACGGTGAGACTCCAATGCCTGGCGCAGAGCCCCGCACTTTCCGCAGCATGTTCATCTCCGACGTCCATCTCGGATCGAAGGCGGCGAAGGCCGAGTTCCTGATCGATTTCCTGCGCCATCACGACGCCGATATCATCTATCTCGTCGGCGATATCGTCGACGGCTGGAGGCTGAGACGGAGCTGGCACTGGCCGCAGAGCCACAATGACGTTGTCCAGAAATTGCTGCGCAAGGCGCGCAAGGGCGCCAGCATCACCTACATCGCCGGCAATCATGACGAGTTCGCGCGCCAGTTCCAGGGTGTGCATTTCGGCGGCATCGTCGTCGCCGACCGCGCCATCCACGAGACCGCCGACGGCAGGCGCCTGCTTGTCATTCATGGCGACCAGTTCGACACAGTCGTCCACAATGCGCGCTGGCTCGCCTATCTCGGCGACTACGCCTATGATGGGGCCATGCTCGTCAACCGCGTGGTGACGCGGCTTCGCCAACTGCTTGGCCTGCCATATTGGTCGTTTTCGTCCTGGGCCAAGGTCAACGTCAAAAAGGCGGTGAATTTCATCGGATCGTTCCAGACCATGCTGACCGAGGAAGCGCGCCGCTCGCATGTCGACGGCGTGATCTGCGGTCACATCCACCATGCCGCGATCGAAAACTACGAAGATGTGCAATATATCAACACCGGCGACTGGGTGGAGAGCTGCACGGCGGTGGTCGAACATTTCGACGGCCAGATGGAGATACTCCACTGGGCGCATGTCCTGCCGGAGGCGCCGGTCGGCAGCGAGGTGCTGGTGCCGATCGACATCAAGGGCAGGGCGGTCCAGGCGGCCTGACCAAACCCGACCTCAACTCGCTCTAATCGATTAGTCCACGCGGTTTCGCCGACTTTTTCAGCATGTTATGAGATTGCGTGCGCTGCAAGCCGACTCGGCCGAACGCCGCGTCGACGGATTGCCTGCTGATGTCCTCCCTGCCGCCGCTTTCACCCGAACAGCTCGTCAAGCCGCGTCATTTCGAACTGCGCATGGGCCTGATTTTCTTCACGCTTTTCGTGCCGCTGGGGACGCATTTGCCATATTTCCCGCTGTGGCTGCAGGCGAAAGGTTTTGATGCCGAGCAGATAGCCGTCATTCTCGCAGCACCAATGTTCCTGCGCGTGGTGACGACGCCATTGCTTACAGCACTGGCAGACAGGGCGAGCGACCGCGCCCATGTCTATGTCGCGCTGATGGCCGCATCGCTGGCGCTTTCCGCCGGTTATTTCCTGACGCCGACCTACGCCATCGTGCTGGCCGTCTCGCTGGCGCTCGCTGTCGTCTGGACACCGCATTCGCCGATTGCCGATTCGCTGGCGCTGTCGGGGGTGCGCCGCTTCGGCTCCAACTACGCAAACATGCGCAAATGGGGATCGATCTCCTATCTGTGCGCAAATCTGGCGGGCGGTTTCATCCTGTCGGCGACCGGCGCCCAGGCTGTTCCGATGATCATCTTCGTGGCGTTTGGCGCGGCGCTTGTCGTCGGACTGATCGCGCCACGGCTCGGCCGTCCCCGCCGTGCCTCGCCGCTTTCGGCGACCGACATCCAGCAGTCGGCACCAAAACTCCTCAATGCCTATTTCCTGTATTTCTCCATCGGCGTCGGCGTCATCACCGCCAGCCACGCGTTTCTCTACGGTTTCGTGTCGATCTACTGGAAATCGATCGGCATCGGCGATCAGGTTGTCGGACTGCTTTGGGGTTGGGGTGTGGTGGCCGAGATCGGCATGTTCATGGTCTTCACCCGGGTTTTCGGCTCCTTTTCGGTCGTATCGATCATGGTGATGGCCGGGATAGGCGCAATCGTGCGCTGGATTGCCTTCCCCTTGGTCTGGCCGCTCGGCCTTGGGGTTGCCGGATTTTTCGCAGTCCAGACGCTGCATGCGGTTTCCGTGGCGCTGGTGCTGATCGGCCTGCAAAAAATGATCGGTGAGACGGTCGCGGAGGAACGTACCGGGGCCGCGCAAGGCATCGCCTATTTCTCCAACGGCTTTTTCACGGCCGTGGTGACGCTCATGTCCGGCCCGCTTTATGACCGCTTCGGCGTCGATGGTTTTTTTGCCATGATCCCGATCGCTCTGATCGGCTTGGCGCTGATCGGACTTGCGGCGCGTTCAGCCCCACAGCGCCGTATCGGGCGGTGACACCAGCGAACCTTGGTAAACGAGACCGGGAACACGGTCGCGGGCAAGCAGCAGCGGACCGTCGAGATCGACGAAATCGGCATCCTGCGCCAACAGCACGGCCGGCGCCATGGCAAGCGACGTGCCGACCATGCAGCCGACCATGACGCCAAAACCCAGTTCACGGGCGCGGTCGCGAAGGACGAGGGCTGCGGTCAGGCCGCCCGACTTGTCGAGCTTGATGTTGACGGCGTCGTAGAGGCCGACAAGCGAGGCAAGGCCCTCTGCCCCATGCACGCTTTCATCGGCGCAGATCGGCACCGGATGCGCGATATGGCGAAGGATGCCGTCACGGCCCGCCGGCAGCGGCTGTTCGATCAGCGCGATGCCGTGCTCGGCGGCAAAGGCGAGGTTTGCAACGATGTTATCGTCCGTCCAGCCCTCATTGGCGTCCAGGATGATGCGGCTTTGCGGTGCCGCCTCCCTAACCGCGCGGATGCGGGTCATATCGCTGTCGCTGCCGATCTTGACCTTGAGCAGCGGGCGCTCGGCGTTGGCGCGGGCTTGGGCTGCCATCGCTTCGGGCTCGCCGAGCGAAAGCGTGTAAGCCGTCTCAAGCGCCCTCGGCGGAGCCGCGCAAATGCTGAAGGCGGCCGGCTTGCCTGTGATCTTCGCCTCCAGGTCCCATAGCGCGCAGTCGATGGCGTTGCGCGCCGCGCCTGCCGGCATGGCGTCGAGCAGCGCGGCCCGGCTGATGCCGCCTTCAACCTGCTCCCGCATCGCCTCGATCGCATCGCGAACACCGTCCATGGTCTCGCCATAACGCTTGTAGGGGACACATTCGCCGCGCCCGCTATGGTTGGCTTGGCTAATCGTGCACGCGATCACCTCGGCCTCGGTCTTCGAGCCGCGCGAAATGGTGAAGGTCCCGGCGATGGGAAAGCGCTCGGACTCGACCGAAATGACACGCGCCATATTTTTCTGCTCCGGCTGTATGACAACGAGCTTGTCGGCAAATCGACAGGTGGGTTCCGTCAGGTTAAACAGATTGGCCCGTCAGGCTAAACAGGACGCCATGTTGACCATCCGCAAACGCTTCGCAAGCGGCACGACCGCCAGAGAGGCCGACCACCAGCCGCGCGTAGCGGTCGGTGAGGAGGGCGGCGTTCTGGGCTGCGCCTTCTCCGGAAACTGGACGACGCGCACCGTGACGCTGGTCGACGCCGAGATGCGCAAAATCGAGAAGCGCAGCGGTTTCCAGACGCTGGCGCTCGACCTTTCGCATATCGAGAAGATGGATACCGCTGGGGCCTGGCTGATCGACCGCCTGGTCAGCGCCTTCGAAAAGAAAGGCGTCGAGATCAGGCTGGAAGGGCAAAGCGAGATTGCCTCGATCCTGCTCGGCGCCGTTGGCGACGCAGTTCGGCGCGAGCCCGATTCCGGCGGCACAAAGCCGCCCAACATCATCATTCGCGCCCTCGAGGCGGTTGGCCGTCGCGTCTATGAAATGCGCGACGATTTCCTGGCCTCGATGAACATATTGGGCGCCACGATACGCGGCTCGCAGATGAAGCTTGGCCGCGGCCATGCGGTCAATCCGGCGGCGATCTTCAACCAGATCGACCGCATGGGCGTCGGCGCCATACCGGTAGTCGTGCTGATGTCGGCCATCGTCGGCGCGATCGTCGCCCAGCAAGGCGCCTACCAGCTCAGCTATTTCGGCGCCGATATCTTCGTCGTCGATCTGGTCGGCGTCCTGATCCTGCGCGAACTCGGCGTGCTGATGACCGCGATCATGATCGCCGGCCGTTCGGGCAGCGCCATCACGGCTGAAATCGGCTCGATGAAAATGCGCGAGGAGGTCGACGCGCTGAAGGTCATCGGGCTCAACCCGATCGGCGTGCTAGTGTTTCCGCGGCTGGTCGCGCTGGTGATCGCGCTGCCTTGCCTGACGATCATCGCCAATTTCGCCGCACTTGGCGGCGGCATCGCTGCGGCGTGGCTCTATTCCGACATCGCACCGGCCGCGTTCATCGACCGGCTGCGCGTCGCCATCGATCTCAGCACCATCTTTGCCGGGCTGATCAAGGCGCCGTTCATGGCCATGATCATCGGCACGATCGCCTCGGTCGAAGGCATGAAGGTTGGCGGCAGCGCCGAATCGCTGGGACAACACGTCACCGCTTCGGTGGTGAAGTCGATCTTCGTGGTCATCATCCTCGATGGGCTTTTCGCCATGTTCTACGCGGCGATCGAGTTCTGACATGGCGACGCAAGGCAGCACAAAGGCGACTGGGGTTGCGGAAGGGGCCGACGAAGACGAGATCGTGCTTTCCGCGCACGACATCACCGTGTCCTTCGGCGACAAGGTCATTCTCGACAGATTGTCGCTCGATATCAAGCGCGGGGAGATCCTCGGCTTTGTCGGCGCCTCCGGCGCCGGCAAGTCGGTTCTCCTGCGCACCATCCTCGGCCTGGTGCACAAGCAGTCGGGAACGATCAAGCTGTTCGGCGTCGATGTCGAAAAGGCGAGCGAGAGGGAGCGTCTTCGCATCGACATGCGCCTTGGCGTCCTCTTTCAGCACGGCGCGCTGTTTTCGGCACTCACGGTTCTTGAAAACGTGCAGGTGCCGATGCGCGAATATCTCGATCTGCCCAGAAAGCTGATGGACGAGCTGGCGATGCTCAAGGTCGAACTGGTCGGGTTGCCGCCGGATGCGGCGCAGAAATTCCCGTCCGAGCTTTCCGGCGGCATGATCAAGCGTGCGGCGCTGGCGCGCGCGCTGGCGCTCGACCCCGACATCGTTTTTCTGGACGAACCGACATCCGGCCTCGATCCGATCAGCGCGGCTGAGTTCGACGAACTGGTCGTCAAGCTGCGCGATACCATGGATCTGACCGTGTATATGGTCACGCACGATCTCGACACGCTGTTCACCGCTTGTGACCGGGTGGCCGTGCTCGGCAACAAGAAAGTGCTGGTCGAAGGCACGATCGACGACATGCTTAGAAGCGAGGAACCCTGGGTAAAATCCTATTTCCGCGGAAAACGTGCGCGGCAACTTGATCTTGCGGCGCGCGCATAGCCATAAGTGGGTAAATGGAAACCAGAGCCAACTACGTCATTGTCGGCATTTTCACGCTAGCCGCGATCCTGGCAGCTTTCGCGTTCGTCTATTGGACGGCTGCGATCGGCGACAGGGGTGAGACGGCGATGCTGCGGGTGCGCATTCCGGGATCGGCTTCCGGCCTCGGCCGCGGCAGTTTCGTGCTGTTCAACGGCGTCAGGGTTGGCGATGTCAGGCGCGTCTATATCGACGTCGACAATCCGACCGCGGCCATCGCCGACACCGAAATAGACCGCATGACGCCGATCACCAAATCGACGCAGGCCGATATTGGCCTTGCCGGCCTCACTGGGCAGGCCAATATCGAACTCAAGGGCGCCGACCCCAAAGAAGCGAAGCTTCTCGACCAGGCGGAAGCGGAGGGCAAGGTCGCCGAGATCGTCGCCAATCCGTCGGCGGTCACCAACCTGTTGCAGACGGCGCAGAACATCTTCACCCGCGCCGATACGGTTCTCACCCAGCTCGAAGGCTTCACCAAGGACGTTCGCGGGCCGCTGACGCAGACGGTCAACAACGTGCAGACCTTCTCCGATGCGCTGGCAAAGAATTCCGACGGCATCGACAAATTCCTCGCCAGCGTCAGTTCGCTGTCGGACGAGTTGAGGGGTGTCTCAGGCAAGCTCGACGGCACGTTGAAGGCGGCGGAAGGGCTGCTGAAAGCCGTCGACAAGGACCAGATCAAGAGCATTGTCGCCAACGTCGATACGGTGACCACGAACCTGAAGGAAACCTCGAAGCAGTTCGACAGGGTCGTAAGGAATGTCGACACCGCGGTTGGATCGATCAACGATTTCGCCCAAAGGACGCAAGGCACGCTGGCCAAGGTCGACGGCGTTCTCGACGGCATCGATCCGGCACAGGTTCGCACCGCGCTAGCCAACATCCAGAAGGCCAGCGAAAACGCCAACGAGGCTGCCGCCGACATCGCCAAGGTGACCAACAAATTCGCCAACCGTGCCGACGATATCGACCAGACGATCAAGGACGCGCAGCAGCTCGCGGAGCGCCTCAACGACGCTTCGGTGCGCGTCGACGGCATCCTCGCCAAGGTCGATACATTGCTCGGCTCGGGCCAGGCCGACGGCATGATAGCCGATGCCAGGAATACGCTGAGATCGTTCAAGCAGGTCGCCGACACGCTGAACGCCCGCCTCGGCACCATCACCAACAATCTGGCGCGATTCTCGGGTCAGGGCCTGCAGAATGTCGAAGCGCTGGTCCAAGACAGCCGCCGTTCGATCACCCGCATCGAAGAGGCGGTGACGGATCTGAGCCGCAATCCGCAGCGGATCCTGTCAGGCGGCGAAGGCGAGGTCCGGCAATTCGACGGCAGGGTGCGGCGTTGACTTCGGCTTTCGCCCGCCCCAAGAACAGCAGGCAAATGCGCTGCGGATGCGGATTGCTCATACGATTCGGGGACAACGGGGATCGCGTGTGAAGTCGGTCGTGCTTAAATTGGGCGGGGTCAAATCGGGCG
>NZ_SUEO01000058.1:16316-29260 GCF_004962925.1 Mesorhizobium sp. | reverse complement strand
AAGCCGCACTGCGGAACGCAGCGACCACGGCACCATCGGACGGTGCCCATGAAGGCATGATGCGGGCGCTTGCTTCGCTGAAGGCGTAGACCGGGTACCCTAATGTCCACGGGTCTATGCCCCGCCGACCGCCCGCACCAACGAAGACGTCATCCCGCAGGTTTTCGGATATTTTTTGGGCTGCCTCTCGCGCGCTTGCGCGCACGCGAGGGGAAAATCTGAAATAGCGATAGCGCTGAGCTTGGCAACCGGTCCCATGCCCGTCTGCCGCCAAGTCGTGATGACCCCCCCCGGGGGTATCGAAGGACTCGCCAGAAATGGTTTTTGGCGACCGGTTCGACCCCAACGCGCACATTTTTCCAATTGAAAATATGGGGGTCGGGTCAACGTTTGGGATCGAAAGAAACTCAAAAGGATGCAAATGTACCCCCGCAAAATCAACTGAACTCCACAACCCTCCTGAAGAAGTCAGCATGCCAAGACTGGTAGCCTTTATCATCGCCCTCACTGCAATCACGACATCTGTGCATGCATCGACCCTACATGAGGCCTGCCAGATGATGGGTAGGTTCGCAGAGGAAACAATGAAAGCCCGCCAGCACGGGATTCCGCTTCAAAAGGTTCTCGATATCGCGGCAAAGAGCGATGTGGAGATAATGCGCAAGGCCCTCCGGGCAATGGCAATCGAGGCGTGGAACCAGTCGCGTTACGGCACCGAAGAGATGCAGGACCGCGCTATTGGCGAATTCCGTGACCAAGTACAGGTGACATGCCTGCAACAGGGTGGCTTATAGGCTCAAACCATCATTCTCGTGGATTGGTCGCCGCCTGTGGACGATGATGACCCGGCGGAGGAGTGGTTTAGGTAGTTCAGTACCAATGGAAATAGACGCCTATTGGGAATATCGCACCAACTGCAGCTGCAGCAGACGCAACTGCGGCAACGGCCAACTCCCATGTTCCTAAGGTAATGCGCTGTCGCAATACAACGGCCTGGCCACGCCAATATAGCTGGCCAGCTTCGTCAATCTGAAAGCCGTCTAATTCGTCCATGCCGATCGTTCGAACTGCCATCATGTGTCCTTTCGCTGTCGGTTGCCGCGCCAATGTTGCGAAGCGGAAAGTCCGATGAAAAGGTCGCCGCCAGCAACTAAGCCGGCGACGACCGATGTCAGTTAACTCACGCGCACTCGGGGAGTGCGAGCAAATTGTCACTCCAGTGGCCGTCGGCGTAGGTACGGACGTACTTACCGTTCTGCCCTATGACCACACCGATATTGGCGCGCTTGCCGCCGACCGATGTGTAGAAGGTAATTGTCTTTCCTTCTATCCATTGGATGACTTGAGCTCTAGTCCATTTCCCGGTCGAATTTCCGAGGTGGGTAATACCTTCATGTGTCTTCTGCCGAGGCAGTTTATTGATACAAGTCACCTGAACGTCTGACATAGAATGCTCCTTTCGAGCGAAGTGGAGCATTCGCATCTGGCACCTTGGGAGGATGTTTATCCATGGTCGTAGCTCCTGTGGCGTTGCAAATAAAGCCTCAGGACGCTAGTTACCGACCTGCTAGGGAGCGGACTCGCGGTCTTGTTCGTCCACTCGGCGCCACACATTTACCGCGAGTACGCTTAAAGACAGAGGCAGGCGACGAATCATCGCCTGCCTCTTTTCTATGCGGAACTTGATTAGCAAGTAAACAGATAGCCTTTTTCTTCACAACAACAATCTGTGAAGCAATTATGTCAGCATTGCTGGCATATCGGCGCACCGCATTCCTTGCGGCCTTTTTCATTAGTTCGGAGACTTGTTGGTCAGAAGAGCCACTAGCACCTTTTGCATCGCTAGATGCTGCGGGCTTTTGACGTCCACCTCCCAGGCAGAATATCGGCTGTGCCAATCGAAATGCTCAGCCCGAGGGCTCGCCGAAATGCCTTGGGTTCGATGCCTACCGCTTCGGCCATATCTGTAGCGGTTGTGGCCTTTCCTTTCATCTTTTCGCCTTTCGCCAACCGGCAGTTCGCGCTTCGGCTTCAGAGCAGAACCATTTCTCCCCCTTTGCCTCGGCAATCTTCGTATCGGCATAGAACTTCTGCCCGGGCACGTGATAGATGCGCTCGCCTTCGGCCGAAATGTTGCCCTTGATGTTGCAGCCAGAGCCAAGCAGGCCGAAGCCGGTCGATTGCTCGCTGACGGTCTCGACCTTGTCGGCGTTCGCGTCCCGCCAGTCCCATGGCTGATCGAAGCGGCCCTGCCAAACTCCGCGATGCGCGGCGACAACAGGGTTCCGAACCGGAAGCAAAATGTCCATCGATCATTGCGCAGCACCCGCGTCCGGCATTCAGCGTAGCATGGCTGCCCGGATGAAGACCGCAGCGGCCAGAACGACGATGGCGGCAATCACCAAGACCGGGCCATATCTGCGCGGCTGGACGTCCGGCTGGTCCTCAGCGGGCGCATCGCATTGGCATAGCTCACCTGGTTGGTGAACTTCGGCGCTTACGAGGCCGACATCGCATCTTTTGCCGGAGCATTGCCGGCGGACTCCGCGAATCGATGCCGGGCGCGAAGGGGACCGACCCGGGCACCGTCGCGGCTGCGGCTCCCGTGGAAACGGACGCCTCGCGCCCTTTGCGGGCTTCGCACAAAAGGTGCTGCGTCGGTCATCATCGGAATCCTTTTCAGGGCATCAGTGTCTTGAAAGCTCCGACGAGCGGAAAACCAGCAGAACCTCCTTCCAGGAACAAAGGGCGATCAAGCGGGTTAGGCTGCCGGCGAGAAATCGGTAATCAAGGAGCAAAGATGCTTGGAAAGCTTCGCGCCGGTTGCGCGGCGGTTCGGCAACAGCATCACGCATGTCGAGAGTGGTCATGCCTATCCACATCGCGGCGGCCGCTAGTGGTTCGCGGCATGAATAGGACAACAGCAGCCGCCGTGCTGCTTGGCGCCGGGTTGGCTGGCCTGGCGTTGTACAACGGCGCTCGCGCCAAACGCGCGCTTTTCTCGCGTGCGTCGGGGCGCTTCGTCGAGGCGGCAGGAGTACGCCTGCACGTCCTTGAGCAGGGCAGCGGGATGCCGTTGATCCTGCTGCACGGAAACGGGTCGTCGGCCGAGGATTTCAAGACCAGCGGCATGCTCGACGAGGCGGCCAAGAGATACCGGGTGCTCGCCTTTGACCGGCCCGGCTTCGGCAGGAGCACGCGACCGCGAGGAAAATGGTGGACGGCGGCCGCGCAGGCCGATCTCATTCATGCCGCCGTCGCGCAGCTTGGGATCGAAAGGTATCTCGTTCTGGGGCATTCCTGGGGTGCGTCGGTGGCTCTCCAGCTTGCGCGCCGTCATCCCGCCTCGGTCGCCGGCATCGTGCTTGTTTCCGGCTACTATCATCCACCGCCGCGCCTCGGCCTCGTACTGGCGGCGCTGCCGGCCTTGCCTGTCGCCGGTGGTGTTTTCCGCCACACCTTGCTGCCGCTGCTTGTGCGGATTACCTGGCCGCTGACCATGGCCAAGATATTCAGCCCCGGCATAATCTCTGCCGAGTTTGCTTCGTCGACAAAGGACGTCGTCAGCCGGCCATCGCAACTGCTCTCGATCGCTGCGGAGGCGGCACTGATGCTGGCCGCGGCACTGGCCGGCGGCCGCTCCGCCCGGTACAAGGAGCTGTCGCTGCCCACCGGTATTGTTGCCGGGGCCGGCGACCGGTTGTTCGACGCCCAGGCCGAGGCTATTCGACTGCAAGCCGAAATTCACGGTTCCCTTGTCGATATCATCCCGCACGCCGGCCACATGGTCCACCACGCCGCACTGAAAGCCGTTCTCGCCATGGTCGACAAGGTCGCTGCTGCGGGCAGGGGCGAACCTGCATGATCCACTTCACCGCCAACACGCATTTCAGCGATCCTCGTATGGCGCATCGATCACCGTCGCTCCCAACGGAACGCCGGGCGCCGCGCGGCCGTTGTCCCGGGATCGGAAGGTGAGACGTGGATAGAGAGACCTCCAATGCCGGAAAGGCTGAGCAGCTCGAGCAATTTGATGGCGCGTCTGCGAAACAGTGCGAACTTGCAACAGGAGGAGAAGGCGACACACCGCCAGCTGCCGCGGTAGCTGCGGCATTGCTCAGCGCTTTGGAAACCACTCGAAATGGGGACCTGCTCCATATCGCGAGTTCCGAACGCAGTGCCGCTGACATCACACAGGCATTGCGCCACTTCCTCCCAGCAGCTGACATCCTGTATTTGCCGCCGTGGGATTGCCTGCCATACGACAGGGTGTGGCCCACTCGCGCCACTATGGGACGGCGGGTCAGCGTTCTTCATGCTGTTGCGGCCGCTACGAAAGGACCCCGCATCACGGTTACTTCGGTCGAATCTGCCCTACAGAGGGTACCGCCTCCCTCGGTAATCGGCCAGGGTTTCGCCACCCTGCAGATTGGGCAAAAGGTGGACCCGAGGGCACTTCGGGTATTGGCTGAGAGAACTGGATATGTTGTCGACGATCGGGTCGATGAACCAGGCGAGATAGCCATCCGCGGCGATCTTATCGACGTTTTTCCTGCTGACCGTGACTGCCCTATTCGTGTTGTACTGGGGGTTGGCGGCGCCATCTCCGAACTTAAGACATATGACCCAATCACTCAACGAAGCGAGCGATCGCTGCACAGAGTCTTAGTTGGCCCGGCGTCCGAGCTCATGTTGGAAGCTGGCAACGAGTTCGACCCTGCAGCGATGCGCACGATCCCGATGGAGGAACGTCTAGTCTCGCTCTACTCCGACTTGCCGGCGCTCTTCGATGTGGCATCAACAGCTTCCATCTGCTTCCTGGATGGATTGGAAGAAATCTCGCTCGCTCGCGTCTTGGACCTCATAGAGGACGCGTGGCGCGGCAGGCGGCAAGTATCCGCGATGGCGCGGCCCGCGGCGAAACAATTTTATTTGTCGCGTGAGGAATGGGACGACTCGCTACGGGATCGCCATTGCTTGCGTCTTACGATCCCGGTTGGCCGAATTCCCAAATTCTTCCACCTGCCGCGAGCCGCGCACGAATTCGCCGAGTTCGCCCAGGCGCGCGCAAGCTCGGGATTTAGTGTGGTGGTCACAGGCGAAGCTTCGGAACTGCGCCGAGCAGAGCGGCTGCTCGACCGTAAGTTCGGTCGCAAGATGGACCCAGTCGCCGATTGGCCGCAAATCCTCTCTGTCGAAAGAGGCTCTCTTCTCAAGGCGGAATTCGATCTCACGGACGGCTTTGTCGACGAACCATCCCGAATTGCGGTCATTGCGGCAGCGGACATATTCGGCCCGTCATCGACTGCAAACGCGGGCTCCGGTGGCGGCATAGTCGAACCCGAACTGCGGGTCGGCGATCTGGTTGTCCATGAAGACCATGGCGTGGGCGTCCTTGCCGCGATCGAACAAATTGAAGTGGCTGGCCTGCAACAGGATGTCGTGAAGCTTGAATATCATGGTGGCGCTTCCTTGCTGGTTCGAGTGGAGGAGTTTGGCCGTATATGGCGCTATGGATCCGAGCCAGATGCGATAGCCTTGGACCGACTAGATGGTGAAGGCTGGAAGAAGCGGCGCCAGTCTGTAGTCCGCGAGATCGAGAAGGTGGCCAAGCGGCTGGTCGCCATTGCGAATGCCAGGTCCTCCCAGCCCGCCGAATTGATCAAGCCGCCGCGTGCCGACCTTGCTCGCTTCGCGGCGCGATTCCCTTACCCCGCGACCCCCGACCAAGCCGCCGCAATCCGAGCCGTGATGGATGACCTGTCGTCGGGCAAAACGATGAACCGGCTGGTCTGCGGCGACGTCGGCTTTGGAAAGACCGAGGTGGCGCTTCGGGCGTGTGCTGCGGCCGCGTTTTGCGGCAAGCAGGTTGCTATCGTTGCGCCCACCACGGTGCTCGCGCGTCAGCACTACGAGACGTTTTGCCGGCGTTTCGCAGGGTTCAACATCCAAGTTGCTCACCTTTCCAGGGTGGTCGGATCGACAGAGACAAGGAAAGTGAAGGACGGTCTGAGAAGCGGCAACATTGCAGTCGTCGTCGGGACCCATGCTGTTGCGGCCAAAGGGGTGGCCTTTAGCGATCTCGGGCTGCTCGTAATCGACGAAGAGCATCGGTTCGGGGCCAAGCTGAAGCAATCACTGCGAGCGTTGGCGCCATGCCTCCACACTCTGACCATGAGCGCTACGCCGATACCCCGCACGCTTCAATTGGCAATGGCGGGCGTGCAGGAAGTCAGCGTCCTGAACACACCACCTGCCAAGCGGCGTCCGGTTCGCACCATCTTGGCTCCTTTCGATGCCGGTTCGGCCAAGGCCGCTCTATTGCGCGAATACCGCCGCGGAGGACAAAGCTTCTTTGTCGTACCACGCATAGATGACATCGAGACTGCCGTTGAACAACTGGGCAGGCTGGTTCCGCAGCTCTCGGTGAAGATCGCGCATGGCGAAATGAAAGGGCGTGAGCTGGACGAGATAGTTGTCCGGTTCGCCGCAGGCGAAGGCGACATTTTGTTGGCCACTGACATCATCGAAAGCGGACTTGATATACCGCGGGCAAACACCATTCTCGTATGGCGGGCTGACCGTTTCGGACTTGCACAACTCCACCAGCTTCGGGGTCGTGTAGGCAGAGGAAGGATGCAAGGCATTGCACTTCTCTTGACCGAGCCCGGCAAGGAATTGGCTGACGCCACAAGGTCCCGGCTTTCGGCTCTTGTAGCTCTCGACCGGCTTGGCTCTGGCCTGGCCATCAGCCAAAGGGACCTCGACCTGCGCGGCGCCGGCGATCTTTTCGGCGAAGAACAGGCGGGCCACGTCAAGCTGATCGGCGTCGGGCTCTATCATCGACTGCTCCAGCGTGCCTCATCGATTGCTCGAGGCGTGCCCGGCTCTGACACGCAACTTCCGGACATCAACTTGCAGGCCGGAGGGTCATTCCCAGAAAGCTATGTGCCGGAGCCAGCCATACGCCTCAGCCTGTATTCGCGGTTGTTCCGCATGAGCACGCATTTTGATATCAATGCATTTGCCGATGAGGTGGAGGATCGCTTCGGAGCCATGCCGAGCGAAGTGGCCACGCTGCTGGAGGTAAGCCGACTGCGAATAGATGCAGCGGAGTTAGGCTTGAGCCAGGTCGACGTAGGACCCGAAGCGATTGCGATCTCCTTTCGCACAAAGGCCTCCGCATCGGTCCGGCAGAATCTTATTGGGCTGGACGGGTTCGAATTTCGGCGAGGCCGCTTGATCTGCAGGCCATCAACCAAAGCAGGTGTCGCAAAACTCGAAGTTCTACGAAGCGTGATCGATTCCATTCGCTCGGCACACCCAGCACGTGAGCTAAACGCCAGAACGATTGCCGGTCAAAGCACAACCGGCCCTTAGCGGCCCAGGCTGCGAATTGCGTGTACCGACATATTGTTCCACGAGAATCTTCAAGCTGTCGCACCTCGCCTTTTCAGAGCGTCACAGGACTCACGCCGGGGGTCATCGACGCCGTTTCAAAATCCCCGACTATGCGCAACCGAGCGCGCAGCTCACATCGTGAAGAGGCAGACACGCCTCAGGGCCGCTGAGGCGGTGTTTCGCCACCGTTCTCGCCTCAGACTCTCGCGATTGGCTAGGGGTGGATTACAAGACGCATGTTCTGGCGCAACCGCGACTTCTAGAATGGTCGCCGGCTATGTCCGCTTCCAGAACGTGGCAAAGCTGACCTTAACGGCTTAAACGCGGCGCACTGGCTCAGCCAATACCGGCGCACTAGCGAACGATCAGTTCGGCGCGCCCGCTTCGGAATTCGTGCTTGGTAAGAAATGAAACGATCGCTGCAGCGATTTTGCCTCCGCCCTGTTCCGAAGGCTCGATGGCGTTGGCAAAGTCGGCGTCCTCGTCGCAGATAATGCGAAGGTCGATCACTGGAACGCCGCGCCCAGCGGCTGCCCGTGTAATGCAGTCATTGAGGACCGAGAGGGCCGTTACCGCAATGCGCCTCTCCTCAGGGTTTGCATACCGGACGTCGTAGATCGTACAAACGGCGGTGGGCAGTTTGACAGCCAGAACGGCATCCAGCGTCGACCGATACTCTAGGCAAAACTGCTCTCTTATTTCGGCCAGTTTTAGCAAGGCGTCGGCGACGGACCGCGACGGAGCGTCCAAAACAGAGGAAACGCCGAGCGCGTCGTTACCTCCCATGCTGACCACCAGATGAGTGGCGTCGGCTGGCAGACGGTCCAGCTGCTGGCGCACCCCTGCCATGACGCTGCCGTCTACGGCAAGCAGGTCGGCCGACCATCCGATCGGAAGCTGGCGCACCAAATGGGCCAGTACATCTGCTCCGCCGGTCACATAGGCACGATTGTCAAAAACCGAATCGCCAAGAAGCACAATTTTGTTCGTCATACCCGCATCCTCGGCGAAACTGGCTTGCATGGGCGCGAATGCCGGTCCCGCCGCAGCGGCCAGCAAGAAGCTCCTCCGCGATACCGGGAACTTGACCAGACTTGCGTCTCCATGGGCTCTCGCTCGCCAAGTAGTTAGCGGCGAGGCCGGGTGCGGCAACACCGTCCGAATTAAACGCCGGTCGCCCCCAGACGATTGGTCGCTATGTCTCTGGAGGGCTCCTTGCTACCTGAAATCAATTAAGCTGCCTAAACCACGGGACTTTCGATGAGAACGGCCGCGCTCGCTCGGCATAGTATTCTACCCTCCTTGCAACAACGACAATGGAGAGCAAGATGACCAGCACCAATAATCTCTACAGCCGACAGCTTTTAAGAGAAGATCAGCGCGAGGTCGACTTCCAGTTCAGGACCGCTGGTCGGGATGACAAGCTTTTAGCTTCATCTGAGCGCATACAAATAGGCCGCGATGTCGCGAGCCTCCTGCTCCGAAATGCCGGTCGAAGGCATTGCCGTATGCGGATTGATTTCCCTGGCGACCCGAATCCAGCGGATCAGGTTCTCTGGATTATTGGACAAAACCCCGCCGACATAAACCTTGGTGGCCAGCGTGGCGTCCAAGCGCGGGCCGACCAGTCCATGCGCGCCGGGGACGCCGGTGATTGTATGGCAACCGGCGCAACCATTGGCCATCATGATCGATATGGCACGGGTAGCAATGCCACCGGTTGCATTATTGGCTTCCCGTATGACCCTATCAGTGCGTTGTAACCACCATGTCAGCGCCGCTAAAATCGCCAGCACGACAATGGCGCTCGTGCCGAAAACCAGCCTAGACAGGTCGGAACGCAAGCGACGCCTCCCGGCTCTTCTGTCCGCTCGAGCGGATCCACAAGCCCGCCAGCAACAAAGCAGCTCCGCCGTAGATCAGGCCGGCCGGAACCCACATGACCAGGCCGGCGAGTTGCTGGTCCTCAAGCGGACTGAGGCGCCACAATTGCGCGCCGGCGGCATTGTCGGGGTACCAAAGTCTCGGCGAGACCACGAGCAGCACCCCAAGCAGACCGGTGTGCAGCGAAGTGAAGAAGAGATGCATGACTGCGCTGCCATAGGTTTGTTCACGGCCGGGACGCGGCAGCAGCGCCCACCAGAACAAGACGCCGGTGCCGAAGAAGCTGGCATGCTGGGCATAGTGCAGGAAACCGCGTTCAAGCGCAGCCTCGAACAGCGCCGGCACGTGCCACGCCCATATCGCGATAGCATGCAGGATGGTGGCGGCGACGGGACGGCTCGTCGCGGCCCAGACGGCCTGAAGCATTTTCGCGTGCCCGGCTGCGCCAAGCGTCTGCCGTAGCGAGATCGGCAGTGCCCACATCATCGCAGCCACCGGACGGGAGGCGACCAGCAGAGGCGCTGCGACCGCCATGAGCAATTCGTGCTCGATCATATGTGCGGTGAACACGCGCTCGCCCAATGCATGAAGCGGGCTGACGAGCGCAGACGCCAATACGGCCCAGCCCGCAGCGAACAGCAGGGCCTGTCGCGATCGCAACGGGCGGCCGCGACCGCTCCTACGCCACAGTCGAATGGCGCCTGCCGCATAGAACAATGCGATCGTCGCCAACGGCAGCGTGATCGGCAGCGCCATCGTCCACCCCGGGGCGCTGCCGCCATAGCAGATCGAGGTCGAGAAGAGCGCATCGAAGCTCATCGCACACACTCGTCGAGAATGAGCGAGGCGGCGCCTTGCATGATGATGACCAGCGCAAACAGCACTGCAGTCAGAATGCCCAGATTGCCAACAAAAGCTTCAGTGCCGCGCGTGCGCTCCGGTTTGAAGGAGGCGCCGCCCTGTTGCCGTGCCCGCCACGATAGCGCCCCGCCAACCAGAGACATTATCGCAAGCACCAGTGCGATGAAGGGTATGACAGGAATCCGGTGGGCGCACTGCCATTCCACAACGGCGTAATTCAGTTGCGTCGACACGGCCCAGGCCAAAGGCCCCGACAAGAGACCGGCCCATGAGGTGCCTGACTGAAGCGCGCGCATCTCAATCAAGCCTCGGCATCCAATAGATTAGGAGATAGATCGGAATCCAGGTCACGACCACGAAGTCCCAGTAGAAGACGTTGTCACCGACGTCAGCGAAACGTCGGCCACTGTTGGCGTGGCGCGTGAACATCAAAGCGGTCAATACCAGCGTGTCGCCGACATCGGTGATCAGGTGCGCGGTGTGCAGGCCGAGCATGACCCAGAGCATCGAGCCGTAGGCGTTGGTGTCCCAATAGATGTTGAGGGCTGGAAACTCGAACCAGCGCACGACAAGCGGCGCGATTCCGAGCAGCGACATGACTACGAGGCCGATGCGCACTGGCAGCATCTCGCAAGCCTCGGCATGGCGCTTTAATATGTGGTTGGGGACCAGGCTGGCGAGCAGCAAAAGCGTCACAATCGTGCCCGGCCAGTGGTTCGGCGTCGGCGCGCTCAAAGGCCGTTGCGGTGTCAGGTACGCGAGGTAAAGATAACTCCCCGCCGCGATCGCAAATCCCATGCCTTCGAGCGCCATGAAGGCGAGAGTACCCCACCAGGTCGGGGTGCGCGGTCCGTGCCCGAAGGTCGGGAGCTCGGAAAGATCTACGGCAGGACGCTGTTTCATTCCTCATCCTCCGCACCGCCTTTCGGCCAGAACCAGCCGATCAAAGTGATGGCGATCGGTCCGGCTCCCCAAACCACTGCCCATGGGCTGAAGATCGAGTAGAGAAAGGTACCCCCGACTGCGAGGGCGGCGAATAGCGGCCAGATCGACGGCGTTGCCGATTTCTCGCGCACGTCCGGATACGCCTCCGCCACTGTCGAGACGACCAGTTCGCGTGCATCGACCCGAAGCCCCGTCGCTACGGGAAGCGTTCCGCGTTCGGCCCATAGCGGCTCGACGTGCATCACGACCGGAATGCGCGTGAAATTGTAACTCGGCGGCGGCGATGACGTCGCCCATTCCAATGTGCCTGCATTCCAGGGATTGTCGCCGGCCGGGTCGCCCCTCAAGGCGCTGTGCACCAGATTTATGGTGAAAAGCGCGAAGCTCACAAACAGAACGACCGCGCCAGCGGTGATGAACAGATTGATGTCACCCCAGCCGAGCTCCGCCGGATAGGTGTATACCCGTCGCGGCATGCCCCAGATGCCGACAATGTGCATCGGGAAGAACGCCGTATTGAAGCCGATGAAGGCAAGCCAGAAATGCCAGCGCCCGAGGCGCTCGTTCATCATCCGGCCGGTGATCTTGGGAAACCAGAAATAGGCGGCGCCCAGCAAGGGAAATACCGACCCGCCGATGAGCACATAATGGAAATGCGCGACCACGAAATAGGTGTCGTGAACTTGCAGGTCCAACGGCACCGAAGCCAGCATGACACCGGTCAGACCGCCGGCGACGAAAATGAAGAAGAAGCCGAACACGAACAACATCGGCGTCCTGATGATCGGCCGACCGTCCCAGAGCGTCGCCAGCCAGCAGAATATCTGCAGGCCGTTCGGAATGGCGAGCAACATGCTCGATGCGGTGAAGAAGCTCGCGCCGAGCTTGGGCAGACCGGTGGTGAACATGTGGTGGACCCAAAGGCCAAACGATAGGAACCCAACGGCGATCAGCGACAGCACCAGCCCTAGATACCCAAACACCGGGCGCCGTGCGAAGGCGGCGATGATCGAGGAGACCACCCCGGTCGCCGGCAGGAAAATGATGTAGACCTCGGGATGGCCGAAGAACCAGAAAAGATGCTGGAAGAGCAATGCGTCGCCGCCTTCGGCGGGGTTGAAGATGTGGGTGCCGACCAGCCGGTCCAGGATCAGGAACGTCGAGGCGATCATGACCGCCGGCATCGCGAACACGACCACGAAGGAGGTGACCAGCATCGCCCAGACGTAGAGCGGGATCTTGTCAAGCGACATGCCAGGGGCGCGCTGCTTCAGAACCGTCACGATGGTTGCGACAGCGATCGCTAGTGCAGAGACCTCGGTGTAGGTGATCATCTGCGCCCAGACGTCGGCGCGCTTGCCTGGTCCGAATTCGGGACCAGACAGCGGCACATAGGCGAACCATCCGACATCAGGCGCCATGTTGAGCGCGAATGACACCCAGGCGAACATGCCTCCCGACAGAAAGATCCAGAAGCTGAAAGCAACAAGGCGCGGAAAGGCGATATTGCGGGTGCCGACCATCAGCGGCACAAGGTAGATGCCGCTCGCCTGCACGATCGGTACGGCAAACAGGAACATCATCGTCACGCCGTGCATCGTGAACAACTGGTTGTAGAGGTCCGGCCCGATCAGCCCGCGCTCGGGGCCCGACAGTTGGACGCGCATGGCGACCGCGTTCAGCCCACCGAGGCACAGGAACACGAAGGCGGTGATCAGGTAGCGCCGCGCGACAATTTTGTGATCGACGGTCGAAAGCGCGCCGATGATGCCAGGTGCGGTCTGCCACGTTCGCACAAGCCAGCGGTCAAGGCTGGCATCGTCGAGGCCGGTGTCGCGCGGGCCGTCGCGCTC
>NZ_SUEO01000058.1:7438-16306 GCF_004962925.1 Mesorhizobium sp. | reverse complement strand
TTTGAGGCCAAGTCACGTTTGCCGGTCGAGTCACGTTCGTGGGCGAGGTCGGCGCTGCTCATCTCAAGCCCTCAAGATAGGCGACGATCGCATTCAACTCGTCACCGTTCAGATCCACCACCGGCATATAGGCGCCCGGCTTGATTCCCTGCGGATCGGCTATCCATGCCGCAAGGTTGCCGCGGCTCATCGTCAGCGTTCCGGCTGCGAGCGTTTGCCTGCTGGCGACATGGGTCAGGTCGGGGGCGACCGAGCCGCCGGCCATGGTGCCGCCGATCTTGTGGCACATCACGCAGGGCCGCTTGAGGAACAGGTCATGGCCGGCTTTCGCCTCGGGCGAGGCAGGCGGGGCGGCCGGCCTCAACTGGTCGTTCAGCCAGGCGTCGAAGATGGGCCGAGGCTCGGCGATGACGAAGGTGCTCATATTGGCGTGCTGAGCACCGCAGAACTCGGCACATTGGCCCCGATAGACGCCGGGCTTGTCCGCCTTAAGATCAAGAACATTCTCGTGGCCCGGAATGAGGTCCAGTTTGCCGGCCAGATTCGGCACCCAGAAGGAATGGATGACGTCGGTCGAGGTGAGAATGAACCGCACCGGCTCGCCCGCAGGGATGTGGATCTCGTTGGCGGTCGTCAGGATGCGGTTCGGCTGGCTGTTTTCATAGCGCACCTCCCACCACCACTGATGCCCGGTCACGCGGATTGTCAGCGCCGCATCCGAGCCGATGACAGCGAGCGTCCTGTTGGCGAAGAAACTCAACAGCGTTAGCCCGATCAGGATCACTGCGGTTGCCCCGAGCGCCGCAAAGACAATTCGCGTCTTGTGGCGCTCGGAAGTAGCGTCGAGGACAAGCGGATCGCCGATCGGTCGTGCGCGCCGGATCAGCGTCATGATCAGCGCGATCATCACCAGGAGCCAAACCAGGGTGCAGAGGGCGGTGAAGAACCAGATCAGCCACGCGAGCTCGCCCGCTGCCGGGCCCTTCGGATCGAGGGCGGATTGCCAGCCACTGCATCCTGCGAGGGGCAGAATGGAGGCTGCGCCGCACATCACCCAAATGCGTCTCACGGTGACTTCCCCAGTGTCGCGGCATTTGGCAGGCGATTTTCGGATGGGTGCACCATCATGTCGTCGTCGCGCCCAGGCGCGGCGGAGGAGGGTACGTTGCCGCTCAGCGAGCGGACAAAGGCGGCAAGTTCCCAGATCTGGTCGTCGGGGACCCTGTCACGGAAGCTCGGCATCCCGTTCGGGCGTCCGTCTCTGATCGTAGCGTGGATGCTTTCGATTGCACCCCCGTAAATCCACTTTTTGTCCATGAGCGCTGGTCCCATGCCGCCACCGCCATTGGCATGGCATCCCGAACAGTTGAACCAGTTGAACAGACGTTTGCCCTGGCTAAGATGGAACGCGTTTGCCTCGAACGCTGCTGCCTTGTTGTCGGACGGAGACGGCCGCTCGCCGCCTGGCGTAAGGACAGTGACCGGCGTCGGCTGCTTGCCGGAGCCGAGTGCCGACTGAGGGCGGGTGTCGCGTTCCTCGCGCTGGCATCCGGCAATGGCGAGCATTGCGAACAACAGCAAGGGAAGGCAGCGGTTCATTTCAAGGCGCTCCAGCAGTATCGAGCCGGGGCAAGCCATACTGCGCCAGAATCGCGTTGATCTCGGCGCGGTGCTTTGCGAGGGCAGCGTCCACTTCGCCGCGCAGCACATCATCCTCGTGCCGCACGCCCATCGAGATGTCGTAGATCATCGGCAATTGCGGACCGTCTATCCGCGGCTCAACCGGCGTCATCCGCAGAGCCACCTTCTGTCTGGCGGCAAAGTAGCCGGCCAGCGGACCCCAGACGACGGCCATATCGATTTCGCCACTCGCGACCGCTTCGATGATGCGCGCCGGCGGATTCGGCGCAGAATAGTCACCATAGACCGGGAAGCCGGTAAGATGGCCGACGATGCCACGGCGCCCGAGCGCCTGGGCGGGTGGGGAGTTGGCGCCATCATCGCCGATCAGTTGGACACCGATGCGCAGACCACGCAGCCGAGGATCGTTGAATGAGCTGACTTCCGGCGCCTCCTTGCGCGTCACGAAGACGTAGGACGAGCGGTAATATGGCGCGGTGGTGCGCAGTATTTCGAGATTGGCGGGCGTGCCGGGGACGAGATCACACAGACCGGCTTTCAACGTGTTGCGGATGAAGCCGCGGTGCTGCGCCCACCATGTATAGGAAAGGGTTGCGCCAAGTTCCCTGGCGATGATCCCCACGATCTTGTTTTCAAAGCCTGCACCGCTGGCGTTGGAGAAGGGCATGTTGTTGGGATCGGCGCATACCCGCAGCTCGCGCGCATTCGCCGGGGCGGCGACAAGGGACAAGGTTAGTACGCAGATTGTCGCGACAAAATGCCGGGAACGCATCCTCCCCCGTCGCACAGGCCCGCCGATCGGTTCAAGGCAGCCGGAATACATACAGCGTACCTCCCGGCGTGGTTACGTCCTTCAGATCTTTCATGACGTTCGCGAAGCCGAGCGCAGCGGTGGCGTCGCGCGGGTCGAGATCCCCCGACACGATGGCACCTGCCCAGCCACCGACACCCGACAAGATCGCGACATATTGGTGCCCGTCGGGACCGCGATAGGTGATCGGCTGGCCGATGATGCCGGAAGAGGTCTTGAACTGCCAAAGCAGTTTCCCGGTCGTGGCACTCACCGCCTTGAACCAGCCTTCCATGGTTCCATAGAACACGACATTGCCGGCGGTAACGACGGCACCGCTCCACACCGGAAAGTTCTCCTTCAGGATCCACGCCGGCTTGGCGGCGGCGACATCCCAGGCGGTGAATGCACCGCGATGTCCGCCCGGCCCAGCGATCATGCGGACATTCATGCCGACATACGGCGTGCCGGCGATGTAATTCACCTCGACGCCTTCTTCGTCCATGCACAGATTGTTGTGCGGGATGTAGAGCAAGCCGGTCTTGGGCGAGAATGCCGAGGGCTGCCAATCCTTCAGGCCGGATGCGGTCGGGCAGATGTTGCGTACGACCTTGCCGGTGCTGGTCTCTTTCTCGGGATTTACTATCAGTCGGCCTGTCTTGAGGTCGACTCCCTTGCTGGAATTGACTGGCCCGAATGGTACCGCGGACAAGACCTCGCCCGTCGTGCGATCCAGCAAGTAGACATAGCCGTTGCGTTCCGGCCGGACGAGCACCTTGCGGGGCTTGCCCTGCCAGGTCATATCCAGCAACACCTGCTCGTTGATGCCGTCGTAATCGTGCAAATCGTGCGGGGTCCACTGATAGAACCATTTTGCATTGCCGGTGTCGGGATCGCGGGCAAAGATGCCGGACGTCCACTTGTTGTCGCCGGGTCGCAGGTCGGGATTCCAGGGACCGGGGTTACCGGTACCATGGAAGATCAGGTCCAGATCGGGGTCATAGGAAATCCAGCCCCACACATTGCCGCCGCCGATTTTCCAGGCGTCCGGCGGCCACGATGTGACGCCGAGATCCTTGCCTTTGTCCATGTCGTAATGCGGCGTGAAGTCGGGGCCGATCAGCACCTCGGCGTCCGGGCCGGTGCTGTAGGCCGTCCACATGACATGCCCGTCGCCGGCGTCAAGCGCCTTGATCCAGCCGCGCACGCCCATTTCGCCGCCGGAATTGCCCACCAGAACTTTGCCCTTAACAATCAGCGGCGCCATGGTGATGGTCTCGCCGATGTTGATGTTGCCGATATGGGTGTTCCAGACCGGTTTGCCGGTGGCCGCGTCGACCGCGATCGTGTGTCCGTCGAGCGTGTTGAAGTAGATACGCCCGTTGGAGAAAGCCGCACCACGGTTGACCACATCGCAGCAGGCAACACCCTGCGCAGCAGGCTCGGGATTGGGCTCGAACTTCCACTTCATCGGTGCGCCGGGTCTGGCGAGATCAAGCGCGTAGAGAATATTGGGAAAGGGCGTCACGATATAGATCGTGTCGCCGACAACCAGCGGCGCAGCCTCCTGGCCCTTGTTCACGCCGGTCGAGAAGGTGAAGGCTACCTGCAGGGTCTTGACATTGTCTTCAGTGATTTCAGCGAGTTCGCTGTAGCGAGTCGAAGCATAGTTCTTCGCCGGCATCGTCCACTGGCCATCGTCAAGTGGGGCTGCTGCAGCAGGCGGCCTTATGGCAGGCTCCGCCGGCTGGGCGACCGCTCCGGCCACGAGCGCGAAGCCCGCCAGCAAGGTCCAGCCGATCATCCCCAATTTGGTACGACCATCTATCCTGGCCATTGCCTTGTATCCCCTCTGGCAGGCGCCCCAAATCTTCACCGCCACCTGTTGCACCTGTTTCATTCGTGCATCGAGCCGCCGACCCCGGCGCCGAGCTCCGCTGCTATGTCCGCCTCGCTTCCGGCACATAACGGATGGCCCCAGCCGGAAGCGCTCTTCCCGCCGGGGTCAAGATCATAGACGATGGCGTCTTTGCGATTTGGATTGACGCCGGCCGACACCTTGTCCAGTCCAAGCGCAGCACGCGTGCGCCATGCGACATTGTGATCGGCACAGGAGGAATCGCCGCTTACACCAAGCCCTCCGATGATCCCTTTTTCATCGTAAAGCGCCAGACCGCCGCCAAATGCGACTACGCCCCCGACGAGCTTTCCCGTCAGCGGGTCGCTGGAACCTCCAAATGTCGTAGGATTACCGGCATAAGCGGCCGCCTGGTTGACAGGGTTGGTGGCCTGCAGGCCGAACAGGGGGCCGCCCGGCTGGACCGCCGCATAGAGGTTAGCGGTCGAAAGCGCCATGTGGGCAAGGCTGAGCCCGTTGGCCGTACTGGCCTTTTCGGCTGCAACCACGCGGCTGCCGGGCCATTGGGCGTCGGGCGTGGGACCGCTGAAGGCGACGGCGCAGACTGCTCCGTCGCGAGCGACGATCGCCGCCCATTCATGGGTGTCAAAGCCGCCATTGCCGGGGCCGCCGCTCGCCTTAACGCTTGCCTTGAGGGCGCTGAGGAGTCTGCCATGGTCAGCAGGGCACGGCGCTTGCGCCCAGGCTTTTTGCTCGACGTAGCCGATCGTCAGCAGGAACAGACCCAATGCTACTGAGGCAGTCCAATGACGATCCATCGCCCGCGCCGCGTTTATTGAACTCCCCTAACGCATGAGAGGCGCAGAAGTGCCAAACGTCATGAAATAAAATAGCAGATTGATTTGGCTTAGAATCAGCGCGGTTGAGTTCGAACAGTGAAACGGTTCTGAGCCCTCGCGGTTGTGAGGGGCGGGAACCAGCCTCTGCAAGACACGTTGCTAAGTCATCAACCTTCACCAAAGGGATCGGCGCAATGGCGAAAGACATACCTCGCGAGGAAGAGCAACGCGGCACGGGAAAAGTCATCATGTGGGGCGCCGTAATCTCCGCTGTGCTTTTTGTTGCCCTCATGGCCATATTCATCCTCGGGCCGATCTGATCTGGTTGCGGGATTTCGAGCTGTCTTTCAGCTGGCTTGCGTGATCAGGCCATAGCCACCGCGCGCGTTGGACCCCAACCTGCCGGGCGGCGCTCTACTTTCTCAAGCTCCCAAAGCGGCGCCGAGTATTAACAAATGTAAAGCCCGTCGGGCGATCGGAACTAACGGTCTGTGGCGACGTTGCGGTGGCAGTAAAACTATGCTGACCAACGGAGACAGACATGACAGACTCGAAAGAACGTCTGGCGCAGTGGCTTCGCGACGCTCACGCTATGGAAGAACAAGCCGAGACCATGTTGAGCGGCCAAATCGGGCGTCTTGAAAATTATCCCGAGATACGCGACCGGATGAGGATGCATCTGGAAGAAACGAGGGAACAAGCAGAACGTCTCGAACAATGCCTCGATCGGATGGGGGAAGGATCATCGACGCTGAAGGATGCCGGCGGCAAGTTAATCGCCATGGGGCAGAGCATCAGCGGTATTTTTGCAGGCGACGAGGTGATGAAAGGATCGCTGGCCAGCTACACATTCGAGCATATGGAAATCGCCAGCTACAAAATGCTCATTGCCGCAGCCGGGGAGGTCGGCGACGACGAAGTGCAGAGAGTTTGCGAACAAAACCTCCGCGAGGAAGAGGCGATGGCCGATTGGCTGGAAAGCAAACTCGGCACGGTCACCGCCGAGTTCCTGCGGCGCGACGAGCGGGACGCTGACAGCGCGAAACGATGACGTGCCTGTAAATTTGATTGAACGAAAGCGTTATCGCGTTCTGGGCGCCCTTTGGCGGCACTAGACTGATCGACGCCGCTTTCACGTCCCGGGATCCATGCGCGCAGGGGACAGCGTATCGCGTTTTGGTGCAGCTAGAGCACTCAGCGCGGTCGTGGGAGCCGTGGGCCTGTGTCTGCGTGCCGGAGGCGCGATCGGAGTGTGTCGTTAGACGCGCGGCGGTTGGGCGACGCTCGTCTTCTGGCCAGACGCCTGGCACGGCGCGATGCAGTTCCAGCTTTGGCGATGGCGGGCACACTGCATTACGCCCAGAACAGGCGCGCAAATGACATCTAATTCAGAGAAGGCCGAGGCGGTCGAGCAGTTGCTTGACACACCTGATCTTGCGACCGCACTGGAAAGCGAACAGTTCAAAAAATTCCTTGACCAGGTGCCGATCGCCATAGCGGTGCGGAGCTGACCGCGGAGGAGCGTGTGGTCTACGCCAATCCGGAATTGAGAAACTGTCAGGCCTGACGATCAGGCTCCTTTCGGGCACGGTCATCCACCAGCAGAAGGGCCGGCCTCTCCCCGAGGCCTTTGCCGAGGAAACCGATTTTGTCGGCGCCTTCCGGCTGGAGCGCGTCGGGGACAATCCGGCTCTTGTCGACGTTTATTCAAACATAATCGTGGAGGACAATGGCAAGATCTGCTTCCGGCTGGTGGCGCTGGTCGACTTATCGGCCCATGGCGAAGCGGGGGATCAGCGCTCGGTGGAGGAGCGTGTGGTGGATACATCCCGGTGTCAATAAACGTCGCCATGCCGGCGGGACTGGTCGTGAACGAATTGCTGACCAATTCACTAAACATGCTTTCCAGGGGCGAAAACATGCTTTCCACGGGCGCGAAGGCGGCACGATAACGCTACACAGCATCGTCGATGGCGACGGCTGCCGGGTCATAGTGGCTGACGACGGGATTGTTCCCCGAACCTTTCGACGATGAATATTTCCGCCATTTGCAATGGGCTCACCTGTCGGCGGGGGCGCCGGTGGCGGCATGCGGTGGCCAAACCGCACCCCGCACGTGCTCACCCCCGGCATGCGCCGGGCGCAGCGTTCGCTGGCCGATTTCCTGCCTCTTGGACCGCAAGGTGGCGGCGCAAAGCCTGGGCGTCACCTGCCTCGACTGTCATGCCAACTTCAACAATAACGCCGCCTTTCATCTGACGCCCGATGTCAGGCCGCAGGACCGCGCGCTTCCGTCTCGACACGACCAGCCTGCGCGGTCTGTTCAACCAGCAGATCCATGGGTCGAAACGGTCACTGCGCTCGGTCGAGGATTTACCGAATTCGAACAGCGCACCGCATACTTTAACGGCGACCATGTCAGCGCGACCAGGAAAGGCGTCCACCTGCCCGACCGCACCAACCAGGTGGCGATGATGGCGCAGATGCAGAACATCATCGATTTTCCGCCGGCGCCGAAGCTCGACCCGTTCGGACGGCTCGATCCCGCCTTGGCCAGCGAGCAGGAACTGGCGGGCGAGCGCGTGTTCATGGGCAAGGGCCGCTGCGCGCAATGCAATGTCCCGCAAACGTCGTTCATGGACAACAACATGCACGACCTGAAGCTGGAGCGCTTCTATAAGCCGGGGCAGACCTTCAACGACATGGTGGAATTGCCGGACGGACCGATCAAGACGTTTACGCTGCGCGGCATAAAGGACACGCCGCCCTATCTGCATGACGGCCGTCTGATGACGCTCGCCGATACGGTGGAGTTCTTCAACCTGGTGCTCGGCACCAAGCTCACCCAAGACCAGAATGATCTCGGTGCCTATATGCTCGCGCTTTGACACAGGCCGACCGACCCAGGCACATCTTCGATGGAGGTTCTCATGCGTGTTTTTGCCAACTGCTTTGGGATTGGCAGTGTTGTCAGCATCGGCTCTCTCGGTATCGCCCCTTTTGGCCCAGATCGGAAACCCGGCCGGCATGGCCCCGGATACCAGGATGGAGGCGCCGGGACAGCCGGCGCCTCATCAGACCAACTACCAGGACCGGCTGTTCGCGCAGCTCGCCGCCGCCGGCGGCGCAGCCGAGGTCGAAATCGGCAAGCTCGCGAAAAAGTCCGGCAACACCGCCGTCACAGCATTTGCCGGCCGCATGGTAGACGACCACTCGGCGGCAAACGCGAGACTGAAATCTCTCGCCTAGACCAATAAGATCCCGCTGCCGGAAGGGCTCGATGTGGAGCACGAGCGGCAGCGGGCCGAGCTTGAAAAGCTCTACGGGGCGAAGTTTGATATTGCCTATATCAGCGGGCAGATCACCGATCACCAGAAGACGGTGCAGCTGCTTGAATGGGAGATAGGTTCGGGACAGGACGCCGACCTTCAGCATTTCGCCTCGGAGACTTTGCCGACGGTGTTAGATCATCTGCAATTGGCACGCGACATCAAGGCGGAACTGGGCAAACCAAGCGATCGCCGGCGCCACCTCGGCGCCGACCAAGAAGTAGCCCGCCGGCCGGCAGCGTCTAGCTGTTTCCTGCGGGCCAGTCTCGTCGCGTCTGTCTCGCGGTAACCCTGGCAATTCCTGTGATGCGCTGGTCACCGCCGATGGCCGCCTTTTTGGCATCAACACTGCCATCAGCGGGCCTGCCGGTGGCAGTGTCGGCATCGGCTTGGCGTTGCCGATTGCAATGG
>NZ_SUEO01000058.1:0-7428 GCF_004962925.1 Mesorhizobium sp. | reverse complement strand
TTGCAATGGCGTCGGCCGTGATGAAGCCACCTATTGAGCACGGCGAGGTGCGCCGAGACGGATCGGTGTCGCCATTCAGGACCTGACGCCCGATCTCGCGCCGCCAAGTGCGGAGTCTACGTCCCACGTGCCAGCAGGGAACCTGCGGAACGCGCCGAATAGGCAAGCTGTCGGGCAAAGTCGCCTGAATGACTTTCGCGGGCTGAGCTCGGAAGAAAAGGCGACAGGCTACGTCCTGGCGTGCTGCAGCCGCTCGCAAGGCGAGGTTTGCTCGTTTTTGGCTCGCCCGGCACTCGAAACAACTTGGCTCCGGGCATATTGTTTCTCACCCTGGAACAAAGAGGGTCCTGCCTTGTTGGGTCGGTAGCAAAGTCGTGCACCAGCCACAGTCGTGCACCACCAAACAAGGATAAAGCCCATGAAGATTCGACACCTTCTTGGCGGCTTAGTTACCGCCACCGCTATCGCCTTCGCCGTACCCTCATTGGCCGCGGACAGCGCACAGGATTTCGTCGACAAAGCTGCTGTCGGTGGAAGGTTCGAAGTCGAATCAAGCCAGAGTGTTCTGAGCAAGCTTGACGACCAGCAGGTCAAGCAATTCGCGCAGAAAATGATCAATGATCATGGTGCGGCTAACGCCAAGCTGGAGAGCGTCGCTGGCGACCAGAAGCTCAAGGTTCCCAAGCAACTGGACGCCAAGCACAAGACGGATCTGGAGAAGCTTCAGTCCGCCAAGGCGCCGGTTGATGAGCCCTATGTTGAGGCGCAGCGCACAGCACATGCCGACGCCGTCAAACTGTTCGAAAGCTACGCAAGCCACGGAGACAACGCGGCCCTCAAGACGTTCGCGAAAGACACGGTGCCCACGCTTAAGGCGCATCAGCAAATGGTAGAAGACATTGCATCTAAAATGGCTGCCGGGCCTTCCAGTACGAGTTCGACCACACCCGCGGTGAATACAACCGATACCCCGAATACCCGGGCGCTAGCTCCCGGTGCCAACAGCTTCACGGAAGATCAGGCCAGGAGCCGCATCCAGGATGCCGGCTACTCTGACGTATCTGACCTCAAAAAGGACGACCAAGGCATCTGGCGCGGTCAGGCCATGAAGAACGGAAAGAGCACCGCGGTAGGTTTGGATTATCAAGGCAACATCGTTGCCAGCACCAACTGAACAGACACTCAGGAGTTGAGCCATGAAAACGGTAACGGGTTTATTTGACGATTACGATGACGCAGCCGACGCCGTGGGTGAATTGGAAGCAATGGGCATTCCAAACTCCGACATCAGCATCGTCGCCAACAATGCAACGGGTTGGTACGACGGTGATCGCTCGGAAGCTGCAGAAGATGCGACGGCTGGCGCGGGAATTGGCGCAGTAATCGGCGGGGCAGGAGGATTGCTCACAGGGTTAGGCATCATGGCCATTCCGGGCGTCGGGCCAGTAGTTGCCGCCGGATGGCTGGTGGCTACTGCAGCGGGGGCAGTTGCCGGTGCCGCTGTAGGGGGAGCAACGGGCGGGATTATCGGCGCAATGACAGATGCTGGCATACCTGAAGCGGATGCCCATGTTTATGCAGAAGGCGTCCGTCGTGGCGGCGCTCTTGTAACGGCCAAGGTCGAGGATCAGCTTGTTCCAGATGCTGAACGGATCCTTGAACAGTCCAGGTCGATCGATCTCGCCGAACGCCGCAGTGAATACGAGGCTGGCGGGTGGACCGGCTTTGATCCCTATGCGGAGCCATACCCAGCAGAAGACATTGAGCGTAGTCGCATCCGCAATGTAGATCGACCTTAGTCGAGGAACTGAGGTCCGAGGCCGTAGCAGTTCCGCGGAAACTGTTACGGCTTGTATTTCGGCTGCGGTTGCTTGCCTTCGCCAATTCTTTGGGCTTTTCGGGGGTTCAATCGTGTTTACAACCGGGGCCGGTGGCTCGTCCGCGCTCGTTGCCGGCGTGTCGATCGAAGCGAATGCTCCTCTTGAGCTAGCTGGTTCCTCCCGGTGTTCAACAACGAACGCGATCCGGACTTTTCGTACGAGCAGATTTACACCCCGCTGCTTGCGCGACCCAACGGGAGTACCTCGTCCCCTCTCATTTGATCGCCCTCGACCAGAAGGCGTGGTAAGTGTCGGGGTCTTCGCCCGGGCTCCGGGCTGAGTTCCGGAGCTGAAGCTGTGACCGGGCGCATGGCGCCTCAAGGAGCCGCCGGCCAATCAAGACGTTGCCAACACATTGCCAGTCGTCCGCGGTGGTCGTGCCACAAGTGCCGGGAAGCGCCCGATGCCGCGGTATCGCGCCTCTTAAACTTCTTGCCAGCACGCCTTGCGCGGGGCAGCCCCGTCGAGAACGTCCCGCAGGCGCTCCTATCCAAGCTCCTCGGCGCTTGGGCGCATTCGCAGGCCATTTCAAACAGCACGTCGGCGCGGGATATGTTGCGCGATCGGCCACGACAGCCTGGCGAAGACGCCGCAGGTACTCGGGAACAATCGCGCCAGACTGCCGTTTGGCAATATCATCGCGGGAGAAGGTGTTGCAGCGGATCGTATCAGGAGCTCTGGCGGGACTTGCGGCCACGCTAGCGATGACGATCGCCATGAGGCGTCTTCACGCGTTGCTGGAGAACCGGGAGCGCTATCCTTTGCCACCCCGCGAGATCGTCGAGCGTGTCTTAATCGCCGGTGACGAGCAGGACGCACGAACGAGCACGCTGCTCGCCCATTTCGGCTTTGGAGCCCTGACCGGCTCCGTTTTTGCGCTTTTGCCTGTGCGCCGTGGCAGCGGCGTTCTTTACGGCCTCGGAGTCTGGGCGCTCAGCTATCTGGGATGGATTCCCGCTGCCCATATTCTTGCACCCGCCTGGCGGCATCCCGTCTACCGAAATCTTCTGATGCTGGCTGTCCATGTCGTCTGGGGCGCGACCCTCTCAACATCTCTGAGCGAGCTGGAAGCCGCAAGGACCGAAGTGTTTGGTCGGCCCACCGGCCCAACGGCGGCGATATCGGAAATTCGTGAGGAGCCAGGCTGATGGCTCCAATGCCGATCCCCTTCTAGCTTGACCGCGAGCAGGAAGCTTTCGTTTGATACCTTGCAGACCAATCTATGGATCGACGTCGCGATCGTCGGGGCAGGGATCGTCGGACTACACGCAGCCTGTCTTATCTTTTGCGGGATCCGGGCCTGAAGGTAGCAGTTCTCGAAGCGCGACAGGTCGGCCGGCAAGCCACCGGCCGATTCCGGGTGCGCGACGTCCAGACCATATTCACGGCAGCCGGAATTGCGGTGAGGTCGACCCCGAACACTACCCAAATGGTTGGTTCGCCTGGCTTGCCGATCCGGAGGGCAACCCGATCCAGCTCTGGCAGACGGAGGGGCCGACCGGGACTGATGGGCACCCGAGCAGTCGGAACCGCAGCGCCGATCTAGGTTCGGATGAGCCCGTCTAGAGCATCTGCCTTGAACGCGGAGTCGGCTCGAGGAGTTACGAGAGCCCGCCTAGCGACCTCAGTTTCCAACTTCAATCGCCGATGACATATCCATCGCCGCCGTGACAATGGCACTGCACGATGTCCATGTGCCTGGCGGCGACCGCCTCGGCGGACCGACGGGGTGCCGTTGGTGAGCACGACGAAGCCGACATCGGCCGAGGGCAAGATCTGGAAGGTGGTGTCAGCGGGGCCGCTCGATCCCTTCCGCATCTCCTATACTACGCCAGTTGGCACGACGATCGGCGCCGAGACGGTGGCCCATGCCGAGAAACAGCGTTGGTAGCCGCTGGCCAAGAGCCGTTTTTCGATCCGCTCGGCATGCGTTCGAGCAGCTCTCTGCACAAGGACTGCCGAGTGGCGCGGGCGGCCATGGCGTTCACCCCCACATTGAAGTCATGGATGGCCGTTATAGGTGCCGTCGGCAAGTAGCACGATCATCCACTTGGCAGGATCATGGACGTTGGACGAGATGCCGCCCGCCTGCGTCGCAGCGCGGTCAGCCGCCAGCAGTCTGATCTGGTCGACCAAGTCCTTTCTTTGTAGCGAGTTTTTGCTTTTCTTTCAGCAGCCGAACGATCGCGTCGACGGGCGGCGCAAAGTCGGGCGCCGACTTGCTATTCGACCGCCACAAGTATCCAAAGAATGTTCTCAGTATGCGCATTGTCGTTACCTCCTGGACGACCGAACTTGGCTTGGGCGTTGTTGTTCCTGAACGGCAGGCCAAGCGCCGCTGTCCGAAGGCGAACTCATGTGTGGCAAGCAGGCACGGCTGGAGTCTGGACGGGATAGAAATCCTGGAACTCGTCCTCCAGAACTCAGCCGTGATCGCTCCCGGTTGCAGACGCTCTCCATTCTTCCGGCCTGGCATTCGGGGAGACGGTAGGCGGCTTGGCTGAAATCGAGCGAGGGCAGGTTCTGGCGGTGGGCAGGGCGGGGAGTGTCGTGGCGATCACCGACAAGCTGAAGGAGCGGGTGCGTCCCGCCCGTCCGAGCTGGCGCTACTGGGCCGCATGTTCGACCGGCTGAAGGGTCGAGGCTCAATACTGCTTCGTTGGTTGTTGCCATTGTGATTTGGACTGGGGCGCCGATCGGGGCACCAACTGGCTTACTTACAAGACGATAAGGCTCGGCGAACATTACGAGCCGGGTGACAAGAGGATTGCCGCGCTGAGGTCACCCTCCCGCCGCCTTAATGCTCCGCGCGGCTTCCTCGATGGCCGCGCGATCATTGCCAAGCCTATCGATCAATTCTTGGGCCTGGTCACCGCTTATGCCCGTTCGCATTGCCAAGGCCTCGACGGTCATAGCGTCCGAGCTGGCGATCTCGCGAGTTTTCGGAAGAGCATCGTCTGCGGTAAGGGCAGTGCGGCCTCTCGATCAATTTCGGCTTTAGCCTGATGCCAGTGTCGCTCGTGATCGCCGTGTCTACTGCCTTCACGTTCCCAAATTGGTATGCGCGGTGTTGGTTTTTTTCGTGCCGTCCTTCGCCCATCTTGAGTCCTCCGTGCAGATTTGTCGTCAATGCGGGGCGCGACGGATGATCCGGCGCCAAACCCAGATTCGGACAAAGCAGATCTTCGCCGGGTTCAACGCATGACGATGCCGATCGACGCGGACGCATCATCGGGCTTTTTGGTGTGCGGACCAAAAAGCGCGGAGGGAAAGAAGGGATCGCGCCAGTGCTTTGCGAAATGCCAGGTGAAACAAAGCAATGAGCGCGCGAAACAGTGAAGTTTGTTGACCGCTGGCGCGCACGCCATCCGACTTGTTCTCTTGCTGAATTCCTACGCACCTGACCGGCTGCGAGGTCCGGCGTGCACCTCAGCATAGTAATCAATGTACGGGAATTACCAAGCCGTAGCCGCCTTGGAACGAATAATCCCGCTCGAACTTACTTTAGCGATCCAGGTCCCTCACTCGGATCACCGGTCACTCGATCGGATTGGCCCGCCCTCGTACAGGGGCGGGTCATTGTTTCCGGGCGACCTGACTGACAGGAGTGAACAACAATGTTTGCAGATGAGATTGCGGCAAGGCGTCTGAAAACCCTAGTCGACCACTATATGGAGACCAGGAAAAGGCGGCACGATGTGGTTTCAACATCGAGAGCTGAAACCGCCATACGGGAAGTCCTCCCCAATTGCCCTGTGTCCGGGAAAGCCCTTGACGACATGATCGCCGCCTGTGCCGTCGAGCATGGTCTCGGCGTGCTGTTCGACAGGTCAGAAATCACCGACAGCGTCAGCTGACCCGCTGGCCTGCGCCAGCGCTCAGACACGTCGAATGTCCGGTTCATACATGTCCCCGGTTGGTACGTTTCCGACACTATCCATGAGCCTCCATGCATCTAGATAGTCCATGGAGGTGGACTGGCATGCCAAGATATTTTTTCCATATCCGGAACGAGGAGGGGCACCTCATCGAGGACCTCGAGGGGCAGGAATTTGCGGATTTGGCGCAGGCTGAGGAGAACGCGATGGCCTCCGCCAAGGAGATCCTGGCGGAAGGACTGCTCAGCGGGAAGCCAATGCTGACAGGCGCGATCTTTGAGATATGCGACGAAAAACACGCATTGGTGTTGCGATTTCCCTTCTCGGATGCCGCCAGAATGCCCGGTACCCGCCCTTAATGCTTAAAGTGATTGGCTTCGGGACTTTAGCACCCCCATATGTAGTCTTATCGTTCGCACGTTGTCACGGGCGCGAACGGCTGGGAGATCAGAAAGCTCTTGCCCTACCGAGGGTGGAGTTATGTTTAACCAGCCCAATATTCCCTATCAAAATGCTTTATTGCGGCGACTTTCCCCTGGCGATCTGGCATCGATCGAACCCAACATGGAACGGGTAGCGCTGCCGATGCGGACCCAGCTTGAGTCGACGAAGTCCGTTATCGAACACGTGTATTTCCTGGAAGACGGCATCGCGTCGGTAGTCGCCAAACTACCTAAGGGCCGGGATACCGAGGTCGGCCTGATCGGCATGGAAGGCATGACCGGAGCCTTAGTGGCCCTAGGCGGCGATCGCGCCGCACATGACACCTATATGCAACTGGCGGGAAGCGGCTTGCGAGTTCCAGCCCCGGCACTGTCGTCTGCTCTGTCTGAGAGCACTTCGCTGAAGGCTCTTCTGCTTCTCTATGTCCAGACCCTCTATATTCAGACCAGCTACACCGCCCTGGTAAACGCACGGTCGAAGTTGGACGAACGTTTGGCTCGCTGGCTTCTGATGTGCCACGATCGCGTCCGCACCGACCGGCTTGCAATCACCCACGAATTCATATCCGTCATGCTCGGTGTGCGGCGACCGGGTGTCACGGTTGCAATCCAGGAGCTTGAGGGCAGGGGCCTAATCAGAGCCACGCGGGGTGAGATCGTCATCAGGGATCGTGATGGTCTGTTCCAGTTGGCCGATGGCACCTACAGCGAGCCGGAGCGGGAATATGAGCGGTTGCTGGGGAAAACCGACTAGCCCCTATAATCGGCGGCTTCGGCGAAAGTCACGGTAGCGACGAGCGCCACCGTGGTCGGCAATTCAACCGACGCATCGCGCATGAGCGTTTCCCACAGCCTAACCCCCTTTCGCCATCATATTCTTCACGGCATAAATCGCTTCGCGAACCGGCACTTGCATGATCTGGGAGTTCGCTACCGAGGGAGCGGCATCTGAACCCTGCTTTGTCGTCCGTGGTGGGGAGGATAACCTCACATCCTCGATAGGCCAGTTCGCGATAGGCCAGTTCGAAAGATCCGCCATCTAACACCGTCATTTGCGCCAAGCGAAGATGCGCGGAGATTCCAAGTGATCTGCGCGCTAAGTGTTGTGCTCGCCCGAACGCGACTGCTGGTCGGCGGCATCGGCCGATCCGCCCAGCGTGTCGGCGACCGTGGCACCTCGCGCACCCATCGGCTGCTGCGCACCTGTGGTGGTGTCCTTGGCGGTCT
>NZ_SUEO01000057.1:2915-29531 GCF_004962925.1 Mesorhizobium sp. | reverse complement strand
CGTCAACAGGCATCGACGGGATCTGTTTCGCTCACCGACCGACAATGAGCCGGCAACAGCGGAATCTTCTGGAGGAGCATCGTCCCCGGTGGGGCGTCCGGACTTCAAATCCGCGAGGGGCCGCGAGCCGGTCCTTGGTGGGTTCGACTCCCACTCTCTTCCGCCACTCTCGCAAAGGCGCGATGACGGTGACAACCCGCTTTCTCGTTGAGCTCAAGACAGCGGCCGAGGCCGCCAAGGTCGCCGAAAGCAGCTTCCGGCGGGAGGCCGCAATCCAGATCGCGACGCTCGAACAAGAGCGCGCCTTCGCCTTCAGGCGGCTCAATCTCATGCAGGCGATCGCCGAGGCCATGGCATCGGCAGAGAGCGAGGAGATAGCCGTCGCCAGCGCCTTCGCCACGCTGCGCACGCGACTCGGCTGGAATTCCGACAGCGAGGCGCGTTCGGAGGTGATTGCGCGTTTCGGTCCGGTTGCGTTGGCGATATTCCGGGCTCCGGACGAGGAGGAACCTGCCAACGACATTCCTGAGACCCTGGCGGCTTTCGAGCGTTGGTATGCCGAAACCCGGGGATCGCCGTTCTGGCTCCTGTTCGAGCGTCAGATGCAGGACACGCCCCGCGTCGACTTTTAAGGAGCGCAAGTCCATCCGGGCGCATTATTGACGCTGAGGCAATCAGGATCGCGACCGTTTGGATCCTCTCATTTTCTGAGATACAGCCATAGTGTCGTCGTTGCCGGGATCGCGGTCTCGGCAACACGAAAATTCTCTTGGCGACACGCTGACGTTACAGCCCGCTTGTATGCACCCACGCAATGGCTCAGTTCGGTCTACTCTGCGCTCTGAGAAGGCGAAGATTTCCGGATCGAGGCGCTGGGGCACTGCGCGCCAGGGCAGAGCGGGCGAACCGCTCCCGTCTACACGTTCAGAGGCGGAACATTAGAGGGTTGGGGGCACAGATGAGGCAAGACAACGACGTTGAGAAGTTGGTGCGCACGCTGCGTGCTCGAGCACCTGACGACGCGGCCGAATTGCTTGCCCGAGAGTCTCCCGAGTTCATCCGGGACGTATTGAAGTTGTTGCCGGATAGGCACGCCCGGAAGGTGGCGGAGCATTTGCCATCGCATATGAGGCCTGTCACGCCTTATGGCGACGGCAAGGATATCGCGGTCCCCGGGTCCGTCATCGAGCTGATGGACCCGATCCCCGCCAGCGTTCCTGTCGGAACGACGATAGCCGCCGCGGTCGAGGCCGTCAGGCGCGCGCAGGTGCCGACCGAGTTGACTTACCTCTACATCACGGACGCGGGCGGCAAACTCGTTGGCCTGGTGGTCCTGCGCGATCTGATGCTGAGCGAACCGGCCGCCACGGTCGATCAGATCATGCTGCCGAAACCGTTCGCCCTTCACGTCGATATGCCTTTGGGTGAAGCCTGCAAGGCGGCGGTACGCCGTCACTACCCCGTCTATCCCGTGGTGGACGTGGAGAACCGGCTGCTCGGGCAGGTTCGCGGCTGGCGGCTGTTCGAGCAGCAAATCATCGAGATTTCTGCCCAGTCTGGCCAGATGGTGGGTGTCCAGAAGGAGGAGCGTTCTTTCACGCCGCTGGTTTCAGCCTTCTTGAAACGTCATCCGTGGCTGCAGCTCAACCTGCTGACGGCCTTCATAGCGGCTTTCGTGGTCGGGTCGTTCACAGGCACGATCGAGAAGATCGTCGCCTTGGCGGCGTTCCTCCCGGTGCTGGCCGGGCAGAGCGGAAACACGGGCTGCCAGGCACTGGCCATGACGTTGCGTGGTCTCGCCTTAGGGGATGTGGACAAACGACCGAAGCTGCACCTGGTGCTGAGGGAGGGGGTGCTCGGGATCGCCAACGGCGTGCTCGTCGGTCTCGTGGCGGCCGCGGCCATGTGGTTCTACGCATCGCGGCAACCGGAGTCGGCAGCCCAGGCGCCCATGCTGGCGCTTGTGATCCTGCTCGCAATGTCCGGATCGTGCCTCATGTCCGGGATCTCCGGCGTGCTGATCCCGTTGGGCCTGCGGCGGGTCGGCGCCGATCCGGCCGTGGCTTCCGCGATCTTCCTTACCACGGTTACCGATATTGTAGGCATGGGCCTGATGCTGGGGCTTGCCACTACGCTCGTGCTGTAGTGGCGCACATTTGCGCAGGCCGTCCTGAGAAGCATCGCGCGCCAGCTCTCCGAGCGCTTGCGCAACGCGGCGGAAGACCTTCGGATGAGGTGCATGTGACCCTGATGCGTCAAGCGGCGACCAGATACGTGCAGAATCGCGCAAACAATATTGATCTTGTCGGCTGCGCAATCCACGGCTCATTATGATTTGGCTTAGTTGCCGTTTGTAGCGAATACTTGCTCGAAGTCCAGCAACGCTGAGAAGATGTTTGACCAACCAGCGTAGGCCAAATGCGAAGGAACCCGATAGTTTGTTGCGCAGTTGCAACAGCTACTGAAGACTCGGAGATCTCGTGACAGTTCCGTCGCTTTTTTTCGTGCAGGCGTGCTAGATCCGCTGCACTAGTCGGGTTGGGTGGGGTTCTCGGCATGCATTCCTCGTTTTCAATGATCTTCGGCTTCGCCGCAGCGCTGCTCTGTGCCGGCATATTGCCGGCCGGCGCACAAGGTCTCTATCCGGCCTATGACGATGCGTTTTCGGCCCGCATCGCCAGTCCGGCCGACAATGGAACGCTCGCCCAATTCGTCACGGTTGCGGTCAACGCGGGACAATACGATCAGGCGATCTCCTCAATCGAGCAGTATCTGATCAAATACCCCCGCGATGCGCGCGCCCGGCTTGCGGCCAGCCGGTTGTATTATCATGTGGGGTCCTATGAATTGGCCCGGCGGCAGGTGCAGTACGGCATCGAAGTCGGCGGTCTGACCGCAAGTGAGCAGCAGGAAGCTGTTCGCCTGCTAGCCCGCATCGAGCGCGCGTTGCGTGGCGTCACCTGGGAACTCGCCCTGACCGGTGGCGTATTCAGCGCATTCACCGATTTTGAGCCAGGCGGGACGCAGGACGACGACAGCTTCGTCTCGCCCTACGGGCGGGCCGACGGCTTTGTTCGGTGGGACCTCGGCACGCCAAGTGCTGACGCCCTCGTTCTTTCGGGGTCGTTGACGGCGACAGAGCGTTTTTTCACGGAAGACCTGTCGGTTCCGGGTAGCGAGAAGACTTTTATCCACGGCAACGCAGCGATTACCTGGGACAAGGGGCTGCCCAACAGTGGGATCGATTCGCTCCGCCTGCTGCTTTCCGCGTTTACCGTTACAGATCGTTTCGACAGCGATATCCACGAAACCGGGGTCGGCCTCAGTGGCCGTTTCCTCGTTCGCCCGACGGTCGAGACGACCCTCTTCGCCGGTGGCGGCTACATCGATCTAAGCGCCTCGCAAGGCATTTTCGCCGATAGCAGGGTCTTCTATGAGGCAGGCGGCAGCTACCGCTTCCGCAATGGCCAGGCGCTCGGACTGCGCTTTGTCGGCTCGAATGACTTCGCTTCCGGATCTGGCGAAATCGGCCGCAGCTACACGGGCGAGGTCCGCTATGGCGGCCTGTTGATGAACGTACCGGATTTTTTCGCATGGTCGCACCAGATCGCCTTCTCGGCCGGCCACAGCGACACTCCCGATCTGTCTGTCGGCATCGGCACAAATATCAAGAGCGACTTCTGGCGCATTGCCTCGGAAAGCGATTTTCAGCTGACGGAAGCCCAGAAGATCAGCGTTGATCTCGCCTATCGAGAAACCAACTTCGCCATCGCCAACCGCGACCGAAAATCGTTCGAAATGCTTATGAGCTACACGTTGACGCTCAATTGAAAGAGGCCGCGATGAGGATCCCGTACCATCAGATCGCCATTTTTGTCGCCTGCCTTGCCTTTGCGGCACCTTCCGGAGCTGAAACGGTCGGGTCGATGACGGCCTACCAGACAAACATCGTCCGCAACAACGGCGGGACAATGAACGTCGGCGCGGGCGTCGAACTCGGCGATCAACTGCGCAGCAATCCCACCGGTCTTGGAATGCTGGTGTTCCGGGACGAATCGAGCGCCAAGATTGGTCCGAACACCAGCCTGACGATCGATGAATTCGTCTACAATCCGGGCTCGGCATCTGGAAAGATCGACATCGGGATGAACGGCGGCCTGGCCCGTTTTTATGGCGGCCAGGTTTCCAAAGGCGGCGTCATGCAGGTTGCGACTCCGCATATGGTACTTGGGGCCAGAGGCGGCATCATCGAAGTGCTGGTGGCAGCCGGCCAGACCGTCGGCATACTGCGCTCCGGCCGCATGACCTGCACGATCAATGGCAAACGGCTGGTCATCACAAACCCGGGCTACGCCTGCACGTCGGAAGATGGCAAGCTGCTGACCGGCTACGGCGGTATAGACACCTTCCCGATATTGGACAGCATCGACCGGATAGCCGGCACCGGCCTGCCAGGCGCACCGGGTCCTGGATTGGACGTAAGCGCGATTTGTGCGTCGGCACTCGGCGGCTCGCTCAAAGTCTGCGATTCCACCGACGGCGCATTGCCAGGAGTGGTCATGGAGTTCCCCGACAGCGTCACGCCGCCCGTGGGCGGCGGCGTGGATGATGGTGGGTGCGAGGGTGAAAGTGAGCGTTGCTGCTACTACTGCAACTAAGCCCGGCCGTACGACATGAGCCTCTTGGTCGGTTGGCGCTGGGCTGATTGGCGGCAAGCTGCCAGACGCAAAACATCCGGTCTCATGGTCGTGCTCTTGCTGCTCGCTTGCCATTTGGCTTTCGATGGGCCGCTGTCGCGCCTGCGCGAACGCACGTACGACTTCTACCAGTTTCTCGCCCCACGCCAGGCGACGAGCAATCCTGTCGTGATCGTCTCGATAGACGACGCCAGCCTCAACGCACATGGGCGATGGCCCTGGAACCGTGGCCTTTTGGCCGATCTGGTCGACGGTGTCGCCGAGTCTGGTGCCGCGGTGATCGGGCTTGCGCTGGTACTGCCCGAGGCTGACATCTCTCCTGATGGTATCGCCGGAGACAAGCGCCTCGCGAGCGCACTGGCGAAACATCGAACGGCGCTCGCCGTCAGCCTGGGCAATGAGGCGACCGTATCAGAAGCAGAGCCCAAAGCCGGCTGGTCGATCGTCGGGCAAGTACCCGAGACGCTTCCTGGCTTCACCGGTCTGACAGGCTCGCTTCCGGATTTCTCGAGCGCCGCTGCAGGCCTCGGCGTAATTCGCACTTTGCCCGATCCCGACGGCGTATTACGCCATGTGCCGCTGCTCTGGCTCCGAAACACGGCTCAAGGCGTGCAGCTCTGGCCGTCCTTCGCGCTCGAACTCCTGCGCCTCTACGCCGGAGAGAACGGCTACGTAGCTCGGATGAATGCCGCCGGGTTTGACGCGCTCAGGATAGCCGGCACCATTGTGCCACTCGAGCCGCAGGGCAGCATCCGCCTCTGGGAAACCGACACCAATACGCCGCGCATATCCGCCAGCAATATCCTTTCGGGCCACGGCGATCCGCTGCTGCGGAACGCCATCGCCATTGTTGACCTGTCGGCCGTGGGATTGACCCAGTATCTGCCAACCCCCACGCGTCCGGCGCGACCAGGCGCGGACATCCACGCTGATGCAATCGGCCAGATGCTTGCCGGAAGTTATCTTGTAGAACCGACGCAAGCGCGTACGCTGGAGCGGCTGTGGTTGGTCCTCAGTGGCATCGTTTTCATCGGGCTTTCCGGAGTGCTCGCCGAGCGTGTCGTGCTTAGCGCACTCGCTCTGGCGCTCCTGTCTGCCACGCCCTTCGTGTTCGGCGCTCTCGAATACAGCCTGCAGGGTGCACTCTATGACCCACTGCAGCCGGCGCTTGCGACGATCCTCGTAGCCGGCTTCGAAGGCTATGTCCTCTACAGGCGCAGCGAGCAGCGCCGGTCCACCCTGGCCCGGCAGTTTTCGCAATTTCTGTCGCCCTCCGTGGTGCAACGCCTCGCAAATTCGGATACCGAAGCGATCCTGTCCGGAGAGAAGCGCGAGATCACAATCCTGCTGAGTGATATACGCGGCTTCACGACGATGAGCGAACAACTCGGTGCCCAAGAAATCGGAAAGGTGGTCAATCACTTTCTCGGCCTTGCGACCGATGAGATACTCAAGCGCGACGGGACAATCGACAAGTTCATGGGCGATGCCGTGCTAGCCTTCTGGAACGCGCCGCTTGATCAGCCAGATCATCGCGAGCGCGCGCTCGAGGCGGGGCTTGCCCTGATCGAACGGGTGAAGCGCGAAAATGCCGGTTTCGCCGCGCGTGGGCATCCCTCCATCGAAATCGGCGTCGCCATCGAGACTGGCATCTGCTCCGTAGGAAATTTCGGCTCCGAACGGCGATTCGATTACACCGCGATCGGCTCGCCGGTGAACCGCGCGGCACGGCTCGAGTCAACGACCAAAAAGCTGAGGATCCCTCTGGTGCTTGGTCCCGGATTTGCGCAGGGAGCATCAATGCCGGTTGTGCAGGCGGGTGTGTTTGAACTGCAAGGCTTCAAGGGCGAGGTGTCGATTTTCACCGTTCCGGAGATATACCCCTCGTCGCGATCTGCCGAGGAAGTCGTATGATGTTTGGCACCGGCTCAACTCGCTACCTCATTGGCAGCCGGCGAGCGAAAGCCAAGGGCGGCGGAAATCCGATGGGCGGCCCGGGCTACCATGTCGCCCAGTTCGCTTATGCGTTCTTCCGTCACCAGGTTTTCCGGGGCAGCGATGTTCAGCGCCGCGATTATCTTCCCCGGTGCCACGAAAACCGGTGCGGTGATCGGCGCCGTTCGGGCCCAGGATGGCGAAAATCATGCCGCGCGGCACATCGAGATCGACACCATCGACGGCGCGCAGCTTGCCGGACGTCTTGACCAGGCCGCGGGCGGAAATGGCTGACTGGGCAAGATCCGGGGAGGGCAAGCCCCTAGGAGAAGTTTCGTTCATGCAATCATCCGGCAGTCGCAAAATGAAGGCCAACTTCGGCGCGATGGCTGCGTTGTCAATTCCTCTGCAGACACGAGCTTACCGTCTGGCTTGTCCTCATGCCACAGGTTCCGACCACCCCTACCTGGCCGCCGAGGCTGAAGAGCCGGTCAGATCATATGTCGGGCGGATCTCCACCCATCTCGGGGTTTTTCTCATTCGATCACGGCGCAGGCCTGACGATTTCCGGCATCGCCGGCAGGCTGGCTTTTGTAGTCGTCCTGCCCGCCATGGATCATCAATGCCTTGCCTCGTATCGCCGTTTCCCCACCATCCAGCTTGACCACGCTGTTGAAAGCCTGGGCACGCAAAACGCCGTCGGCACCGACCCGCTGATTTGGCATGTCGCCCGCGTGCGGGCCTTTTCCACTGAGATACCCATGTTCGGCATTCGTTGGATTGAAGTGCCCACCTGCCGAGTCATGGCCGGTCTGATGGTCGCACTTTCCGGTTTCATGAACATGGAACGCGACCCATTCACCCGCCGGCAGTCCTGTTATCTCCAACGCTATCAGCACACCCTGCACCGTCTCGGTCAGCGTGGCCGTTCCGTTCTTCTCGCCAGCCATGTTGACGAATTCAGCTTTCGCGGTCGCGGTGTCCTGAGCCGCTGCAGGCATCGCGACCGCCAGCGCCAATCCTGTTGTTGCAACCAAATTTTTCATCGATTCGTCCTCCGGTTGTCCAAGGAAGCCAAACAACAAAGGGGTTGCTTCGTTCCATTTGGGAATTGAGTTTTTGTCTCCGGCATGGCCACCAAGGAGGCGACGCCGACAACCTCTTCGATGTGTCCTGAGTTTACACCAATTCGAAGAGTTCCGCGGTTTGCCAACCTGCCAGCAGTATGATGAGAATACCAACGAGCCTGAGAAGCGTCTTTTCTGCGATTGACTTCACTACCAATCCAGCCATCGGCGCTGCGACCACGCCACCAAGGATCAAGCCGGCAACGGGGAGTAGATTTTCCGTTAGCTCCCCTGCCTCCTCCCAATGGCCCGTTATTAACGCAAACAAGAAGGTCAGGGACACCGAGAACGTGATGAGGAACTCGCTGGCATTCACCGTGCCAATAACGTAGCGCGGCGTCCCGCCAAAACCGAGAAGCCCCGTCGTCACGATGGGGCCCCACCCGCCACCGCCTGCGGCATCGAGAAATCCACCACCAAGTCCAAGGGGCGGTACCGCGCCTGCAGGGACCGGATTGCTTGGGATCCGTCGAAATGAACGGAACAGGAGCCAAGCTCCGACAAGCGCAAGGTATGTGGTCACATATGGCTTCATGATGGCTCCCTCGAACGAGGTGAGCACAAAAGCGCCGAGAACGCCGCCGAGAACGCCAAATGGCATCAACCGCCAGAAAAGCTTCCAGTCTATGTTGCGGTGATAGAGGTGAGCCGAACCTGAGGCCGCAGTGGTAAACAGCTCAGCCGCGTGAACTGAAGCCGAAGCGTGTGCAGGAGACACGCCAAACCCCAGTAGCGTTGTCGAGGAAATCACGCCGTAGGCCATGCCGAGAGCCCCGTCCACGGCTTGAGCGACAAACCCCACGAACGCAAAAAGAAGGAATTCTTGCATTTGGCTCTCCAATAAAGCGCGGGTCGTAATTGGCGATAGAGAAACTCGCTGCCTACAACCTATGCAATTATATCTTCACGCTTTCACAATTCACCAAACGCGCGGCATCGATAATGGTGACGACGAACGGAAAACGATCCGCTCGACCGACGCCTTTCCCAATCCCGACAGGATGCCGGTTTCTGTTTTGCTCAAATGTCCCTGCTGGAACCGAAACCTCCTCTGACCTGAGGTTTTACGGGTTGGGCGCAGACTTGCAGCTCCCCTCTTTATCTGTTTAATTGCCGCCATCCACAGGGGTGCTCCGTATCGTCGGGGCTGAGAGATGGGCTGCAAGCCCGTAAACCCTAGAGCTGATCTGGATAATACCAGCGGAGCGAGGCGGGCGATGTTTTCTGGCGCACAGATTTTTCTTTTTCCGATGTCCGGCGATTTCGTGGGCCCGCTCGAGGGCCATGTCACGATCGACCTCACGGTCTCGGCCAATAGCCCGACCCCGCGCTGATCTTTCGCGCCGGAGGTCTCGCATGTCCCAGTCTTTCTCGGCCGCGCCGCGAATCGTAGTCTTGTTCGCCAAGGTAGGACCGGCCTTGCTATCGGTCGGCACGCTGGTTTTGGCTTGGGAGCTCTATGCGCGCATCTCGGGCATCTCGCCCACCACGCTGCCCGCGCCGTCACGAGTCCTCGCCCAAGCCATCCAGCAGCGCCAGGCGCTGTTCGACAACACCGTGCCGACCATCAGCGCCACATTGGCGGGTTTCGCCTGCTCGCTGGCCGTTGCCTTCATCCTTTCGGTGCTGATCGACTTCTTCAAGCCGCTGCGCCGCGCCCTATTCCCGGTGTTCATCACCAGCCAGACCCTGCCGCTGGTGGCGATCGCCCCACTGGTTGTTCTCTGGTTCGGCTTCGGGCTGACGCCGAAGATCATGCTGGTCGCGCTCGTGACTTTCTTTCCCATGCTGGTCGCGTTGGTGCAGGGTTATGAATCGACGGATCGGGACATCTCGGCGCTTCTGAGTTCGATGGGCGCTTCCCGCATGCGCATTTTCGTGCTGGCCCGCCTGCCCTCCTCGCTGCCCTATTTCTTCGCCGGCCTGCGCATCTCGATCACCTATGCCGTGGTCGGCGCCATCTTCGCGGAATATGCCGGCGCGGCCAAAGGGCTTGGCATCTACATGCTCAACGCCAAGAACAATTTCCGGCCCGATCTCGTGCTCGCGGCCGTGCTGGTCAGCGCGTTGCTCACGCTGGCCCTGTTTGCCGCTACGGTGCTGATCCAGCGCGCCGCCATGCCATGGGAGCGGCTCGATGCCGCACGAAAATCATGAGCAGGCGGCTGGAATTGCGCCAAGTCAGCAAGAGTATTGGCGATGTCGACGTGCTTGCCGGCATCACCGTGCACGCCGAGCCGGGCGAATTCGTTTCAATCCTCGGCCCCTCCGGAGCCGGCAAATCTACGATCTTCAGATTGCTGACGGGCGGTCTCGAAGGCCACGACGGCGGCATCGACTTCGACGGGCGACCACTGGCCGACGCGCGCCGACCATTTGCCTTCATGCCGCAGCACGACGCCCTGATGCCCTGGCGCACGGTTATCGACAACACCGCGCTCGGTCTGGAAGTGCAGGGCATGTCCCGCAAGGCGGCGCGCGACAAGGTGGCGCCGCTCTTCGGCGAATTCGGCCTTGCGGGCTTCGAGCAAAAGTATCCGGCGCAGCTCTCGGGCGGAATGCGCCAGCGCGCCGCGCTGTTGCGTACCGTCGTGCAGGACCGTGCCATGCTGTTGCTCGACGAACCGTTCGGCGCACTCGACGCCCTCACGCGCACCGGCATGCAGCGCTGGCTTCAGACGATGTGGGACCGACACCGCTGGACCGTCCTGCTGATCACCCACGATGTCCGCGAGGCGGTCTTCCTGTCCGACCGCATCTATGTGCTGAGCGGCCGCCCTGCCCGCGTGCTGCGCGAAGTCGCCATATCTCTTCCGCGCCCGCGCAAGGATCTTGCCTCGCCGGAAGCCAGCGCCATTGAAGCCGACATCCTCGATACCCTTCTCGATCCACAGCCCGCCCAAAGGACATGACCATGCTTTCAAGACGCCTCTTCATCGCTGCCGCATTGATCACCGGGCTCGGACCCGTCACATCCGTCTCCGCCCAGCAGACTGTCACCGTCGCGCTAGACTGGACGCCGAACACAAACCATGTTGGGCTCTATGTTGCCCAGGCGAAAGGCTTCTACGCCGAGGCCGGGCTCGACGTGCAAATCCTGCCCTACACCGACACTGCGGCCGGTACGCTGATCGCCAACCGCGTGGCTGATTTCGGCATACTGGGATCCATAGGATTGTTCACCCAACGCACGGCCGGCGCCGACCTCGTCGCCACCTACGCCATCATGCAGACGGAAACCGGCAGGCTGGTGTTCAATGCCGACCGCGCCGATATACAGTCCCCCAAGGACCTGGACGGTCTGACCTATGGCGGTTTCGGCAGCGCCTGGGAGAATGCGCTGATCGGCACAATCATCCGCCATGACGGCGGCGAGGGCAAATTCGAAACGGTGACGCTGGGCACCTCCGCCTATGAGGCCTTGGCCAATGGCGCAGTCGATTTTACGCTCGAAGTCTACACTTGGGAGGGGATCAAAGCGGAACTTGACGGCAAGGCCCAGCGCGCCTTCCGCTACGCGGATTTCGGCGTGCCCGACCAACACACCAATTTCATTGGCTCGAGCCGGGCCTACCTCGAAAAGAACAAGGACACGGCAACCGCGTTCATCGCCGCGACCAGGCGCGGCTACGCCTTCGCCGTCGAACATCCGCAAGAAGCGGCTGATATGCTGATCGCAGCAAACAGCGACGTGCTGACCGACCGCCCGTTGATCGAAGCATCGCTGAAGGCTCTGGTCGACGGCCACTACCTGCAAAGCCCCACCGGCGCGATCGGCACGATCGATCCCGCAAAGATGGAGGCTATCGGCGACTACCTGTTCAAGGCCGGGGCCCTGCGCGACGGCGATGGGAACCCGGTCAGTGAACGACCCGATTTCGCGGCCTATTACACCAACGCCTATGTGGCCGGCGAAAAATGAGCCCGCCGCGGCGCATGCATCTCAATGCCGTGATCTTGGCCTCGGCAGTCACGAGGCCGGTTGGCGCATGCCCGAAAGCGACCCGCTTGCCTCAACCAGCCTCGACTACTGGGTCGACATCGCTCGCCGCGCGGAGGCTGCCGATTTCGACGCTTTGTTCCTCGGCGACGTACTGGCCTTGCAAAGCGGCGCTGATCGGCATCTTTCCGACGCCATGGATCCACTGGTGATCCTGTCGGCGCTCGCCGCCGTCACCAGCAGGATCGGACTGATCGGAACTGCGTCGACCAGCTTCGATCACCCTTTCCACCTCGCCCGGCGCTTCGCCTCTCTCGACCACATCAGCAAAGGCCGTGCGGGCTGGAACATCGTCACCTCGTCCAACGTGCTCGAGGCCCGTAATTTCGGACTGGAAGCCATGCCGGAGCATGACGGACGCTACGCCCACGCAAACGACGTGGTCGACGCAGCCATAGCGCTCTGGCAAAGTTGGGCTCCCGATGCGAGGAGGCCGGACAAAGCCGCCGGGCGATACTTCGATCCCGACAAAGTGCGGTCGGTCGATCACGCCGGTCCGTTCGTGCGTACCGCAGGCCCGCTCAACGTGCCGCGATCGCCCCAAGGTCGGCCGCTGCTGGCGCAGGCCGGCTCGTCGGAAGCTGGCCGCGCCTTCGCCGCCCGTTACGCCGACATCGTATTCACCGTCCAGGCGACGCTGACGGAAGCGCAGGACTTCTATCGCGATATCAAATCAAGAGCGGCCGCCGTCGGGCGCGATCCGGACACGATCCTGGTCTTTCCGGGGATCGTGCCGATCGTCGCTCATACCAGGCAAGCAGCCGAAGAGCGGCTAGCCGAACTGAGCGGCTCTACCGTGACCGACCACGTCCTTGCCAAGCTCGGCGAGTTCCTCGGCGAGAATCTAACCGATGCCGATCTGGACGCGCCGCTGCCGCCCCTGTCGAGCGCACAGCCGAACCAGTCCAGCCAGAGCCGGGTCGGCGTGCTGGTCGGAATCGCAAGGCGGGACAGGTTGACACTGGGCCAATTGCTCATGCGGCTCGCAGCCGGCCGCGGTCATCTGCTTGCCGTTGGAAATGGCCGCGACATCGCCGACACGATGCAGCAATGGTTCGAGGGCAAAGCGGCTGACGGCTTCAATGTCATGGCGCCCGTCATGCCCGCCGACCTGCAAAGTTTCGTCGACGACGTTATGCCTTTGCTGGAGCGTTCGGATGTTTTCGGCGCCGGGCGTACCCTTCGCCAGCGATACGGTCTTCCGAAGCTTTAGGGTCCAGAGTCCAGATCCAATCCCGTTCGTCCGATCAGAGCGCCGTAAGCCGTCAGGCGCTGCTTTGCCTGCGCGAACAGGTCATCACCGTCCCGCCCTCTCGAGAATGCCGGAATTGACACCCTCGCACAGGCATGCTCCTGGCAATCCAGACCTTCGAACCAGAAAAAGCGGTTCCAATGCTTCTTAGATTTTTCTCCTACTACCGCCCCTGGAAGGGTCTGTTCATCCTGGATTTCTGCTGTGCGGTTCTGTCTGGCATGCTGGAGCTCGGGTTCCCGATGCGGTCAAGGTGTTCGTCGACGAACTGCTGCCGAGCCAGCAGTGGCTGCTGATCCTTGCTGCGTCGGCTGGCCTGCTTGCCATCTATGTGTCGAACACCGGGCTGATGGCGGTCGTGGTTTACTGGGGTCATATGCTCGGCATCAACATCGAGACCGAGATGCGCCGGAAGAGCTTCGATCACCTGCAGAAGCTCTCGTTCCGCTTCTATGACAACCACAAGACCGGCCACCTCATCGCCCGCGTCACCAAGGACCTGGAGGAAATCGGCGAGGTCGCCCATCATGGTCCCGAAGACCTGTTCATCGCGATCATGACCTTCCTCGGCGCCTTCGCACTGATGTTCCTGGTCAATCCGCAGCTTGCACTGATCACCGCGGCAATTGTGCCGCTGGTCGCCTGGGTGACAAGCCGCTATGGCGCGCGCATGACGCGCAACTGGCAGGCGCTTTACGGGCGGGTCGGCGATTTCAATGTTCGCATCGAGGAGAATGTCGGCGGCATGCGGGTGGTGCAGGCTTTTGCCAATGAAGACCACGAGCGCAATCTTTTCGCGCGTGACAATGCCAGCTACCGCAAGACCAAGCTCGATGCCTACCGTATCATGGCCGCCAGCACGTCGCTGAGCTACATGAGCATGCGGCTGATCCAACTCGTGGTAATGATCGCCGGAAGCTACCTCGTGCTGCGTGGCGAACTTTCCAGTGGCGGTTTCATTGGCTTCCTGCTCCTTGTCAATGTGTTCTTCCGGCCGATCGACAAGATCAATTCTGTGATTGAAACCTATCCGAAAGGCATCGCCGGATTCCGCCGCTATGCGGCTCTCCTCGACACCGAGCCCGACATCGCGGATCGGCCTGGCGCGGTTGATGCACCAACACTCCGAGGTGAGATCAGCTACCGGGATGTCACCTTCGGCTATAGCGGCGAACGGGCGGTTTTGAAGAACATCGATCTTGACATAACAGCGGGACAGACCATCGCCTTCGTCGGGCCGTCAGGCGCCGGCAAGACGACCCTGTGCTCACTGCTGCCGCGTTTTTACGAGGTCGACAGCGGCGCCATCACAATCGACGGTTTGGATATCCGCGACATGACGCTGGCATCGTTGCGCGGCCAGATCGGAATCGTGCAGCAGGACGTGTTCCTGTTTGGCGGTACGATCCGCGAGAACATCGCCTACGGCCGGCTGGACGCGGTCGAAAGCGAGATCGTCGAGGCCGCGCGCCGCGCGCGCCTCCACGAACTCATCGCTTCCCTGCCGGAAGGCCTCGATACGATCATTGGCGAGCGTGGCGTAAAACTGTCGGGCGGTCAGAAGCAGCGCCTGGCAATCGCGCGTATGTTCCTGAAGAACCCGACAATCCTCATCCTGGACGAGGCGACGTCGGCACTCGACACGCAGACCGAGCGGGAGATCCAGCAGTCGCTGGCGGAGCTTGCGCGGGGCCGAACGACACTGGTGATCGCGCATCGGCTGGCGACGATCCGCAATGCCGATCGCATCGTGGTGGTCGCCGAAACGGGCATCGTCGAACAAGGTCCGCATGATGAACTGGTTGCGCGTGGCGGTGCTTACTCACGACTGGGCGCCGGTTCTGACTGACGTGATGGCTCCGCGTCGCGCTTTGGCCCCGGTTCCGCTTCGGGTTGGTCGTTCAATCGTCTCTTGAGGATGTCAATGAGGCTGATGGTGACCGCGATCACTGCAGGGCCGAGGACGAGCCCGGATGCTCCAAAGAGGACGATGCCACCGACCGCGCCGATAAAGGCCACCACCGTGTGGAGCCGCAGCCGGCTCCCGACAAGCATCGGATAGAGCAGATTGTCGATGCCGGCGACGATGACGCCGCCCCAGATGGTCAGTATCGCCGCGCTCGCCCAAGCCCCTTCCAGCGCGAGATAGATCGCTGCCGGCACCCAGATCACGAATGCGCCGAGCACTGGCACAAAAGACCGGAGTGGGCAGGCCGAGCCACCAGAACATCAAGCCGCCCAGCGTTCCCTGCACAGCGGCGACAAACACGGTGCCTATCAGGATCGCATGTACCGTCTCGGCAAGGCGGGACAGTATGTATGCCGTCTCCGGTGCACGCAGGGGCGAGAGACCCTCGATCCCCCGCAGAGCGGGTTCGCGGTCCCGCAGAAAATAGAACAGCAGATAGAACGTCAGCACGAACATCACGGCCTGATTGATCGAGCCGCGCAACAGCGATGTGCTTTGTCCCGTCAGCCATTGTACAAATGCGGACCGTACCGGCCGGATCGAGTTGGTTCTCAATCCAACGGGCAACGGCCGAAAGCGTGGGATAGTCCGACATGAAGCCAACAGCGTTCCAACCCCTGATGACCTCCTCCAGATAGGTAGCGCCGTTTACCGCCTCGCGGACAAGCTGCTGTGCAACGAAGATGAGCGGCAGGCCGACGGCAACCGCCGCGACGCTCACCGATACCAGTGCAGCCAGGTTTTGATTCCTGAGCCTTTCCTCGACCCGCCGATGAGCCGGATACAGGATGATTGCCAACACCAGCGCCGAGGTCAATGCGGGCAAAAAAGGCAACGCCAAGAGATAGCAGACATACAGACCGATCGCCGTAGCGGCCACGATGCCGAGCAATCTCATCTGTTTCATATCGGGCATTTGTTTCAGGTCGGGCATCTCGCCGTCTCGCAAACCAGGCGAGCCTACTGGATTTCCTGACAAATTGGCAGCTATCGTTGCCGTGCCCCTATGCCTAGGCCGCTGTCGAGCGTGGCAAAAATGGTTAGCCGGTTGGGCGTCCATGCGTTAGCGCCGCGGCCGGCTTGGTCGTGGATGGTCTGACCGCGGCGGTTCTACAGCTCGCTCGCGGTCGCGCAGTTTCACAGGGGCAATAGAAAAAAGGCCGGACTGTTAAAGTCCGGCCAAGCATGAAGGTTCAAAACCTCCAGAGGGGAACGCGCCGGACGCAATGGGAGGAAAACATCCGACGCAGTCCGTATATGGGTCGGCACAGGTGACGTTTCAACGACATATTGTGGGCCACGTCAGCCGCTCCATAGAGCCACCAGAGCGGATTAAAAAATGCTCACGGCCCGTGTTTCAGTTTTAGCGTGACAGCCATAACGGTTGGCAACTTTTTGCGCGATATGGCAGTTATCCGCCAGCCTCTGGACATGACCGCGAAGGTTGAAACTGTGATGATATTCACTGTTGAAGGCTTGATTGGGCTCGGCGAGGATGGCGCTAAACTTGGAAGATATTGCCTGCCGTCCGGCATTTCGTCGGTCAGTTCGGGCTCAGTCGCAGATGCTGCTCCAGGCCTACGAAGCCAACCCGCGGCTCGCTTCCGTGTTCGCTACGCAGCAGCGCTGGCTGATGGCTCACATCGGTCTTGCCTTGCACTTCCGACGGCAACCACATGACGATCGCACCGGACTGACGACCACACGTTTCATCGACATGATACACCGCCGTTCGGTGGCCAGCCACAACACCGCCGACGCTTTCATCAAGGAGATGCTGCACTACAATTTCATTCGTGATCTGTCGACAAATAGGGACAGAAGGATTCGCCCCTTGCAGCCGGCTGCGACCACTCTGGAAACACTCGCCGGCTGGGTCTTTGCCCACCTGAGAACGTTGGACAGTCTCGACGACGGAAGTCGACTGACTACATTCGCCGCGAGACCGGACGCACTTGCCATATTGCAGCCGCTGGTGGCGGACGGCCTGCTTTCGTCCCACGCCGTGCGCGAGCCTAAACAGACCTTTTCCTTGTTCACCTGGCTTAACACTGGCGGCGTCGTTATGGATTGGCTGATGTCCGGCGTCGATCCCGACCATGCCGGCCTCGACCGAATTCCGACCGGCATCGTCTCGATCGGAGACTTCGCAAACTGGCTCAAGCTTTCCCGGACCCATCTTTCACGCAAATTGCGCGACGCCGAAAACCTCGGCAGCATCGGCTGGCTGGGTCAGCGGGGCCATTCGGTAATGTGGGTGTCGAACCATTTCTATCAGGAATACATGACCGCCCAGGCCGTGAAACTCGCGATCATCGATATGGCCTTCCAGAATTGCTTTCACAATCCAGGAGCCCCGGAATAGAGGGCAACACGGCGATCGTGGCGGCTATAGCGACCGCCACGACTGGCGTTCTCAGTCGATGTCGAAGGACACGCCTTGGGCGAGCGGCAGCGCTTTGGAATAGTTCACCGTATTGGTGGCACGCCGCATGTAGGCCTTCCAGGCATCTGACCCGGATTCACGACCGCCGCCGGTCTCCTTTTCGCCACCGAAGGCACCACCGATCTCGGCCCCTGAGGTGCCTATGTTGACGTTGGCGATACCGCAGTCCGAACCGTCGACGCCGAGGAAGCGCTCGGATTCTTGCAGGTCGCGGGTGAAGATCGACGAGGAAAGCCCCGCTCCGACCGCATTGTGCTCGTCGAGCACGGCGTCGAAATCCGAGTACTTCATCACATAGAGGATCGGCGCGAAGGTCTCTTCGGTTACCGGTGAGACCTGCTTGGGCATTTCGACCAGTGCAGGATGCACATAATAGGCGTCGGGATGGCCGTTCTCCACCCGCGTGCCGCCGGTCACCTTGCCGCCATGCGAGGCCGCCTCCTGCAACGCCTTCTGCATGGCATCGTATGCCGCCTTGTCGATCAACGGTCCGACCAGCGCTGATGTCTCCAGCGGATTGCCGACCGAGACGCTTTCATAGGCCTTCTTCAGGCGCGGAACCAAGGCATCATAAACGCTCTCATGCACGAACAGGCGCCTGAGCGTCGTGCAGCGCTGGCCGGCCGTGCCCATGGCGCCGAAGGCGATGGCGCGTAAGGCCATGTCGAGATCTGCCGTCGGGCAGACGATGCCGGCATTGTTACCGCCGAGCTCCAGCACGGCGCGGGCAAAGCGCTTCGCCAGGCGCGGACCGACATCCTTGCCCATACGGGTCGAGCCCGTGGCCGAAACCAGCGGCACCCTCGGATGGTCGACCAGAATTTCGCCGACGGCGCGATCGCCGATCAGCACTGACGTCAGGCCTTCCGGAGCATCACCGAAACGCTCTGCCGCGCGCTTGAAGATCGCCTCGCAGGCGAGCGCCGTCAGCGGCGTCTTCTCCGACGGCTTCCACACCACCGCGTCGCCGCATACCAGCGCGAGCGCGGCGTTCCACGACCACACCGCGACCGGGAAATTGAAAGCGGAGATGACGCCAACGACACCCAGCGGATGCCAGGTTTCCATCATGCGATGACCGGGGCGCTCGGTGGCGATGGTCAAGCCGTAGAGTTGGCGCGACAGGCCGACGGCGAAATCGCAGATGTCGATCATCTCCTGCACTTCGCCAAGGCCTTCGGACGGGATCTTGCCAACTTCGATCGACACCAGCCGGCCAAGCTCGGCCTTGTGCGCGCGCAGTTCCTCGCCAAGCAGCCGCACCAGTTCGCCGCGCTTCGGCCCCGGCACCAGACGCCACGCCTGGAAGGCCATATGGGCCTTGTCGATGGTCTTTGCCGCATCGGCCGGCGAGATCGTCTTCAGCGCGGCAATCTGCTCGCCAGTCACCGGGCTGCGCACGATAAGATCGCCGCCCGAAAGGACGTCCCCAGCGACGCCCAGTTTCGCCAATAGCCCGGCTGTTTCCTTCGCAATCGTCATTCTCTGTCCCTTTCAGATCCCGTCGCTCATATGGCGACGGCCAAAGCCTTGTGCCATGCCGTCCCTGTGCCGATCGGCACATCAGGCGCTGTCATGGCGTGGCATTACTCGTTTCAGGGGAAAATCGCCACCCCGGCATGGTCTAACCCAAGGTCGGACCGTTGAACCAGCGAGTCGTTCAGCGCGCTGTCTGCGCGGTTCCCCGCGCGGCGCCTTCCCTCATCAGCCGGTCGATATGCATGCGGATATGGGCGGCCTCAGCGGCCGTGTTGGCAAGCGCGATAGCGCGGTCGAAGGCGATGCGCGCCTCCTCGCCGCGACCAAGCTGCATCAGCAGGCCGCCCTTGAGGCCGAAGAAATGGAAATAGCCGGAAAGCCTCTGTTCCAGCGGCTCGATCATGGCAAGTGCAGCTTCTGGCCCGCGTACCTTGGCTACCGCGACAGCGCGATTGAGCGTCACCACCGGCGATGGCTGCATCTGTTCGAGCAGGCTGTAGAGCAGGTCGATCTCGTTCCAATCCGTGTCCTCGGGCTTTGCCGCCCGCGCATGCAGGGCGGCGACCGCCGCCTGCACCTGGTAGGGACCAGGCTTCTGGTGGCGCAGCGCTTTGTCGACCAGCGCCAGCCCCTCGTCGATCATCTTGCGGCTCCACAGGCTGCGATCCTGGTCTTCGAGCAGCACGATCTCGCCGTTCTCGTCGAAACGCGCCGGCGAACGCGCATGCTGGAGAAGCAAGAGCGCCGTCAGGCCCATGATCTCCGGCTCGGTCTGGAACAGCCTGAGCAGCAGCCTGGCCAGCCGGATCGCCTCTTCGCAGAGCGGCGCGCGGGCCGGCGCTTCGCCGCTGTTGGTCGAATAGCCTTCGTTGAAGATCAGGTAGACCATGGCAGCGACAGCGGCGAGCCGTTCGGATCGCTCAACCGCACCGGGCGTCTCGAACGGCACGCCCGCATCGGCGATGCGCGCCTTGGCACGGGTGATACGCTGCTCCATCGCGCTTTCACCGACGAGGAAAGCGCGGGCGATCTGCTTGACGGTCAGGCCGGAGACGATGCGCAACGCCACGGCGATCTGCTGCGTCGCCGGCAGGTCGGGATGACAGCAGATGAACAGCAGCCGCAATATGTCGTCGCGGTAATGCGCGCCGTCCAGCCGTTCGGCGATGTCGGTCTCGGCATCTTCCAGATCGGAGATCTGGTCCTCTTCCGGCAGCGGCGCCTGCTTGGCACGCTTGCGGACCGCGTCGATGCCGCTGTTGCGGCCAACGAAGATCAGCCAGGCTGCCGGATCGCGCGGCGGGCCGTTTGTCGGCCAGTTCTTCAGAGCTCTCAGGCAAGCGTCCTGGAAGGCTTCCTCCGCCGCATCGAGATCGCGGAAGTAGCGCAGCAGCGCACCCATCGCCTGAGGGCGGGCGGTGCTGATCGCCGTGCTGATCCAGGTAAGGTCGGTCATGCGGAAACCTTGGCGGGATTGAAGAGCGAAACCGGCCGTATCTCGTAAGAGCCGCCGCTCGGGTTGACCTCGGAAAGTTCGCGCGCAAAGTCGACGGCCTCGTCGAGATCGGCGCATTCGAGCGTGTAGAAGCCGAGGAACTGTTCCTTGGTTTCCGCAAATGGTCCGTCTATGACGACCGCTTCGCCCTTGACCTTTCTCAGCGTTGTCGCCGCGGTCGTCGGCAGCAGCCGCGCCACCGGGCCAAGCCGGCCCGCCTGAGCGTATTTTTCCTGCACGCCCAGGAGTTTTTCCATGACAGCGTCATCTTGCTCCTTGCTCCAGGAGCAGACGACGTCTTCGGAGGCATAGCAGAGGATGGCGTAAAGCATGGGTCGTCCTTTTCTCTGTCAAAGGACGAAACACTAGGACCTATCCCGACATGACGTCGACAAAAAATTACGTCCTGCACGGATCACGAAAGCCTGCGGCTGTTTTGTCGGTTCAGCTTTCCTGCGCCTTCAGCCATCTCAGCACGAGAGCCTCTTCGTCATCAAGGCCAGGTATCGATCGTTTCCGCTTGTTCGCATCCGCCATTTCGCTGAGCAGTCGTCCTTCGGACCAGGCTTCGAAAACTTGCGGGTGGATGTAGCATTTGCGGCAGATGGCGCGCGTGTTGCCCAGCCGCTCGGCGACCTTATCGATGAGGCCGTTCATCACCCGCTTCTGTTGTGCCTGGCTTTCGGGTCGTTCGGTTTGCGCAAACAGTGACGCAGCATGGATACTACCGCCCCAGGTTCGGAAGTGCTTGGAGCTGAAATCGGCCCCTGCCGTCTCCCTGATGTAGCGGTTGACGTCATCGGAGCGGATCGGTCGCCTGCTTCCGTCCTCGTCGAGATATTGGAACAGCTTCTGGCCCGGCAGGTCCTGCGCCCCGCGCACGATCCTGGCAATCCGGCGATCGACGAGCTTCAGCTTCCATTCCTTGCCGGACTTGCCTTTGAAAGCGAAACGCAGGCTCGAGCCATTGATGTCGACATGGCGGTCGCGCAGCGTGGTCAGCCCAAAGCTGTTGTTGTCGCGAGCATAGGCGGCATTGCCGACGCGGATCATCGTGTTGTCGAGCAGCCAGACCACAGCGGCGACGACCCGCTCCAGTGGCAGGCCGTGGCGGCGAAGGTCGGCATCGATCTGGCGTCGCAGCTCAGGCAGGCTTTCTGCAAAGGCAACCAGGCTCGAATATTTGACGCCGTCGCGCTCCTCCGCCCACAGCGCATGGTAGCGATATTGCTTGCGTCCGCGCTGGTCCCGGCCTGTCGCCTGGATGTGTCCGCTGGCATCCGGCGCTATCCACACGTCCGTCCACGCCGGTGGAATGGCGAGCGCCTTGATGCGGGCCAAAGTGTCCTCGTCGACGCCCTGCCCGTCAGGTCCTTTGTATGAAAATCCCTTGCCAACCCTCAGACGGCGGATACCGGGCTCGGTATCGGTGACGTAGGCCAGCGAGGCACGATCGGCCGAGGCTTGTGACCCATTTTTCGGCGCCCCATTTTTTGGTGCAACCTCCTTGGCAGCCAATCGGCCAGACGGCGACCCGGATTTATCCAGCATGTCCTCTCCGCGAGAAATTTTCCCGTAGATAAGCGCAGGAACGGCGGCTGGTTCCGCCAATGGCTTTCAGAATGATGTCGGGCTCACCGCGTGTGCGTTCGAGGAGCCGTCGTCTGTCCACGCTCGGTGCCTACAAATCGAGTGTGGCCTCGCTTGCCGTCATGCCTTTTCCAGCACGACCGGAATGACGTCGACTGCCTGCTCGCCGACCTGTCCGCCCGTCGTCTTCAGGACGCCGACGATCGGCGCTACGTCCGAATAGTCGCGGCCATGGCCCACAGTGATATGGTCGTTGCTTGCCCGCATGCCGTTGGTCGGATCGAATTCCTGCCATCCGGTGTCGCGCCCACACCACACCTTGACCCACGCATGCATGGCGTCGGCCCCTTCGAGCCGCGGTTTTCCACGCGGCGGAATGGTGCGCAGGAACCCACTGACATAGCCGGCGGGAATACCGAGACCGCGCAGGCCGGCGATCATGATATGCGAAAAATCCTGGCAGACGCCCCGCCTCAGGTCGAAGGCATCGCTCGCCCGGGTCTGCACCGTCGTCGCCTCGCCATCATAGGTGAAATCGCGATGAATGCGGTTGCACAGGTCCATGGCGGTGCTGACGACAGAACCGCCGGCACTGTCGCGAGCGTACCCCGTGATCGCCGCGTCGACGCCTGCATGGTCGCTGGCTGCCAGAAAGTGATGCGGTGTATCAGGCGACAGCGATCGCACCGCCTCGAGTTCCTCGCGCAGCCGGCGAATGTCGGGCGACACATCAAGCCCGGGTTCCGGCCGCGAAACCGCAACACGCGCGCTCATCCTGATGTCGAGCGCATCATGGGCATCGCGAAAGGCGATCGACGCGACATTGTTGCCAAAGAAATCGGAAAAGTCGGAGCGTTCGCTCGGCGCCGGCGCGAAGGACAGCGAAGCGGCGATCACGCGCTGCACGCCCGATATCGTCGGCGGCAGCACGCGCACCTGATGGCGGCCGCCGCCCGCCGCCGCATCGTAATCGTAACGCAGATTGAGCCTGATGTCGTAGAGCATGCTCACCCGAAATAGGCTTTGGCGAGGCTGTTGTAGAGGCCGCCGATTTCGTTGGCGAGATCGTCCAGGGCCTTCGCCGTCATGTCCGAGGGTTCCTTGATGGCGATCGCCGTGTTGAGTTGCAGGATCTCTTTCGCCGCCGGCGACATATGCCCCTCACCGACAGCAGGCAACAGCGCGATTTCGGCCTTCAGCCGCTCTAGCTGGAACAGAATGGAGCGCGGATTGAGCGGATCAAGCACCAGTAGATCGATCACCGTGCGCCAGCCGGCCTGCACCGGATACTGCCGCCGGTGGGTCATAACGCTGTCGCCTATCTCCAGCATCATGTCGAGCGCACCATCCGGCGCCGCAGCCCTGGTCAATCGGGCGAGCGTGCGGGCGATCTGGATGCCGCGTTCCAACCGCCGGCCGATCTCCAGGAAGCGCCAGCCGGTGAAGCGGTACATATTCTCATGCAGCAGGCCCGAAAACCCGGCGAGCTTGCGCAGGATGACCGTCATCGCCCGCGTCGCATCATCGCCCGGCGCTACCGTTGTCGCGAATTGATGAATGGTCTTCGACAGATCCTTCAGCGCCAGCCAGCCATCAGGCGAGAAGCGGTCGCGGATCTGTCCGGCGCTGTAGACAGCGCTATCCAGCGTGCCGATCAGCCCCGGCGGGATCGCCGTCGCGACGTCGATGCCGAACGGTTCGAGATAGTCTCTGATATCGGCAAGCAGCGGCATATCCGGGTCGGAGGCCTCGGCCAGCCGCACGTGATAGGCGCGCAGGATGCGCACCGTGTCTTCCGATCGCTCGATATAGCGGCCGAGCCATGTCAGGTTTTCCGCCGCGCGGCTGGGCAGGCTGCCCGGCAAGGTGCGGGTGAAGCTGTCGTGTTCCTGCGGCAGCAGCGTCTCGCGCTCCACCGGTCTGTCGCTGACCACCCACACATCCGCCGCCTGGCCACCGCGCTGCATGGCGATTGCCGTCGGATCGAGCGAAAAGCCGACGCGGGCAAAACCGCCGGGCATCACTGTCCAGCCTTCCGGCGTTCGCGCCAGATAGACGCGCAGGCTTGCCGGCCGCGGCTCCAGCCAACCGCCGACATAGACCGGCGTGGTCGAAAGCGTCACCGCTTCCTGTCCGACGAAGTCGCCGCCGTCCTGTTCGATCCGGGCTATCAGTTCGGCCCGCTCCCCGGCAACCAGCGCCGAGCCCAGCCTGGTGCAATCGTCGTCCTCGAACGCAAGCCGCGTCGACAGCGCCGGACCGATGACCATGCGGTCGAGGTTAGCCAGCACATGGTCACGTTCCGTGTCCCGCCCGCACCACCATGTTGCGACGCTCGGCAGCAGAAGCTCCTCGCCCCGCAATTCGCGCGAAATCTTCGGCAAGAAGGCGAGCAGCGCCCGCGTTTCCATCAGGCCGGAGCCGAGCGCATTGACTGCTGAAACGGCTCCCCGGCGGATCGCCTCGACCAGCCCTGGCGTGCCGATCTGCGACTCCGGCCGCAACTCGAGCGGATCGGCGAAGGCGGCGTCGAGCCGTCGCCAGAGCACGCTGACCGGCATCAGCCCCGATACCGTGCGCACCATAAGCCGGCCGCCGGAGACAGTCAGATCCTCGCCTTCGAGCAGCATGATGCCGAGATAGCGGGCGATATAGGCATGCTCGTAATAGGTTTCGTTGAGCGGCCCCGGCGTCAGGATGGCAACACGGCCGCCTGATACCTTGGCCATGCCGTTCAGCGCGTCGCGAAAGCGACGGAAGAAGCCGGCAAGGCGGTGCACATGCATCTCGCCATAGATGTCGGACAGCGCGCGCGTGGTGGCGACGCGGTTTTCCAGCGCGAAGCCGGCACCCGACGGCGCCTGCGTGCGGTCGCCGAGCACCCACCAGCGGCCATCCGGTCCACGGCCGAGCTCGAACGCGCAAAAATGCAGGAAATGGCCGCTGGCCGGCCTGGTGCCGACGACCGGCCGCAAATATTCCGGGCTGGCCGCGATCAGCCCGGCCGGCAGGATGCCCTTCTCGATCAAGCGGTTCGGCCCGTAGATATCGGCGATCGTTTCCTCGAACAGCTCGGCCCGCTGGACCAGGCCGGCACTGATCGCGGCCCATTCCTGCTCCTCGATCAGCAGGGGCACATGCGCCAGCGGCCATTCGCGCTCATTGGCGCCGGCCTTGTCGTAGACGCGGTAATAGACGCCGGCGTCGCGCAGATACTGGTCGGCGCGAGCGAAGCGCTGGGCGAGCTTTTCGGGCCCCAGCTCTTCCAGTGCCTCGATGAAGTCTTTCCAGACCGGACGGGGATTGCCCGAGGCATCGACCATCTCGTCGACGACACCGTCGATCGGCTGGTAGTGCTCAAGCAGATTATGCGGCCTGCCGCGTATTTTTTTGTGATTCCCCTTTGCCATGGCTGATCAGAGTCTTGCAGGCCGCCGCAGGTCAAGGGTCATCGGGAAATCATCAGAGACTTGTTCGTCGCGCAGCACGTAGCCGGACGGCGTATGGCCGCGCGGCTCGAAGCGGGCGAGCCGCCGCGCCTCCGCTTCGTTGCCGTTGACCGGGAAGGTGTCGTAGCTGCGCCCGCCGGGATGCGCGACATGATAGACGCAGCCGCCGACCGCCCGGCCCGACCACCGATCGTAGATGTCGAAGACCAGTGGCGTGTTGACCGGCAGCGCTGGATGCAGGCCCGATGCCGGCTGCCATGCCTTGAACCGGACGCCCGCCACCGCGATCTCTCTGGTGTCGGTCACCTTCATCGGCACGATACGGCCGTTGCAGACGACGGCATGACGCTCCGGGTTGAGCCCTTCCGTCTTCACCTGCAGCCGCTCGACCGAAGAATCGACAAAGCGCACAGTTCCGCCGATGGCGCCCTGCTCGCCCATGACATGCCACGGCTCCAGCGCTTGCCGCAGCTCCAGCTTGATGCCGGCATGCTGGACCTCGCCGCAGAACGGAAAGCGGAATTCGAGCTGCGCGTCGAACCATTCGCGGCGAAACTCAAAGCCGTTCAGCTTGAGGTCGTCCAGCACGTCGAGGAAGTCAGCCCAGACATAGTGCGGCAGCATGAACCGATCATGCAGCGACGTGCCCCAACGCACGAAGCGGCCATCGAGCGGGTTCTTCCAGGCGCGGGCGATGATGGCGCGCACCAGCAATTGCTGCGCGAGGCTCATCCGCGCATTGGGCGGCATCTCGAAGCCGCGGAATTCGACCAGCCCTAGCCGGCCGGTCGGTCCATCCGGCGAAAACAGCTTGTCGATGCAGATTTCCGAACGGTGGGTGTTCCCCGTTACGTCGGTCAGAAGGTTGCGGAACAGCCGGTCGACCAGCCACGGCAGCGGCGCATTGCCGTTGTCCGGATATGGCACCTGCGCCATGGCGATCTCGAGTTCATAGAGCGAATCGTGGCGCGCCTCGTCGAAGCGCGGCGCCTGGCTGGTCGGGCCGATGAACAGGCCCGAAAACAGGTAGGACAGCGATGGATGGCGCTGCCATTGCAGGACGAGACTTTTCAGCAGGTCGGGGCGGCGCAGGAACGGACTGTCGTTGGGCGTCGCGCCACCGACGACGACATGGTTGCCGCCGCCAGTGCCGGTGTGGCGGCCGTCGATCATGAAT
>NZ_SUEO01000057.1:0-2905 GCF_004962925.1 Mesorhizobium sp. | reverse complement strand
GGTCGTCGCCACGCAGTCCTGCCAATTCGCAGCTGGATGGATGTTCACCTCGATGACACCGGGATCCGGAGCCACACGGATGACGTTGAGGCGCGGATCGTGCGGCGGGCCGTAGCCCTCGATATGCACCGGCAGCCCGATCGCCTTTGCCGCGTTCTCGGCCGCCGCGACCAGTTCGAGATAATCTTCCAGCGCCTCGACCGGCGGCATGAACACACAAAGCCGCCCGTCGCGCGGCTCGACCGACAACGCGGTGCGCACCGCGCCGCCGATCTCGGTGATCTCCTGTTCGACACGGTCCTGCTGGCCGGTCGCGGCGGTGAAGGACGCCGCCTGCTGGCGGCGCGCCATTTCGTCGGCGCCTTCCAATTCGGCCGGGGCAGCGTCCGGCAAAGGAGCGGCCTCAGGCAAAATAGCCTGGCGCGCCGGCAATGGTCCGCGCGGTAGCGAAGGGTCGACCGGCACGATGTAGGGGAACTGCGCCGGCGGCACATGGGGCAGCGTGCCGAGCGGCAGGCGATAGCCGACCGGTGAATCGCCCGGCACCAGGAACAGCTTGCCGCGCCGCGTCTTCCATTTCTCCGAACGCCAGCGAGGTCCCGACGCCTGGCTGTTCCAGCGCTGCACAGGCAGTACATAGCCCGATGGCTTGGTCAGGCCGCGCTCGAACACCCGCGCCATGCGGCTGCGCTCCTCGGGATCCTCCAGCTTCGAATTGGACGGATCGACGTTCTCCGGCAGCTTGCCTTCCTTGAGCAGCCACTCGGCAGGATCCTCATAGGCTTCGCTGACCATGGTTTTGTCGATGCCGAGTTCATCGGCAATCGTCGTCAGCAGGCTTTCAGCCTGCTTCGGTCCGACATCTGCTTCGCTGTTTTCCCGTGCGATCAGCGACGGATCGCTCCACACCGGCTCGCCGTCGGCGCGCCAGTACAGCGAGAACGTCCAGCGCGGCAGGCTTTCGCCCGGATACCACTTGCCCTGACCGTAATGCAGGAAGCCGCCCGGCGCGAAACGCTCACGCAGCCGGCGGATCAGCGCATCGGCCTTTTCGCGTTTTGTAGGGCCGACGGCGGCGGTATTCCACTCCTCCGCCTCGAAATCGTCGATCGACACAAAGGTCGGCTCGCCGCCCATGGTCAGCCGCACGTCCCCGGCTTCGAGCGCGGCATCGACCTGATTGCCCAACGCGTCAAGCGCCTGCCAGCTTTCATCGGAGAATGGCTTGGTGATGCGCGGGTGCTCGGCGATGCGGTCGACCCGCATGTCGAAGCCGAACTCGACATTGGCGAAGCTCGCCATGCCGGAAATGGGCGCCGCGTTGCGGAAATGCGGCGTTGCGGCCAGCGGCACATGGCTTTCGCCGGTGAGCAGGCCGGAGGTCGGGTCGAAGCCGATCCAGCCGGCCCCCGGCAGATAGACCTCGCACCAGGCATGGAGATCGGTGAAGTCGACAGCGGTTCCGGGCGGTCCGTCAAGCGCGACGAGGTCGGGCTTTAACTGGATCAGGTAGCCGGAAACGAAGCGCGCGGCGAGGCCGAGGTTCCTCAGGATCTGCACCAGCAGCCAGCTTGTATCGCGGCATGAGCCTTTCTTGGCGGCAAGCGTCTCCTCCGGCGAAAAGACGCCGGTTTCCATGCGCACGATATAGGCGATCTCGCGCTGCAGGCGCGCATTGAGGTCGACGACGAAATTGACGGTGTTGGTCGGGTCGCGCACGATGGTTTGCAGGAACGCCGACAGCAGCGGCCCAGCCGGTTCCGGCGTCCGGTAGATGGCGAGATCGTCGCTGATCTCTTCCGGATATTCGAAGGGAAAGGTCTCGGCCGACGGCTCGACGAAGAAATCGAACGGATTGTAAACCGTCATGTCGGCAACGAGGTCGACCTCGATCTTCAGCTCCGTCACCGGTTCCGGAAAGACGAAGCGGGCGAGGAAATTGCCGTAGGGATCCTGCTGCAGATTGACGAAATGGTTCGCCGGCTCGACCTTCAGCGAATGGCTGAGGACCTTGGTACGGGAATGCGGCGCCGGCTGCAGCCTGATGACCTGGGGACCAAGCACCACCGGCCGGTCATATTTGTAATGGGTCAGGTGATAGACGGCTGCCAGAATTGCCATGGGGCCTCGAAAGTCGGCGTTTCAAACGAATTCGCCGAACCCTGACACAAATGCTGGCCATTCTCCAAGCAGAGATGTTGCGCTGCACCTAATTTAAGCAGCGTTACCGACCTAGGGGTCGCTTAGAAAAACGCCTGCAACCCCGTCTGCGCCCGCCCGAGGATCAGCGCGTGCACGTCGTGCGTCCCCTCATAGGTGTTGACGGTTTCAAGGTTCTGCGCGTGGCGCATGACGTGATAGCCGATCTGGATGCCGTTGCCGCCATGCATGTCACGGGCCTGGCGAGCAATATCGAGCGCCTTGCCGCAATTGTTGCGCTTGACGATCGAGATCATCTCCGGCGCCATCTTGCCTTCATCCATCAGCCGCCCGACCCGCAGGCTGCCCTGCAACCCGAGCGCGATTTCGGTCTGCATGTCGGCGAGCTTTTTCTGGAAAAGCTGCGTGCCGGCCAGCGGCTTGCCGAACTGCTTGCGGTCGAGCCCATATTGGCGGGCGCGGTGCCAGCAATCCTCCGCCGCACCCATCGCACCCCAGGAGATGCCGTAGCGCGCTCGGTTGAGGCAGCCGAACGGCCCCTTCAGGCCCGAGACGTTGGGCAGCAGCGCGTCCTCGCCGACCTCGACGCCTTCCATCACCACTTCGCCGGTGATCGATGCACGAAGCGAAAGCTTGCCGCCGATCTTCGGCGCCGACAGCCCCTTCATGCCTTTTTCCAGCACGAAGCCGCGAATCTCGTCTCCATGCGCGGCCGATTTCGCCCAGACGACAAAGACGTCGGCGA
>NZ_SUEO01000056.1 GCF_004962925.1 Mesorhizobium sp. | reverse complement strand
GCTCAGCCGACTCGTCTAAAAGCACAATCCAAGCGAAGGCCGAGTGCTTGTTGCGCCTCCAGGCCAACCACATCGATCGCGGCGCAACATTTCTTAACATCACAAAATCCAAAGCAACCTCGTAGTCCTAGACAGTGCAGCCGCTGGAGGGCCGATTCGTCGGGCTTCCCCTCGCACGCGTTGAGTATCTTCCACCATCCCCAGGAGCCGGTTCGCATGTCGCTAACGAAGCATTTCTCAACCCGCTCGCGGCATGTCGCCGTCGCTACGAGCCTCTCGGCGATTACTTTTCTCCCGCTCCAGGCAGGCGCGGCCGAGCCCTACGATGACGAATCGGCCGCAGCGACTCCCTCGGCGGCAAACGTCGATGAGAGACGGTTCGGTCGCATACGCCAGAAGCTTTCCGACTGGAATGTCATGGTTGCGGCCGGAGCAATGTATCAGCCGAAATATGAGGGATCGGACGAGTACGAACTCGTCCCCTTTCCGATGGTCTCCGCAACCATTGGCCGCCTCACCATCTCCCCGGGCGGGCTGGATGTCGACGTGTTGGAAGCAAACGGTTTCAAAGTCTCGGTAAAAGGCGGTTTCGAGATGGGCGGAGGACGCAAGGAAGAGGATTCCAAGCACCTGAAAGGCCTCGGTGACATCGACGCTGGCGCTATGGTTGGAACCAAGGTCTCGTATGAAACGGGGCCGGTGGAACTATATGCTTCCGTCGACAAGACGATTGGCGGCAGCGAAGGCCTGCTCGGTGTGGTGGGCGCAAATGTCTCCCATCATTATAACGCCTTTATTTTCTCCGCCGGCGCGTCTGCGACCTTCGCGGATGAAAACTATATGCAGACCTATTTTGGGGTCACTGCCCTCCAGTCGGCACGGTCGGGGTTGCGGCAATATGAGGCTGGCGCGGGGCTAAAGCGCTACGATATCGAAGCCTCGGTAACCTACATGGCGACGGAGAACTGGCTTATCCGCGGCCAGGTCGGTGTCGGTTTCCTCGCCGGCGATGCGAAGGGCAGCCCGATCGTTCAGAAGGACGTGCAGCCGTCCGGGATGCTCTTCGTCGGTTACAGGTTCTAGGAGTCCAGCACGGCGCACATTCGCCAACCCTGGCATGAATGTCGGCTAACTGGTGGCAAAACAAGCCATTGGCCAACAGGCAGGGCAGTCCCGTCGACGCTTTCCGGCCAGCAACAACTCTTAACATCTTTTCAAAACCCGCAACTGGCGTCTCCAGGTAGGGCTTACGGATAAATGAATGTTCTCTGTCAGCAATGCGGGGCAACGCAATGTCGGACCCGACTACTCTATTCCGCACCTGGATGTCGCATCCTTTTCGGACCGCCTTGCTCGTGCCTTCCGGGCGAGCTCTGGCGGTGGCAATGACTCGCGAAATCAGCTCTTCGCAGTCTCCGGTTGTTGAGCTTGGCCCTGGAACCGGTGTCTTCACCCGGCAGCTTATCCTCCGCGGCGTGCCCCAGGAGCGCATAGCGCTCATAGAAAGCGCCGCTTCCTTTGCCCACGTGCTACGTCGCCAGTTTCCGGCTGCCGCCTTGCTTGACATCGATGCGACGGAGTTGCGCCGATGCGATCCCTTTAATGGCGAGAAAATCGGCACGGTGATCAGCAGCCTCCCGCTTCTCACCATGCCGGCTTGGCGTGTCTTCGCCATTCTGTACGGCGCTTTCCACATTCTTCGTCCGGAAGGAGCCGTCTATCAATTCACCTATGGCTGGCGGTGCCCGGTACCTGACTCCGTTCTCGACCGGATCGGGCTTGAGGCGACGTTCACTGAATGGGTTTTCGCAAATGCACCACCGGCGCAGGTTTACCGGATCGCCAGGCGCCCAGACGCGATCGGAAGAGCGTGATCACTTCTCCAGACAGATTGGCTGGCACCGCGTCACCGTCACAGGAACGAGCGTAGGACCGTACACGGTGGGGTGTGGCCCGCCAACAGTCGCACCACTAGCGGCCGAGGCTTTCGCCCCGGCGCGGCTTCTTCAGCGCAAGAGGATTTTACCGGCGACGAGGTGCCGGGTTGCGGCACGCAACAACTCTTAACAATACATAACCCACGGCAACCGCAAATCAGCATTAATGCCGTCAGACGCGACTGCAAAGAACAGTCGCGGAGTGCCGTATCGCCGTTGGAGACCTTGATGGTTCCTTCCGGCGATGGCCCGGGACAAGGCGGTAGACATGCATCGACTGGTGGCCATTGTCCTGCTGGCCTTTCTTGCTGGCTGTTTGGCGCCGGATCGCATTGTTTACGGGCCGAAGGCTGCGACGGCAGCCAGCATCCAGGGGTTCAGCGACATTCGTATTTATGCAGATTCGGCCCGGAAACTGCCCGAGGCGTACGCCTGGCTGCCCATCCCGAGACACAAGGAAATCAACTACCTAGTCTTGTCGAGCGGCGGTGGCGCAGGTGCGTTCAGCGTCGGGGCGCTCAAGGCTTGGTCGGACAAAGGACAGCGGCCGGAATTCGACATGGTCAGCGGTGTCAGCACGGGTGCGCTGATCGCGCCCTACGCCTTCCTCGGCTCGGCCTACGACCAGCCTCTCGTCGATCTCTACACAAGCGGCGTTGCCAAGGAGTTGGTCGATGCAGATTTCCTACCGAGGAGCCTGTTCGGAGCAAGTCTCCTGAAACAGGAGCCGCTTCGAAAAATGGTCGAGCGCTATCTGACGCGCGACATACTGGCAAAAATCGCGGCTGAGCACCGCAAGGGACGACGACTGCTTGTTTTGACCTCGAATCTCGATTCCCAAAGAGCGGTGATCTGGAACATGGGCGCCATCGCCAATAGCGGACGGCCCAGTGCGCTGAAACTCTTCCAGGACATACTCATCGCGTCGGCAAGTATCCCCGGCGTTTATCCGGCCGTGCTCATCAAGGCCGAAGCTGGAGGGGAGGTGTTTGAAGAAATGCACTCCGACGGCGGGTCGGCTTCCCAAATCCTGACGATCCCAGAGGGGTGGATAGCCAATTCGGACAAGGGCGTCCGGCCCAAGAACCTCAAGTTCAACATGTACATCATCATCAACAATGCGCTCATGCCGGAATTTACCACGACAACGAACAACACCTTTTCTGTCATGGCCAGGGCGAATTCCACCCTCGTCAAGGCACAGACCCGCAGTGCGCTGCTGGCCACCTACATCTACGCCCAAAAGAACGGCATTCGGTTCCGCGTGGCCTCGATTGATAAGCAGCTCCCCTACCGGATGACCGATCCATTCAACACCGACTACATGCGCGCCGTTTACAAGCTCGGTTACGCAGAAATGGCGAGCGGCAGCCTGTGGCAAGACAGGCCCGTGTTCACTGACAAGATTGCGGCCGCTCAGCCAGCGGAACAGAGGCAATAGTCCACCCGCCTGCCTCCTTCCATATACCCAAGCCCCCAACAGGAGAACGAAGTGCCACATTCCCGTACAAACCAGGCTACCGGTCGACCGCAGCATCGATCGATCGGTTTCGCGCTTCTGCCATCCCTGCTTGTATCGGCAGTTGCCGGCTGCACCTCGGTGCCGCTCCAGCCGGACAACTCGCTGGCCTCCTATGACGGTCTTACCAAGGTCGATGGGCGAATAAGGAAGGCAGAGTACAAGGCCGTCCCCGAGGATCTCAACGTAAGCAAAACAGTGTACATTGAGCCTACGCTGGTTTCGCCCACCGCAGCGCAATCCTCGATAAAGCCCGCCGATCAGGCCTTGGTGGCGACAGTGGTCAGCCGCGCGCTTTGCATTGGCGTCAGCGATCGTTTCGCGGTCACGGACAATAGAAAAAACGCCGATCTGGTCGTTCACGCGACGGTTACCCGGATTGTGCCCACCAACGTCACAGCCGCCGGCCTGTCGACCGCAGCGTCAATCGGAGCCTCATTCGCGGCCTCATCAGTTCCCGTGCCGAGAATTCCGCTGGGACTGGGCGGGCTTGCCGTCGAGGCCGAGGCGACCACCCGGGACGGAAAACAAGCAGGCGCGATGGTGTGGTCGAAAGGCGCGAATTTCGTGACCACAGGCGCGAGGATGTCGCAGGTCGGCGACGCCTACTCTCTGGCATCGAGTTTCGGAGATGACTTCTCCAAGATGCTTGTCACGGGCAAGACACCATTCAAGTTCGGCTTTCCCAAGCTTCCGTCCTATCAAAAGCTGAAATCCAACCTGGGCGGCAAACCCAAATATCAGGCTTGCGAAAGGTTCGGTCGAGATCCCGGGCTAAAGGATTTTGCAGCCTCGCAAGTTGGTCTCCCGCCATCTTGGACCGACAAACCAGCCAGACAGTAGGGGCTGGGAGAATTTGGAGCAAAGGTCGATTCGATCATCCAGTAGGCTTGCTATGCCAATCTATGCCGGCAAGAGACCCAATGTGGCGAAATCAGCAAGCAAGCGGACCTTCGTCGCCAGGTCGGTCGCTTTCTGGCAGTTTGTCGCCGATTATTTCATCGACGCAACGCTTAGCGCGATGGTCACGACGATCATCACCGCGCTGGTAATCGAACAAATATGCCAGAATTGGATTGTCCGTCGCTCACTGCGTGGAGCGGCGGCGCCGTCCCATTCGTCTTGCGCTCGGTGCGATGATGAGGGGTTATAAGTCTACGCCATCCCCCAAACGGAAATCCAGTTTTCGGAACTGCGTCGTCCGCATGCGGACCCGCGGTGAGTCGGTCGGCCTGCACTCCCCAATCCCCCGGCAGGCCGAACGACATCGATGAACGAAACACCCAACCAACCCAGTCCTGCCATGAACCGAGCCTGATCGTGTCGCAGATTTCTCAACCGAGCGGATTAGCTTTAGCCGAACTCGCGGAAGAAGCGGGAGTGCCACTGCCGGCATATGCCGATCCAGGCATGCTTGTGCAGAGTGGGGCGAGCCTCGAGACGGCACAGTCGTGGCACATCGCCTACATTGATCATGCCCGTTACGCGAACGCCTTGCGCACCACCAAGGCCGGCGCTTGCTTTGTCACGGAGCGCTTCGCCCATATAGTGCCGCCCGGCACCGTTCCCATTACCGTACGGGATCCCCGCCTGGTTTTTGCCAAGGTCCTTGCCCGGCTACACCCCGAGGCGTTGCGAGCCGCACCGCTTTTGGGCAGTACCAATGTCACCGAGGGATGTTTTGTCCATCCATCGGCGCAGATCGGGGCCGGCGTCGTGCTCGACCCCGGTGTTGTTATCGGAGAGCGGGTGTTTATCGGAGCCGGCACCACAATCGGTGCCCATGTGGTGCTGGGTCCAGACGTGGTCATCGGCTGGGATTGCTCCATCGGCCCCAGCGTCACCATCGCCCATTCCAACATCGGCGATCGGTCGATCATTCATGCGGGAGCCCGCATAGGCCAGGATGGTTTCGGCTTCGCGATGAGCGTTTCAGGACATGTTAAGGTGCCGCAACTCGGCCGCGTCACAATCGGAAACGACGTCGAGATCGGAGCCAACAGCACTATCGATCGCGGCAGCGGGGGCAACACCGTCATTGGAGACGGGACGAAGATCGATAACCTCGTTCAGATTGCGCACAATGTGCGGATTGGACGCCATTGCGTGATCACTGCCCAGGTCGGGATCGCGGGCTCGACCGTGCTGGAGGACTACGTTGCGGTGGGCGGACATAGCGCCATTGCTGGCCATCTGCACATCGGCCGGGGCGCTCAACTTGCCGCAGCATCGCGGTTCATGAGAGACGTACCGGCAGGCGAACGCTGGGGCGGAATGCCTGCCCGACCTCTGCGAGAATGGTTTCGCGAACAGACGACCCTCAAGAAGCTGGCGAAGCATCGCTCTGGAGTTTGAACTCTGACGCGACCCATTCCCAGCCTGTCGTCGTTGGCTCTCAATCCCAGAGAGGTTTGCGGGTTGGTTCCCCACAGCCACTCAACCCAGGCGAGGAGTGCCTAGCGTTTTTCAATTCTCAGGCCTTCAGTGTTCTGGCGCTTGGAAGGTTTTCCGATCCCCACTCATCTATTTTGGTCGCATATTCTCCCATTAACCAGATGTGCCGTATGGCAAGGAAAATCGGCACAGCTGGATGTTGACGCCCCGCGCGTCACAGCGCTCGTCGATGTGGTTGGAGAACTCGCAATTGATGCGGTCGAGGCTTCGGACCGTCCGGTGAGTGCTGAAGCTTGGTAACTCCAGCCTCCTCGGTTCGGTCCGAATGGACAACGTACAGAAAGCTCACAACTAGAGCCTGTTCCATCCCGATGGCATCGGGATGGAACTCCATCTCTTTTGTTTGAGCATGATCTTCTCCGAAAACCGGGCTCCCACTTTTTGCTACGCGGACCTTCGGTTCGGGATCATTGCTTTGAGGTGCTGTTTATCCAGTCCTTGTTTGGCCACGGCAGCCCCTCGCGGGATGTTATTTTCCCGCGTAGGTCCTTCAGGTCACATAGAATGAGGCTGCGGTGAGCGAGAGGTGTGGGGAAAGGGTGGCGAACTGGGTTTGAGATGTGCCGCCGAGCCCGTCGCTGTCGAACGAGAGCGCCCCAGTCGAACTGTCGTAGATGATATGGTCGGAACTATCATGCGCGGCCTTACCCACAAAAAAAGCACCGGACGAGAGCGCGCCCGCGTTCAGCCCGGCAAAAATGGCATCGTCGAGGTGGATCTTGTTCTGGGACGGGTTGAAGTCGGTAATCCTGTCGACATTGCCGTCACCAAGGGCGCTATTGAAGACAAAGACATCGTTGCCGCCAAAGCCGCTCAACTTATCGGCACCGCCGCCGCCGTTGATGACGTTGGCGCCGGCATTGCCCTGGATGGTTTGGGCCAATTCGTTGCCGGTCAGGTTGATTGCGGTGGTACCGGCATCCTTCGTGGTGCCAAGGACTTCAATCGACGAGCCGGCTGAGAGCGCATAGCTCACAGAGGCCCACACCCTGTCTTGACCCTGGCCAGCGGCCTCGACCACCTTGTCGCCGACGTTGTCGACATAGTATTCGTCGTTGCCGCGATAGCCGATCATCGTGTCGGCACCAGTTCCCTGAAGTACATCGGCGCCGCTGGTGCCGTACAAGGTGCCATCGCTGGTGCCGTCGGAAGGAGGGACAATCCCAGACACAGTCTCGGTCCCGGTCTCGATCGCGCCAGTGGTCGGGGGAGTGACGCTCGCGCCCGTGACAGTGTCGCCGCTACCTGCCTTTTGATAGAGCTGCACATCGTCGATCTGCATCTGCATCGACGATGGGGTCGAGCTGTCGAGAGCCGTATGCCATCCGGTCGCGTTCGAATTCGCGACCGCATTGTTCATCATCAATTCCATCGGTTGATCCGGGATCTCGACCTGTGCGCTGGTCACTTGCGCCATCTGCTTCCCGTCCAGATACCAGGTGATCGATTCACCGGGCACCCAGTTGATGCCGTACGTGTGGAAGCCGGCCGTGAGGTCGACGCCGCTGTCGACGACGCCACCGGCCACCCCTGACGGCCCGTGGAGGTGCCAGGCGAAATTCTGGTCTGCCGGCCCCGAACCGGTAAATCCACCCTCCTGTATATCGATCTCAAAATTGTCGCCGCTGCTGCCCGCGCCTTCGCCGGGCATCATCCAAAGGCCTGGCCATGCGCCGTCGCCGCTCGGCGCCTTCATGCTGATCTGAAGGTAGCCGCCGTTGAATTCGAAGTTGCCATAGCTGCTGACGGCGCCGGACGTGATCGGGAATGTTTGTGCCGTCCCCTGATTCATGCCGCTGATGGGCTGTTGGATCGCCGTGAGATCCAAGGTCCCGTTGCTCACGGACACTTGGCTCGGCATATCGTAGTCGGCATTATATGGGCCGCCCGGCGTACTTCCTCCTGATCCATTGTCGTTCCACGGCCAGCCATTGGCGGCATTGCTGGTGATGTAGGTATTCCAGTCGCTGTCGAGCGCCGTACCGGAGAAGTTTTCCTCAAAGACGAGATCGCTAGAGGCAAAGCCTGCGGGTGCGGATAGGGTCATTCAGTGATCCTTTTTTGGCGTTGAAAACAGGGAATTCCACTGCCGCGCGTCGCCAAGGCGCCCGACAGATCGCATGCTCGCAGTTGGGCACCGCGAACGGATTTCAAAGTAGCGGAGATTTGGAAGTCCTCGCCCAGACATTGTTGTCGAGCGAGCTTAACGTTGAACTCGCCATCGAAGGTGAGTTTTGTCGACGGGGATGTTCATCAGGCCTTCGTCCTTGAAACCATAAACGGTGTCGCTGCCGACGCGCCCAAGGTGTTCAACGGATCGAGCCGCAGCCGGATTGAAGTCGAGCGCAGCTCTTCCGGCGGACGCGCGTCCAAGCTTGCCGTTCAGTAAAAGCAACGGTATATTTAGCAAAAGCAATGGTAAATCCTTAGTTCATTGCGGTTTTTTGTTTTCATTCCGCCCGAGTCTCTAAGTAAACCGTAGGTGTTTTCCGTCGCCTGATTTATTCACACACCGTCTTTTACTTGCGTGAATTGATCATTCGAGGACGATGTACGTAACCCAACCTGCCATTTGATGTGCGCAACCCAACCTGCCATTTGCGGCGAGAATGAGGCTAGGCGATAACTTATTAACACCTTCTAATGTAGGAAGGGTGTCGAACGGCCGCACCGAAACAGTCTTCCGGACGTCCTACGAAAACCCGTGCCCGTCGGCTGAAATGTTGCGCTGGTTTGGGCGCCCGTGGCTTGAGCGGGTCGTCCGTGTCCATGAGGTGGTCGAGAGGGGCAGCCGCAATATCTGCCGTTGCTGCGTGGCGGACGAGGCTGACGTGCCTGTGGCTGGAACTGCCGGGCCCGGATGTTCGACCGTGCCGTTTGCGCGCGCATCGAAGGTGGAAGGCTGGCACCGTCGGGCGCAGCCCTAAGGACCGGACAGGCCGTTCGATCGCAACGCCAGCGTGCCTGCAATCAGGATCGAATATTTCAAGATCTGAACAGCGCCAAGACGCGCAACCGTATCCAAGGGAAGTATGATTGCTTAAGTGGCTCTTTGAAATGGCTGAAACGTCGCCCTCGGGCGCGAGGGCGCTTGGTAGCCGCGGGACGGTCCCGCGGATTGTCAAATTTGAACTGCGCAACCAGGCGCCAAAGCTTCACCTTGCGGCCGCCTGCGAACTGCTTGGCCTGCGCTTTCGCCGCATCGTCGTCTGTGCAGGCAAAGTTGACCCCGCCTATAAATTGGCCGCGTTCGTCCAAAACGTAGACACGATACAGCGGCATCGCTTGTTCTCGATCAGGATCACCAAGCCGTCTCGGCGCCAACTCGATCTGGATTGAGGCCTCCAGCAGCGCTGCGCCGTTGTCGCCAATCGCTCCACTTTTGTGTACTTCCAAAACAAAGACGCTGCATAACAACATGCCCGAACATAGAATGTATATCTTCCGCTAGTTGCATGTCATTCACATTCGCCCAAACCACGTGTTGGACGATCTGTTTGAGCGTTCCTCCATTATATCCACAAAGACCCAACGTAATTGCGCCACGATCGTTAGCGTATCGAACGGCGCGCAAAACGTTTTCCGAGTTCCCGCTGCCCGAAATGGCAATGACCAAGTCGCCGTCGTTGAGGATGTTCTTCAACTGCTCGATGAACACATCTTCGAAAGAAACATCGTTAGCGTACGCAAATGTAAGGCCCACATTGTCGACCAGCGTCCGACCACGGAACGGGCGCTTCGTAGAGAGATAGATGCTCTTATTCCAGTCCGTGATAAAATGTAGCGCTGTCAGTGAACTGCCACCATTTCCAAGCGTGATTATTTGCTTGCCATCTTCCTGTGCCTGCGCGACCAAGGCTACTGCGTTATCGAAGCTTTGGTGATCTAATGAAGCCAGAACGGTCTCAAGCTTCCCGAAATAAGCTTGAGCGCTGCCGCTAAAGTCAGTCATTGGGTGGCCTCCGATGTTGGTTGATAATGAACGATGCGACTCCCGACGAAGTCGAACTTCGCAGGGATGTGCCTTAGCTCCCCGAGCGCCACTTTGATTGCGTCGTGGCGATCGGGAGGCGCGAAGAACATGAGAAAACCTCCTGCACCTGCTCCGAGCAGCTTGCCGCCCTTAGCACCTGCCTGCAACGCAGTTCGGTACCAGCCATCGATTACATCGTTCGTAATTTCTTCAGAGAGGCTCTTTTTCAAGAGCCAGTTCTCATGGAGGATTTCGCCGAAGGCGTCGAGGTTGCATCGATGCAGTTCATCACGAAGGTGATACGTGAGCTCGACCATCCGCCTGAGCGCTTTCCGCTTGTCCGGTGCTCTTGCGATGCCCTCTGACTGTCGGACGAGAATGTCTGAAGCACTACGCGTAATGCCGGTGTAAAACATGAGAACTTGTTTCTCAATTGAAGCGATAAAATCACGTGGGCATATGAGCGGTGACACCGAGACGCTATCATCCGGGTGAAACTCAATAAGATTCAAACCCCCGAAGGCGGCGGCGTATTGATCTTGCTTTCCAATGGGAGCGCCACAAAGTTCGATCTCAATGCGACAACTATCAGCGCCGAGCCTTGCCTTGGAGACATATTGCCCCCGAAATGCGTTTAGTGCGTGCAGAAGGCCAACGGTAAAAGTACTTGAGGATCCAAGTCCTGTTCCCTTCGATGGAATGTCGGCAATAGTTGTTATCTCAATTCCTCCACGGATCCCAAGATATCCCATCGCCGCCCTTACAATCGGATGCTGGATATGCTCAACACTATCTACCTCTTCCGTTTTGGAATAAGCGATTCGAGTGCCACTATCGAACTTACGGTTCACATTCACGTAGACGTACTTGTCGATAGCAACGCTTAGGACGGCGCCACCTTCCTGCCGATAGAAGGCAGGAAGATCGCTACCACCTCCCACAAAGCTGACTCGAAACGGCGTCTGACTGATAATCATTGAACTGCCTCTGTCAGCTCAATCGCCCGCAATCGGACGCAATGTTTAGCACGCGCCCGCGATGCCAAGACGATCGGTGTCTCGTCCTCTTGGCGCGAACCGTAAATACTCGCAGCAGTCCCCCAATCCATACGTCGCCGCAAGTATTCTCGCATTACTCTGGACCGCCGCACCTCCTCATCAATATCAACGAAAAATGTGTGTGCACGACCGCCCAAAACCACATCGGATAGCGAAAGAGCGACGGTTCCTTCCACGACCAGGACGGTTTCCGGAGAAATGGTTATCCTTTCCGATCTTGGATGCGATATGCGGCTGAGCTTTTCGTAAAAGGGCAGTTCGTATGTCTCGCGAGAGCGAACTCCCACCAAGCGGCTTAGAACCTTCCTGATCTCGTCCACATTGCAGCGACCCATCACGGTTGGTTCGCGATCGGCGACGGACCGTATCAAGCGATCAAGAGCAACGATTTGCGTCTCAAAGCCGCGCCCGCGAAGAACCTCCGCGATAGCGCTGGAAAGAAAACTCTTTCCGCTCCGGGAGAGGCCCCCTACGAAACAAACATCACCTGGCTTCACATGTGAGATCAGATCAGATGCTGATTTTATCAAGGGTGGATGAACGGCGTGAATGAACTTAGCTGCCTCGAACAAGTCTGAGACGGTATAGTCAGGCATGACATGATACTTGCTATCCAACCCGCCCGCGCCCGTCTCGACTAGGATCGATCTGATGCCAGACCGCTTTGCGAGAGCGACATCCGTAGACGAATCGCCGATGACCCAGGATTGGCTGCGATCGATATTGAATGCCTCGACCGCCTCATTAATCAACCCAGTAGAAGGCTTGCGGCATTCACAGCGGATCTTCAGCTCCTCCACCTCACCGACAAAGCCGCGATCTGGATGGTGCGGGCAGAAATAGATGGCATCAACAAAAGCTCCACAGCGGCCAAGCTCAGTCTCCATCTTGTTATGGATCATCCGCAAGTCTCGTACAGAGCAATTGCCTCTGGCCACAACGGGTTGGTTAGTGACGACAATTGTCCGGTATTCGGCTCGGTTGAAACAAGCGATCGCGGCCGCAGCTCCCTCAATCAGTTCGAAGCGTTCGGGACGATCGATGTGTCCATAGTCAACATTGATGCACCCATCCCTGTCCAAAAATACTGCTTTCTGCGGAGAAGTGAGTGAAGCTCGAGCTATGCAGCCCGATTCAAAGTCGTCGCAAACCTTGTCAAGTCGCGCCGGAGTCCCAGCGTCTTTTATGTACTCAGGGCTGTTGTAGCTTCTAATTTTCAGACCGGCCCGAAGCATTTCAGGAAAAAGGTCTTTGCCAAAGTCGAGCGGAGTTACTGCGGCGCGCCACGGGGATAAAGCTTGTCTTCTAATGTAATAAAGAGCCGCGCTGACTTTGTTGGGATAATAGCAACCGGGATCGTGTGGATATGGATAGAACGCGGTAACCATGCCGTCTTCTGACGTTTCTATCAGATCGGAATCATGCGGGTGATCATTCGGATGGGTGAAAACTGTTGCGGCTGCTGCCTTGTGTTTTTCATGGAAGCACTTAAAGCGGGTGAGATCGATGTCGAGCATTGTGTCGCCATAGATCGTAAGGAAGTCGTCGTCGAGCAGATCCAAAACGGAAAGAACTGCTCCAGCAGTCCCGCGAGGCGCACCGTCATTTACGCAAAGAATGTCAATCCCCCAATTCTCGCGCTGATTGCAAAACTCCACGATTCGCTCGGCAGCGTGGTTCACCAGAATCAAGATCCTCTCGATACCGTGTTGCTTAGCGAGGACGATTTGATGCTCAAGAAGTGGCCTGCCACCAACATTGACCAGTGACTTAGGCAAGTCACTTATCCGGCTCCTGAGCCGCGTCCCTCGACCGCCCGCAAGTACAACCGCCTGCATCACAGCTGTCCTTCCTGTCGCACGATTTCTACGACGGCTTTTCGAACAGCATCAGCCGAACCAAGCTGGGGCCACCAACCGAGTGCACTGATTTTTGCTATGTCATAGGAAAATCGGGGAACATCCCCCGTCCAACCGCGATCTTCAACTCCGTATTCGATCTCCGCGCCCGGTGCGACAGCCCCGACGGTGGTTTCCGCTATAAAGCTAACGGTTACCCCGTTGTCCCCTGGGCCGATATTGTAATAGCCAAGCCGCTCGGATGCATTCGCACGCAAGTATACAATTGCATCAATCAGGTCATTAACGTGAAGATATGCTTTCTGCTGTCGCCCCGATCCCAAAACATTCAGCTTGTTCGGCGTGACCCTTAGCTTTCTCACGAAATCTAGAATGACACCGTGTGTTGCTGGAACGCCGATCACGTTCGGAAAGCGAAAGAGCAAAGCCCGAGCTAGCCAGTTCTCGACGGCAGCGCTGATTAGCGCCTCCGATGCGAGCTTCATAGCACCGTAATTGGAAATGGGCAGCAGCGGCCCGACATCCTCTTTAATCGGAGCCTCCCCCAAATCGCCGTATACTGCTGAACTGGAAGCGAAAGCAAGGAACGGAACCCCCGCCTCCTTCATTGCCTCCAACACGTTGAACGTCGATAGAAAGGTATCGCGTAGATCAATAGAGGCATCGGCGATTCCCGCAGCAATGTCCGAATTGGCAGCCATGTGCCAAACTTCGGAAATCGGAATGCGACTGTGACAATTCATAAAACGGCTTCTCACTGCACCAGCGTCTGAGAGATCCACCTTCTCAAAAAAGAACCTCTCATGCGTGAGGAGGCCACTTAGGTTTTCCCGAGAACCTCGTGACAGGTGATCAAAGCCGAAGACCGGATATCCACGATCAACAAAGAGCCTTGCGAGCTTGCTTCCTACAAAGCCCGCAACTCCCGATATAAGAATAGCGTGCGGTTCACCCAATCGGATTGCCCCCGTCTTGCGCGCAAGCTTTCGCGCTTCAAGTCTTCCGGATTCTGCAATGACAACTTCCGTTTGCGAGCCTTCACCGCTGGAGCGCCGGGAGTTCGACCGGGCCGGGCGTTAAGCTCTGCGCTCGTCGTTAAGGTCATGCGTCTCATGCGTCATTCTGAATTAATCGCATGGTTTTGTCCGATCCGCGATCGTTCCTCAGGGGTAGCCCCATTTTGCTGATCTGGACTGAATTGCACCGCGCTCGCCTGTGCGGCGACGCCAACGGCGATCCCGCGTTCCGCCGGCGCGCCAACGCCCGCCTGAACAAGAGCGAGGCCCGCAACGCGCAGGCGCGGGCGATCTTCTTCAACCGCCTCGGCGAGATGCGCGACCGCACATTTGCGAACCAGGCATTCCGCGCCTCAGGGCTGAACCTGTTGGTGTCGGCGGTCATCCTCTGGAACACGCGGTACCTGCAGGCTGCGCTCGAAGACTCCGGCAACGAGGGACCGACGTTCAGGCCGAGTTCGTGAAGCACGTCCCGCCGCTAGGGTGGGAGCATGTCGGTCTGACGGGGGACTACGTCTGAGGCGCCGATCCGACGCCCACCGACGGCTTGCGGCCGCTGCGCCGGCCCGTCTCGCTACTCGCCGCTCAGTTCCTGCTCCGTTCTATCGAGCGGTACATAACGCTCACTTTCGTGTCGTCACTCCTCGATGCTGTCGGTGATGCTCAGGTGGTAGACCTGAACGTCGGTCACCTCCAGTTCGAGCGTTGCCGGGGTCGAACTGTCGTAGGCCGTGTGCCAGCCAGACGCGCTGCTGTTGGCGATACTCAGATTAATGAGCAGGGTCATGGCACCGGTCGGCACGTTCGTAGTGACGGTTCGCTTGAGCACGCCATCGAAATAGAACTTGATTGACACACCCGGTATGTACTCCATGCCCCAGACGTGGTAGTCGGCCGACAGGTCCACACCAGCATCGAAGAACTGTTGCTCGTTGGTGGCAGCCAACAAAGCGTTTGCCAGCACTCCGTTGCTCGACACGGAGCCGTTGAGTAACCCGCCCTCCTGCGTGTCGATCTCGGCCCCGCCCTCGAGATGCCAGAAGCCTGGCCATCCGCCAGTGCTGACGTCCGGCTGCTTCATGCGTATCTGGGCGTAGCCACCGGCAAACGTGAACTTGCCGTGCGTGCAGATAGCGCCCGACTTCCACGTGTACCCGGCGAACCGGTTGTTTCTCGTCGCAACGATCTTCAAGCCTGATGGGCCAGTGTTGACCTGAGCCGGGTCGTAGTACTCGGCGTTGAATCCGCCAGCGTTCACCGCGGAGTACGGCGACGGCACGCTCTGCTGCCAGATACCGTTCTGGTCCGCGATCGCCGGTATCCACTTGGTGGAGTCGAGCGAGTGCCCGGTGAAGCTGTCCTCGAATATCAGCTGACTGGAAGTGTACCCAGCCGGCGGCGGCAGCGACGATCCACCACCTCCACCACTCGTGCAGCACGTGACGATCATGAGCGCTGTGAAAGAAATGTACTTCGATATACTTTTCATATTGCCCTGCTCGTAACGAGGGGCTTGACCAAGATGCGATGCAATGGTCGCCGCCGCTCAGGATGGCACAGCCAATCTTATAGCGAAACGACGAGGACTGGTTACCCCAATTATATTGCGCCGCGGCAGGTGGCCCTCGATGCGACCATAGGGCACGAGGTTATAGAGGTCTCTCAGTCGGTTTAAGGCTGCTGGCTGACCCTCCTTGTCCTCGCCTCGCATTGCAATCTTCAGCGCATCATCCGGCCGCAGCAACGCCTCGCCTCATCCCATGTCGCACGCACATCCAAACGTCGTGCTCCTCATCCGTGGTGTGATCACGGCATGACCTTGGGAAGGATCGGCTCGTTCGGCGCCGTCGTGAGGAAGCCATAAACGTAGTGCGGTCCGGGCAAGGGTTTGGACTTCGTCCGTCGGCGTTGAATGTCGTCCACATGCCTCATTTGAGGGCGAACCAGACCGCGGTTTTTTTGGTCACCGGGCTCGGCTCGGGTGCGTACTCAGCGAAGCTGTTCGCCGGGACCAAACAATGGTTTTCCGAGCTGAGCCACGCCAGCCGGTGATGCGAGGAAGTGCTCCTGAAGTTCGTAATTGTGAAACCTCCGGCTCGTGGCGGTGGCGGCATTATCCAGCCAGGTGGTCTTGGGGCGGTGTGTCGATGCCGATCCTCGAGAGGTACCTCGTTATTCCCGCGATCAGGCCTTGATCGAGTGATAAAGTCTGCATAGCCGAACGAAGATCGTTGCGATGCCGCCCTCCGAGGCGCGGCCCTCGACAAGTCACTGCCAACAAATCCTGCATCGGTGTCATTGGATGGTTCCTGAATGCTCAAAGTTTTCCTAAGAGATTCGGCTATCAGGCTATACGTGCTGACCGCCAAGATCGGCCTGCAGCGTCTTCCGCTTTTCCACCGCGCCTATCTTGCGCTTTATCCCCTCTACAAAAGGTATTTTGAAGCAGGCCCGATCGATCAGCTCCGGGAATTCGTGCCAGACGGATCGCTGGTCATCGACGTCGGCGCCAATGTCGGCTTCTTCTCGCTCCGCTTTGCTGAGTGGGTCGGCGATGGCGGAAAGGTGATCGCCATCGAGCCGGAGGATCAGAATTACAGCGGCCTGATTTCCGCGCTCGAGCACGCGGGTCTTCTTGGCCGCGTCGAGGCGCTGAGGGTGGTCGCCGCCTCCGAGCCCGGCACGACCTTTCTCGAAATCAACCCACTTTACCCGGCCGATCACAAGCTTTCCCGGAACGGCACCGGCGTGCCGGTCACCGCCGTGACGCTCGACGGACTGCTCGCGGACAAGGGACCCCGGCGCCCGGCGCTCGTGAAAATCGATGTGCAGGGCGCCGAACTGCTGACGCTTCAGGGCATGAACGAGATCCTGAGGTTCGCCCGGCCGGCCCTGTTCGTCGAACTTTCCGACCAGGGATTGAACAAGTTCGGGGCGTCGGTTTTGGTAGTCCTGCGCCTCTTGTCGGATAACGGATACGAGGCATACTGGCTGACCCGGACCGGGCGCCGAAAGGCAAGCCAGTCCGAGATTGAAGCCAGAACAACCGGCACCAAATCTGCCGATGTGCTGTTTCTTCCTGACAGGTCCGCGAACCAGCGCTTCGCACAGCACCTTAACTGAACGCCGTTCGTTAGCCTCTTTCGGAAAACCGGCTTCCCCGCTGCGAAGCTTCGTCGTACTTCTGAGCGACGGAGGAATCGCGCATCAGGTCGTCCGAGAATTTTCATCGCGACTTCCATGGCGGCCTTGGCAGCGCCTTGGTATGGTAGCGCTGGATTTCGGATTTCCCGGCAGGGCCGGGGATCTCCCATACTGTTTAGGGTCGATCGCCGTCCAGCGAGAAGCTCCGAAACTCGATTCCGAGTTGCTTGAGCCGCTCTACACCGGGAACCTCTGCCGCCGGGTGCACGAGCCCAAGGATCGAGTCGGATCGGAAGGGTAGGGGGACATGCAGGGCCTCAGCTGCCTTGAGGACGCCACTGACAAGCTGCCAGGGCACGGGGACAGCGCGCAGTGTTCTGCCTTGTGACGCGGCGATCTCTTTCATGAGCCGTCGGAAGGGCACCGGTTCGGGGTTGGCCAGCCCTACCGGTTCCGGCAGGGGCATGTCCGACCCGGCAATACGCACCATGGCGGTTGCCATGTCCGCCTCATGCACGGTGAACTGATGGGAGCGCGCGCCGATAAGAGGTGTGACCGGCAGGTTGGTGAGCTTACGGAGCGCGCCCGCCATCCCGCCCCATCCGGGGCCGTATACCAGTCCGAGGCGGGTGGAGACACCTCCCAGACTGCTGGCGGTGCGCTCGCAGGCCAGCTTCGCCTGGCCGTACAACTGTCGGGTTCCCTTATAGGCAGACATCGAGGAGATAAAAATGACCCGGCGAACCCCTGCGTCGGCGGCATTGCGGAGGAGGTGCTGCGAGCCGGACACATTGACACCCCACACATCGCCGGCGCTGACGAGAGACAGGTCCCATGCACCGTGGATGAGCACATCTAGGTCGCTGAATGCGGCCCCCGATGGCGGGCGCTTGATCTCGTATGGGCGCCACTCGGCGATGCCGACCATTGCGGCAGCAGATTCGGAGGCCACCCGGTTCGAACGGGCGAACGCGATGACCTCATGCCCTTCTTCGGCGAAGGCGGCACGCAGGATAGTCCCGACATATCCGCTGGCTCCGGTGATACCGACCCGCATTAAACCCTCACCCCGCCAGTTCCATCGCTTCGCAGGCGATGCGATGAGAATTGGCCATCACAGTCAGGGTAAAGGTAGTAGCTGGAACATTTGGGAAAACCGACCCGTCGATAAGATGGATCCGGTCCCAGCGCGCCAGCCGCCCGAGGCGGTCTGTCGTCGCCCTTCCAGTATCCCGCTCACTGGCGTGGGGAAAGCTGCCGCCAAAGTGGTAGCTCTTGGCCCCGCCCGACCACAACATCTTCGGTGTGACTGGCCACAAGTCAAGGTAAGGTGCCGCCCTGCGGATCCGCTTTATTACGTCAGGGAGCATCGGAGGCACGTCTTTGCCCCTGACCTTGGCCTCGCTGAAGCCCTCCGAAGTGAGGGTGATCTGGGGGAGCTCATCAGGAGCTGCGGACACCTGGGCGGTGACCCGGACCTTGGGTGATGCCCAGGACGGCAAGTAGCCCAGGCCTACCGTCAACCGGCTCAGGAGCCGATCCGTCGCGAAGGCAGCGGCGCGGTGTTGGAGGAGGCCGGGCAGCGCATCGTAGTATGCCTGGTTGAAAGGATAGAAGTGAATCTGTGAGACATCGAAGCCCTCGTCGTCCCGACCGATGACCATGTTGAACTGATTGAGTGTGAACTCGCGCCTTGTACGTGGGTCGGGGGTCGGCTTCATGGACATCATTGGAAGAACGAACTGAGCCGATTCCGAAAGATGTACCGGTTGGTCCGATCCGAGCGAGCCCAGGATCAGCCGGGTGGTCCCGATTGCTCCGCAGCCCACGAAGACCCGGTCGGCTGTGAATCGCTGGATCCGGCCGCTGGACAGCTCCCGGGCCTGCACGACGGCCGTGTCGCCCTCCTGGTCGACTCGCACCGCGAGCAGCCCGCTGCGGTAGTCGATCCTCCCGCTGCGCCTGAAGCGATCGAAGCTGTGCGAGGCCGAAAAGATCAGCGACCGCGGGCACCCAGTCATGCATAGGCCGCAGGGCTGGCATTCGGGCGCTGAGAAGGCGAGCCGGGCGCGGCCTATCGTTATTCCCATGGAGCGCACACGATCGCGGTGCCGGTCGTAGTTGGCCAGGACCATCTGCGTTCGCGGCGCCAGCGGCGGAAGCGGGGCCGGGGATCCGATGAGCGGGAACCACTCCTCGAGATCGTCGGACTCTCCAGCGAAAGGAATGTGACACAGGATGGTCCGGTAGTGCTCTTCCATATCCGAGAAGTCGAACGGCCATCCCTTGAACGTGGCGGCGCTGAAGGGCATGATCTGGGCCCCCCAGACATTGCTGAACCCCCCGTAGGCGCTTGATATGACAGCTGAGTTGACTCTACCCTGGGAGTGGACGCCGTCGAGCTGGCCCTTGTTGACAAAGGGGAAATCGGATCCGTAGCTTCTCTTTTCAGGTAACGAATCGGACCGGACCTGCTTGGGCTGCAGGCTGATCCGGCGGACGTCCTCCGCATCCCGGTCGTCGACACGCAGCTTTGACAGCCTGGAGATTACCTCCTGCGTCTCCGCGTCGAGCACCGTGCCTGGATCGAACACGATTATCTTCTCGTCCGGCTTCTCGGACAGCGCCAACACGGCGGCGGCTGCAGCCGGACCCGAACCAATGACTATCGAAGACGGCATTTACTTCCCGCGCCTACCGCCTTGCGCGGCTGTGTCCAGTGTCTGCTTGGTTGCCTGTTGGCGCCGCCGGCGCAAGCGCCGCACCAGATCGATCCGGCCGGCGACGTGGCCTGCCGCGGCCAGCCCCACGCCAACGACTATCGCCGCGGACCGGGCCAGCCCGTGGGCGTCACCCTTGGCCGCTTGCAAAATCTCCCGCGGTACGCCCTTGGTCAGCGCGTACCAGACGAAGCGGGCCTCTGCGCCCAGAGCAGCGGCGTCGCCCATCTGGGAAAAGGCCTCGACCTTCCCCTTGTTGACGAAGAAGCAGCGGCGCCAGAAGTACTTCCAGGTCGGCCGTGAGGCGGGTACAAAGTGGCGGACGGTCGCCGCCGGTTCATAGATGACCGCCTCACTGCCCTTGATGTGCGCCACGCGGTGGCACATGTCCATGTCGTCGTGTTTGTCGGAATGGAACCCTCCCACCTGCTCGAGAAGGGTCCGCCGCACCGACATGTTGGCTCCTATGAGGTGAGCCAAAGGGCCTCGGCTGGTCGGAAGGCCATCATAGGCACATCCGAACACCCAGTCGAACTGCACAGGGAACCAGGCCGGGCGGCCAGCCTCGAAAACCGGTATGGGACGCCCGCCGACGGCGCCGATGCGCTCTTCCTGGTACGGGTCGGTGAGAATCTCGAGCCAGTCTTTGTCGGCCGCTGCATCGTCATCCAGGAACGCCAGGATCTCTCCGGCAGCGGCCTCGGCTGCCGTGTTTCGGGCCGACCCCAGGTGCCCGTCATACTTGTTCTGGATCACCCGTAGCGGAGGGGTGGATGCGGCGAAGTCAGCCCAGTAGGCGGCACAACGGCGGAACAGGGGCTGGTCAACGCATACGATGATCTCGCAGGGTTGCAAGGTCTGCTCCTGAACCGAGGCCACCGACTGAAGCATCAGCTCCCATCTGTCCTCGGTGTAGGCACAGATAATCACTGAGATCGTAGGGGGGGGCGGGACCTGCCGGCGTTCGCTGCTGACGCCATCCTCGGGCTGCCCGGTTTTGGATCCAGGCTGACCGGTTGTGGCAACGGCAACGTCATGACGGCGGCGGGCGAGACCGATACTTGGGTTCCGGACGTGGCCCCGCTGGCCAACGCCAATCGGCGTATAGGATTGCGCAAGCATCAGAATACGCATCTAGGAATTCTCCAGACTTGAGCTGCCAATGTCTGCCTAAACTCTTCGATAGAAGGTGCGATGGTCTTGATTTTTGAAAAGCCAGGCTTCCACGCGGGATTCGGCCTACCCGGAAGCCGGTTTTCAGCATAAAAACCACCAGGGTCGAGGTTTGCGCCATAGAGGCTCGAGGCGGCCGCCGACGCCAAGCACGCGCGGGTAAGCGTAGGGCATCAGCAACTCGTCCAGCCAGTGGTTGTTTACGCCGGTCGCGAAGAATGGCCTGCTGTCCAACGCAAAGTTCGTTCCGGAAGTCTTGATGAAGTTCGTTGCCGACGGATCGTCCGCGGCGCTCACGACTGCCGGAACGGACAGCAACGCGGACACCAGCACCCGCAGTCCGGTGTTTCGCAACCCATTTTTCACTCGTTGCCTGTCGATGATCATCCCGGCATTTGGCCCTCGCCGGCCACAGGGTGCAATGGCCCCTAAGGACTACCTCCTCTGACCTCGCACAGCCCGGCGTCGTTCGGGCATAGTGGTGCTTAGCCGCTTCCAGCCGCTAGAGTATGGACCCGTGCTGTCAGGTATCTCCCAATCAAGTGTTCGGCTCCCCACATGGCGAGTCCCCGCAACCGCAGTGGGTGGAAACCATCCTCGCGCTGCGGCTTTCCATCTGCCTGCCCTTGGCTCACGGGCCCGCGGCGGAGTCCAGGGTAGGGGGATCGCCTGAGGTGGTTCTCGTTGAAGCTGTGGCGTCCTTTTGAAATCCGCCGTGAGAACAACAATGCGCATTTGCCTGAGTCTCGATCCGTCCCGGCTACTGCGGTGGCACCTCTGGCTGGCAGAAGCGCTTGCTGAGGTGCCCGGCAACGAAGTCTCCTGCGCTTTGGCGGCCGGTAGCCGCCCGCTGCCGTTAATCTGCCGTCTGCTGCTCGAACTCGAACGACTGGTCTATGGCTTTGGTGGGTACGGCGCCATCGACCCGGTCGAGGCGGCGCTGCGGTGCCTGCCGCCGCCTCCGGCCGACCAAGTGGATGTGGTGATCGATTTGAGCGGGGCGGAATCGCTCCCGGCGGGGCGGCGCGTGCTCACCCCGGTCTTCAACAGCGCACCCGGCGAGATCGGAGTCGTGGCGGCCTGGATGAATCATCAGGATCTTCTCGTCGACCTGCATGACACGGCGCGCCCGTTGCGGCCGTGGACGGCGCGTCCGGCCAGTGGAGACCGTGAAGTGTTGGCAGCGAGGCTCGACAGCGCCCTGTCCTGCGCCGTGCCGCTGATCCTCAAAGCCCTGTGCGAGGAAACCGGCTCAGCTGCGTCCGGTATCCCCGGTCCACGGACGGCAGTGCCTTCGTTTGGCGCGCTTTCGGCGCTTGCAAGGGCGACCGGCACGGTTGCATCGAAGGCGATCGGGCTTTTGGACGTCCTGGCGAGGGGCGGCAGGATGTGGGGGATTGGCTGGCGCTTCGATGAATCGGCGAGCCTGCTCGACAAAGGCGAAGCGGCCTTCCGGGTGCTCACCGGAAATGCCGACAGCTACCTTGCCGACCCGTTCCCGTTCCGGCACCAGGGGCAGGATTTCATCTTTGTCGAACAGTACCTCTACTCGAAGAACCGGGGGTGCATTGCGGTCGTGACAGTGAACCGGGACGGGACAGCCGGCGCATCCCGGATCGTCGTGGAGGAACCGCATCACCTCTCGTACCCGTTCGTGTTCGAGCAGGATGGGCAGATCTGGATGATCCCCGAATCGGGGGCGGCCAGGAATGTCAGCCTCTACAGGGCAGTGGAATTCCCTTACCGGTGGACGCGGGAGGCCTGCCTTATGGAAGGCATTGAGGGCTACGACACCACGCCGCTCTGCCATGAGGGCGGCTTTTGGTTTTTCGTCAGCCCAAGGCTTTGGAGGTCCACGTCCTGGGATGTCCTCAGCCTCTACCGTGCCGAGAGCCTGACCGGGTCTTGGACGCCCCATGCCGCCAACCCCGTCCTGCTCGATGCAAGGCTCAGCCGCCCCGCAGGCGCCGTCATCCGACACGGCGGACGCACGCTACGCCCGGTCCAAGACTGCGCGCGCGGCTATGGCGGCGCGGTGACGTTCTGCCAGATCGATGCGCTCGGCGCGTCGGAGTTTGCCCAGACCCCGGTCGGTCGCATTTGGTCCGGAGCGTTGGGGTGTCACACCTACAACCGCCGGTCTGGCTTGGAGGTGATCGACCTGTTCGGGCATATCCGGGGTTTGCGAGAGGTCACGACCTCGTATCGTTTGCTGGCACCCGACGCGCCGGTCTCGGGACCGCGTGAGGTCTCGGGACCGCGTGGGCAGCCCCTCTCTTGGCCGGTCTCGTCCGGGTTAGCTACCCGTAGCCAGGTGGTCGATCGCAAAGTACCCCGCCTGCGAAGAGCCGGGCGCGCTCGACCCTTCTCGGGCACAGAATAAGCTCGGAAATCACGGCCGAATGAAGGAGCGAGCCCACCTGCACTTTGCAGCTTCTGGCCAGTGGCAATGTCAACGTTGCGCTGGACGTTCTTCGCGCCGGCGACCTTCGCTGCCTTCTGCACGGCTCGCTCGGTAGAAATTGTCGCTTGTGAGCTAGTGCCGGCCGCGGGTCAAGGAATGTCCTCGCTGGGGTTGAAGGTGGGCCCAGAGGTCTAAACGGGTTTGGCAACGCTGCCAACACAGCTGCTGAAGGTGATCGGTGCCGCTGTCGTACTATCCGCGCTGGTCGTATGACTGGAAATAACCTGAAGAGATACCCCAAAAGAGCTAATCATCTATTTTCTTTTCCTAACCATCTATCGTCCTTCCATTTCAGATCTGCATCAGTAATCGTCGCATAACAAACTAAGCTTAGGGGGCGACAAGAGTATCGATCTTCTTTCATTTCATCTTCCTTCATTATGGCCGGGAGTCCGCATATGGTTGGATCAAGCACATCCGTGGATGTGGCGGTCATTGGAGCTGGCCGCCGCGGCTTGTCGCTGGCCGCGCATTTGCGTGCGCGCGATGTGGAGCACCGGATTTTCGGGGAGCTCATGGGGTCATGGAAGCACAATATGCCCCCCGGATGGGTCCCATCGTACGACCTCAAAGCGCTACCATGAACGCCGGTCTCTCCAGCATTCTCGCCCCCGTCGGTGCCACATCGCCGCCTGACCCGATCAATTTCGCGCTGCGGCGATCGCTGACTCTGCCCCGAGTCAGCTTCGTCGTCCCGACGCTCAATGAAGCCGAGAACCTCCCTTGGCTTCTGCCGCGCTTCCCCAACTGGGCGCATGAGATCATTATCGTGGATGGTCGTTCGACTGACGACACGGTCGCGGTCGCGCGCCGCCTGCGAGAGGACGTGAAGGTTGTGATTGAGCCCCGGCGGGGCAAGGGCGCTGCACTGCAAGCGGGATTCCTGGCCGCCACAGGCGACATCATCGTCATGCTGGACGCTGACGGCTCCATGGTCCCGGAGGAGGCGATCGTCTTTGTCAGTGCGCTGATGGCCGGCGCGGATCTCGTCAAGGGTTCACGCTTTATCCAGGGCGCCGGCACCGACGACATGTCGCTGTTCCGGATGTTCGGCAACAAGGGGCTGACCCTGTTCGTGCGGCTGCTCTATGGCGGTTGGTTCTCCGATCTATGCTACGGATACATAGCCTTCTGGACCAAGCACGTCGCCACGCTGGACTGCGATTGCGACGGGTTCGAGATCGAGACCCTCATCAACGTGCGGGCCTTGAAGAACCACCTCAATATCGTCGAGGTGGCGAGTTTCGAGGTTCCGCGCATCAGCGGAGTGAGCCATCTGCGCGCCATCCCGGACGGCTGGCGCATCCTCAAGACCATCCTGCGCGAGAGGGTGCACCCACAGCACAGGCGGAGCGCGATAGCCTGTGATGTCGGCGGACAAACCTGATGCGAATCCTGATGGTTGCCGCCCGCTGCTATCCCCTCATAGGCGGCATCGAAACTCACATCCAGGAAGTCGGTCCCCGCTTGGTGGCGCGTAGCCACGCGGTCGACGTGCTCACCACCGATCCCTCGGGGGAGTTGCCGGTTGAGGAGGAGGTGCGCGGCATGCGCGTGCGGCGCGTGCGGGCCTGGCCGAGGGAGCTGGACCTCTATGCTGCGCCCGGCATTTATACCGCGATCCGGCGCGGGGTTTGGGATCTGATCCATTTCCAAGGTTACAGCAGCTTCGTGGCGCCGATCGGGCTGCTCGCGGCCGTCCGCGGAGACCTGCCGTTCATCCTGACCTTCCACAGCGGCGGGCATTCCTCCCGGCTGCGCAACGCCGTGCGCGGCACACAGCACGCGCTGCTCCGGCCGCTGGTGGCCCGGGCCGCGCGGCTGATCGGCGTCTCCGAATTCGAAGCCGACTTCTTCAGCGTGAGGATGGGCGTGCCGCGGGAACGATTTGTCGTCATCCCGAACGGCGCCGCGATGCCAGTTGCGAGTCCCGGCGTCAAGGTCGATCCGCACCTGATCGTCTCGGGCGGCAGGCTGGAGCGCTACAAGGGCCATCACCGGGCGATCGCGGCCTTGCCCGAACTGATCCGCCGGGTACCGGACGTGCGACTCCACATCGTCGGAACAGGCCCGTACGAGGGAGAATTGCGGCGCCTCGTCGCGACGCTCGGCCTCGAGAAGCGGGTCACCATTGCGGGTATCCCCGGATCTGAGCGGCAGAAAATGGCAGACCTCCTGGCGAGCGCCGCGCTATTCGTGCTGTTCAGCGAATACGAAGCCCATCCGGTCGCCGTGATGGAAGCCCTGTCGCTGCGCCGTCCGGTCCTCGTCAGCGACACGTCCGGTCTGCGGGAGCTGGCCGCCAATGGCCTGTGCCGGGCGATTCCGTGGAACGCCGGTCCGGGAGAGCTGGCCGCCGCCATGGCCGAGGAACTGGAAGCCCATCGGGAGGTCCCGGATTTGGCGCTGCCCGACTGGGATGCCTGCGCGCAAGCGCTGAGCGATGTTTATTGTGACGTCCTGAGCAGCCGATCCAGAGTCCGCTTGCCCCCCGACGGCGTAATGTCGCGGCCTCCTGCGACGGGGGCATAAGGCTGATGATGCCGGCTCATTTCGCTGCGGGAACCAGGATCAACCCACTCCGGGCCGGGATACGATTCGTCTCGGCCGTTGTCGGTCCCGACCTTCGCGACGGCAGTGCCGATGCCCCGTCGCAACGCGCCAATTCCGGATGGATAGCGGTTCTATGCCTGACGATCGCCGCGGCTCTACTCCTGGTTGTGGCCGGGCACGCGGCCGGGCGCCGCGGCTATGACGTGGCGCCGCCGCTCTTCTGGTCCGGTGTCGTTCTCCTGGTCGCTCCGACCAGCCTTCGCATCGCCTGGCCGACAACAGCCCGGGGTGAGCGCCTATTCCTCCTGTTCCTGCTTGCCGAAGCCCTGTTCTATTGCAAGAACGTCTATTCCCCGATGAGCTTCAGCGGTTACGACGAGGTCTTGCACTGGATCGCGGCCGAGGATCTCATCACGGCCCGCCGGCTGTTCCTGTCCAACCCGCTTTTCCCGATCGGGCCAACATATCCCGCCCTGGAAATCCTGACGACGGCGATCGTCGATCTGACGGGACTGCCCTTGTTTGTGTCGGGGACGCTCCTGTTGGCCATCCTCAAGGGCGCGTTCATCGGTGCCCTGTTTCTGTTCCTCGAAAGCATCGCTGGATCGCCGCGTATCTCGGCCATCGCCTGTCTGGCCTATATGGGCTGCTCAACCTTCTTCCTGTTCGACTCGGCGTTCTCCTACGGGAGCCTCGGCATCGTGCTGTGCGTGCTGACCTTCGCGGTCGAAGCTGCGTCCAAGGATCTCGTTGGGGGACCGAGGCTGAAGTCGCTCGGGCTGATTGCCTTGCTGTTGGCAAGCCTCGCGGTCACGCATCATGTCTCGGCCGCCTTCGCCGCCATCTATTTCGGAGCGCTGGCGGCGCTCGAGGCTTTGCGCCGGCACGACTCCCTGCGGATCAAGACCAGCATTGCCGTGGGCCTCGTGGCGATCCTCGCCATAACCCTGCCATCCCTGTGGGTGCAGGCCCGTGGCATCCCTCTCACAGGCTATCTCGGCCCGGTGATCGAGTCGGGCCTCGACACGTTGCTCGGGAACATCCTGGGCGCGCCCACCCCCCGGTCGGAGCACCTCGGAGCGCCGGACAAGGCCCTCTACATGCGGCTGACCACCTTGCTGGCGCTCCTGCTGGTGGCACTCGGACTGGCAACCGGATTCTTTCGGTCGCTGGCCATGGCAGCGCCGAGTGGCGCGCAGTCCGGTTGGCGTCCGATCCAGGACATTCTCAAACGCCGCTGGCACGACAGCCGCCTCGTGCTCCTCAGCTTGCTGGCCTTCGGGCTCCCAGTCTCGGTGGCCTTCCGACTGACCGTCGCCGGATGGGAAATCGGCAACCGCATGGGAACGTTTGTGTTCATCGCCGTCGGGCTGGTCGTCGCGGTGAGCATCGTCCACTACTGGCAGGGCCGCACGCCACGTGGGTGGCGCCGCATCGCACCGGCCGTTGCCCTGGTAATCATCGTCCTCGGCGGCGTCACGAGCTCTTCGATTAATCCTATCCATGGGCGCTACAGGGTGGCCGCAGATCAGGAATCGATCGAGCCGATGGGGATCGAAACGGCACGCTGGGCCAAGGAATGGCTCGGTGCCGGCAACCGCTTCACCACCGACCGCATCAACCGTCTTCTGCTTGCGGGCTATGGCCGGCAGGACGTCAGGGTCACCATTGTCGCAGGTGTCGATCCCGCGCGCATATTCGAGGCCGAGAGATTGGGGCCCGACGAGTTTTGGGCCTTGGCGCGAAGCGACATCGATTTCCTGCTGATTGACCTGCGCCTGACCACGGCTCCGCCGGTGCTCGGCTTTTACTTTCAGCCGTGGGAAGCGCGGCAGGGAGCGTCGCTCTCGGGCGCAGCGCTGCTCAAGTTCAATGACGTCAAGGGCGTCACCCGCATCTACGACAACGGCTGGATCGTCATCTATGACGTGAGGGGACTCCATGAGAATTTCTAGCAAGCGGGACCTTCTGGCCGCGTGCCTGTGGGCGGGGGCCGCGGTGGCGGCTGTTGCGGTCAGCGACAGCTTGCTCGTCCGTACTGCCCTGGGCGCGCCCATGGTGTTCCTCGTCTCGGGCCACACGGTGCTGCGGGCCATTGGCGTCAGGACAACCTCCGCGATGCAACACTTCGTCTACGCGGTCGGAACAAGCCTCGCCGCCGGCATCGCTGGGGGCTTTGCCCTGAACGCCGCAGGCTTCCTTACGCCGCTCGGCTGGGCGGTGTGGTTCTGGGCCGTGACGGCCGCCGCGGCACTGGTGGCCGCCGGCCGCCGCGACACTCCCGATCTGCCAGCCTGGCCGGCTCCGGCGCGGGTCCGGCTCTGGCAGGGGGCCGCGTTCATGCTAGCGCTGCTTGTGGCGACCGGAGCCTATGCGCTGGCCGTCCGGGACGAAGCGGCCTACCGGGAATTCAAATACACCGCGTTCTGGTTGTTGCCGTCGGCCAGTGGCGAGTCCGGCCGGATCATCGTCGGCATCAGGAGCGCCGAGACTCAACCTCAGCGATTCGACCTAGAAATCACCCTCGACGGGCAACCGTATGCCATCTTTCGATCGCTCACCATCGCGCCGGGCGACACCTGGGCGCGGGAAATCCCAGTGCCTGTCTTGGCAACTCGCCAAACGGCCGAGGCGCGGCTCTATCGACCGGAAGACAACCGGCTCTATCGCAGCGTTTCGACGCTGGTGCCGCGCATCTAAAACGAGGCTGGACCATGCGCATCCTGCTGCTATCGCAGTTCTATCCTCCGGTGATCGGGGGAGAGGAGCGGCACGTCCGCAATCTCGGCGCGGCGCTGGCACAGCGGGGCCATCATGTCAGCGTCGGGACCTTGATGCATCCCGGATCGCCCGAAACCGAGCTGGACGGCGCAGTCCGCGTGCATCGCCTGCGCGGCACGCTCCAGCGTCTGTCGGGCCTCCACACCGATCCCGAGCGCCGCCATGCACCGCCCTTTCCGGATCCCGAACTGGTGCTTGCCCTGAAGCGGCTGGTCGCCCGGGAGGAGCCGGACATCGTCCACGCCCATAACTGGATCTACGCGTCCTTCCTGCCGCTCAAAGGTCTGAGTGGGGCACGCCTCGTGGTTACGCTCCACGATTACGGCCTTGTCTGCGCCAAGAAGAATTTCATGCACTTGGGCGCCCGTCTCTGCAGTGGCCCAGCGCCGGCCAAGTGCCTACCCTGCGCCACAGGGCATTACGGGGCGGTGAAGGCAGCCGCGACCACCTTGGGCAACTGGGCGTCGAGCTTCGCCGCTCGGCGCGTGGTGGACCGCTTCATCGCGGTGAGCCAAGCGGTGGCGCGTCACACCGGACTGACCGAAGGCCGCGCCCCCTACGAGGTCATCCCCAACTTCGTGCCCGACGATGTCGGGGTGCTTGGCCCGGAAGATCCCTGCCTGCGGGAGCTACCTCGGGATGAATTCATCCTGTTCGTCGGTGACATGATGCGCCTCAAGGGCATTGACGTTCTCCTGCAAGCCTATGCCGGCCTGGAGCGGGCGCCGCAGCTGGTCCTGATCGGGCGCCGGGTCGCCGATACGCCAACGGAATTCCCGCCGAACGTTCGAGTCCTCAGCATGTGGCCGCATCCCGCCATCATGCATGCATGGCGACGCTCACTGTTCGGCGTGCTGCCATCGGTGGGGCCCGAAGCCTGCGCGACAGTGATCATTGAAGCGATGGCGTCCGGCAAGGCAGTCGTTGCAACTGAAGTCGGCGGCATGCCGGATCTAGTCGATCATGGCGAAACAGGCCTTCTCGTGCCGAGCGGCGACCCGCATGCCCTGGCCCACGCGATGCAGACACTTCTGGAGGACCGCGCCTTGCTGGCCCGCCTGGAGGCGACAAGCCTCGCCAGGGTTGGGCGCCTCAAGGCCGGAGCGGTCGTGACCCGGATCGAGCAAGTCTACCGGGACGTCCTGCGCCCAACCGCCAGCAGGTCCGCGGTGCCGGCGCACCAAGGTTCGGGAGAGCCATCATGCCGGTAGGCCTCGTCGGGACGGCCACTATTCGCGCCCGACGAGAGCTTCGAAAGAGCGCCGCGCTCGTTCTGAATTCCGGCGCTCTGGCGATCGGAACGATTGCAGCGGCCGGTCTTGGGTTTGTCTATTGGTGGCTCGCGGCCCGGCTGTTTCCGCCGGAGGTGATCGGCAAGGCCTCCGCCCTCCTGTCCGTGATGGCGCTCTTCGGCCTGCTGGGG
>NZ_SUEO01000055.1:30115-30427 GCF_004962925.1 Mesorhizobium sp. | reverse complement strand
GTCGAAGGCGCATCCCTCGTGATGAACACACCCGCGGCGCGCCTGATCGCGCGTGGCGAGGAACGCCCGCTCCTGCTTGAGGATGTCGAAGCGCTGCTGGGGTCGGAGGCGCTCGTCGTGGACGCGTGCCGCAATGTCGTGCGGGGCGCCGGCATGATCGTCTCGCTCGCGACGCGCCCGGTCTTGTTCGCGCTTGCGCGAACGCTGGGTGAAGCTTGGCCCCAAGACGTGCCGAGGAGCACGCTCGTCGCCCGCGCCTTCGGCGGCAAGCACGCCGATGAATCGCATCGCGCCCGCTTGCGGGTCGAAATC
>NZ_SUEO01000055.1:17451-30105 GCF_004962925.1 Mesorhizobium sp. | reverse complement strand
GACCAAGCGAGGCTTTGCGCTTAAGCCGCGCCGCGCGCCCGAGATCGTCGTGTTGGCGCCGCCCGTCGAAGAACAGCATGCGGGGATGCTCGCCTTCCTTGCCGACGGCGAGTCGTGGTCGAGCTCGGCGCTGGCGATTGCGCTCGGAGCCAGCTCGCGCACCGTTCAGCGATCGCTCGAGCAGCTTGCGGCAGCAGGCAAGGTGCAGTCGTTCGGTCGGGGGCGAGCGCGCCGTTGGATGACCCCACCGGTGCCGGGATTCCCGACAATCTTGTTACTCCCCGGCTCACTGTCGGGTTATTAGGATAGAAGCATGAAACGATCTGCAGCCGAAATCCTCCGCGAATATGGCCCCTTTCCTGGTGCCGACCAGGTGGCTGGTGTTACGTTCGACGGTCAGCACGTCTGGTTTGCGTCGGGAGACAGACTGAACGCCTTCGATCCCGCGAGCGGTGAGACGGTGCGCTCGATCGATGTCGCCGCCCACGCGGGAACAGCCTTCGACGGTCAGCACCTGTTCCAGATCGCCGAAGATCGCATCCAGAAGATCGATCCGAAGACCGGCCAAGTGCTGGCCACGATCCCGGCCCCTGGTGGCGGCGGCGACTCCGGGCTCGCCTGGGCCGAAGGGACACTTTGGGTGGGGCAGAATCGCGGTCGCAAAATCCATCAGATCGATCCCCAGACAGGGGCAATTCTTCGCACAATCGATTCCAACCGTATCGTCACCGGGGTCACCTGGGTCGACGGCGAACTCTGGCACGGCACCTGGGAAGGTGACGAAAGCGACGTCAGGCGGATAGATCCTGAAACGGGAAAGGTTCTGGAGAAGCTTGAGATGCCGCCTGGAACAGGCGTATCGGGGCTCGAGTCCGATGGCGGCGATCAGTTCTTCTGCGGCGGTGGAAACAGCGGCAAGGTGAGAGCCGTCCGCCGGCCGAGGCGAGGCTCCACGAGCAAGTAACCGAATGACCGAAGCGGCCCTCTCGGGCTTGCCTCCGCTCGACGAACCGGTCCCGCAGAGCAAGCGGCCATCGACGTGGCGGGACCGCTGAAGCCCTGCGCAAGCCGATCGCCTGTCGGTGCGCCCCGCTCTTTCATGGCGATAGCAGGGATAAACGCCGTTCCGCTGCTGCTCCTCCGAGCGTGAATCCAAACAGTATACATTATAGACTTAAAATATCTTGCCAGGTGATCCAGCCTATGCTCCACTTGGGCCGGGAACATGGCTGACGGGTCGAATTCAGCCGACATGTGGCTGCATTTCAAACGGGACGACCGCGAGAACACAGCCCGAACCATATACGAAATCTTCGCATGGGAAGGCGTGGATGGCGGAACCGATAGAGTTCAAACGGGTTGGCGAGGGCAATCTGCGTGCCCAGGTCTATCAGCAGGTCCGCCTGACGATACAGCGCGGCGAACTGGCGCCTGGCCAGAAGCTCGTCGATGTCGATATTGCCGCCCAGCTTGGCATCTCCAGAATGCCTGTCCGCGATGCGTTGATGCAATTGGTGCATGAAGGCTATCTCGTCGGCACGACGCGCGGCTTCACACTGCCCACGCTTACCGCGACGGATGTCGCTGACATTTTCGAGGTCCGCCGCCTGCTCGAACCACGGGCGGCCGCGCACGCCGCACGGACACTTGACGCCGCTGGCCTCAAGACGCTGGCAGCCGCGCTTCAGGAGGCAGAAGCAGCCGCCGCCGCCGGCGATGCCGCCCTCTTTTTCCAGGCCAATTCGGCATTCAGGAATTGTTGGCTCGGCGCCGTCGAGAACGACCGCCTTTCCCAAACGATTGCCCGCTTCGCCGACCACGTGCTCGTCGTCCGGTTAAAGACGCTGTCGCACCAGCCGACGCAGGCCGTCATCGTGGCCGGCATGCGCGCAATCTACGAGGCGTTCGTCAAGCGCGACGCCGTCGCGGCCTACGACCGCATGACCCACTTCATCCAGAACGCCGAGGAGCGTTTCATGAAGCTGAGCCCACCGTTGCAACAGTTCAACGATGAAGCTGCGATCATCCCACGGCAGGGAAAATCATGATCAGAAAGCAGCATCCGCTGAAAGGGCCGAACAGGTTCAAGCTCGGCGTCTTTTCGATGAACGCCGATGGCGGCCTCGCAATGACCACCGTTCCCGAGCGCTGGCGCGCCCGCTGGGAAGACAACCTCAACTCTGCCTGCATCGCCGATCGCGCCGGCCTGGAGTTTCTACTGCCGATCGCCCGCTGGCGCGGCTTCGGCGGTTTGACGCATGTGCGGGAGTGGTCGTTCGAGACTTTCACTTGGGCAGCGGGTCTCGCCGTTGCCACGCAGAACATCGGTCTGTTCATGACGGTGCATGTACCGCTGGTTCATCCGCTGCAGGCTGCAAAAGCCCTGGCCACGGTCGACCATATTTCCAACGGGCGTGCCGGCTTGAACATTGTCTGCGGCTGGAACCCGGACGAGTTCGCCATGTTCGGCCAGACGGTCGGCGATCGGACCTACGATCAGGCCGAAGAGTGGATCAACATCATCGAGCGTGCCTACCAATCCAGGGAGCCGTTCGACTTCGGCGGCGAGTTCTATGATCTGAAGGGGGTCGTCAGCCGCCCGCCAAGCCTGCAGGCGCCGCGCCCGGTGACCATGAATGCCGCCTTCGGCGCACCGGGCCGCAACTATGCGGCGCGCCACTGCGACTACCTGTTCTCGACTTTTTCCGAAATTGCCGATGGCCGCGCCCATGTCGTCGACATCACCAACCGAGCAGCTGAGGTCGGACGCGAAGTCGGCGTCTACACGGTCTGCCACGTCGTCTGCCGGGAGACCCAGCAGGAAGCCGAGGACTATTACCGGCACTACGCGCTTGAATGCGCGGACGAGGGCGCCGTCGACGAACATATGCGCAAGAAGAAGGAATTCGCGAACTCGCATGACGCGAAGGCCTTCACCGAATATCGGCAAAGGTTCGCCGGCGGTGCTGGAACGTTTCCGCTCATCGGCACGCCGGAAAAGATCGTCGACGATCTCACTGAGATCATGGACCAGGGTTATTCCGGCGCCGCCCTCACATTCGTCAACTACACCTACGAATTGCCCTTCTTCTGTGACCGCGTGCTGCCGCTGATGCGCCAGGCCGGGCTTCGCGTAAATTGATGCCGGCGGCCGCCATTCCGACGCCATGGGTGCATGGGCACGACGCCATCAATCCGCGCGCCTTCAAGCAGGCGATGCGGGCTGTGGCGGGCTCGGTCGCCATCCTCGCGGCGGAGCATGACGAGATCGGCTTTTGCGGCATCACGGCGACGGCCGTCTGCTCATTCAGTGCCGAGCCGCCTTCGCTGCTGGCCTGCGTCAACTGCAGCAGCACCTTTGCTTCGGCCATTCGCGAAGGCTTGCCGTTTTCCGTCAACCTTCCTGCCGGCGACCAGGAGAATGTCGCGCGTGCCTTTGGCGGCATGACCAAAGCCAAGGGCGTCGCGCGGTTCTCGTCCGGATCATGGGTGCGCGGCGAAACCGGCGCGCCCTTGCTTGTCGGCGCGCGGGCAATGTTCGAATGCCGGGTGGCCGAAATTATTGTGCGGGCGTCGCATATGATTGTCATCGGCGTCGTCTCGGCGGTCGCGCTGGATCGCGCTGACCGATCGCCGGTGTTCTACGCGCATGGACGGTTCCTGACAGTAGGAGATGATGCCTGACTGCCGTTCACGTGGCGGCGCAGCGATTGCAATTTCAGTCGGCCCGATCGTGGGCCCAACATAAGCGAAGTGATCTATCAGAGGGAGTACGGCAATGCGCATTTGGAAGTCCCTTGTTCTGGCTGCACTCATGTCGGGTGTAGCGGGTATCGCAACGGCCGAAGAGGTCGTCCTCAACGCTGTGCATTTTACGCCGACGCAGAACGGCTACGCACAGAGTTTCCTGAAGTTCGTTCAGAAGGTGAACGAAAAGGGCAAAGGCGTGGTTCAGATCAATGTGCGTGGCGGGCCGGAGGTCATTCCGCCGATTCAGCAGGGTGCGGCGCTCAAGAGCGGCCTGATCGACGTGATCGATACGCCGGCAGGTCAGTTCCTGGAGCTCGTTCCCGAAGGCGAGGTTTTCTCTGCATCGACGAAGACGCCCTGGGAGGTTCGCGAGAATGGCGGCTGGGATTTCATCAGCAGAATTTTCGAGAAGAAGGCCAATGTTCATCTGCTGGCGCATGTCGATGCGGGGTCAGGCTTCAACGTCTTCACCATCGACGAACCTAAGCTCAATGACGAAGGCAGCATCGACTGGAGCAGTCTGAAGATCCGCTCGTCGCCGCTCTATCGTGATTTCCTCGAATCCTTGGGCGCAACCGTCATCGTGCAAGCGCCGGGGGACGTCTACACCTCGCTCGAGCGCGGCGTCGTCAATGCCAACGCCTACACCGTGTTTGGCTATTCGTCCTTCGGCTGGGACAAATTCACCAAATACCGCGTCGATCCGCAATTCTTCAAAACCGATGTGCTGGTCTCGATCAACAAGGCCAAATGGGACGCGCTGTCGCCCGAGGCACAGAAGCTGCTTGCCGATACGGCCGTCGAATACGAGCGCGCGAGTTACGATGCCAATCTTGCCGAGTCCGAAAAGCAGGCGCAGGCGATGATCGACGGCGGGCAGAAGGTGGTCAGCTTGACTGGCACTGGCCGCGACAAATTCCTGTCGGCTGCCACGCAGGCGAGCTGGGCAAGAATGACCAAACGCGATCCCAGCAACATCGAGCAGTTGAAGAAATTCTTTCAGTAGCCCGAGCGGAGGGCGCCCTCGTGCGCCCCTGTCAAAGCTGGCATGAGGGTCGTCAGGAATGGACAGTTTGTTTGCAGCGATTGGGAAGCTGAGCCTTGCGCTGGCCGCGGCGGCAAAGGTGGTGCTTGGTCTCATCATTGTCGCGGTGGTCGCTGATGTTTGCGTCCGCAATCTGGGCCTAAGACCGCTTGCCTGGGCGGTGTCTGCGACGGAATATGGTCTGCTCTACGCGGCATTTCTGCCGATGCCTTGGCTGGTCCACAGCAAGGGCCATGTCTTCGTCGAGTTCCTGCGCAAGGCGCTGCCTGTGCGGGCTCGGGCGGTGCTTGAAAAGCTGGTCTATCTCGCCTGCATTGGCGTCAGCCTCTACCTTGGCAGCGTCGCACTCTCTTCCCTGATAAGCGCCGTGTCGGGCGGCGAGTATGAGACGCGCAGTTTCGACATGCCGAAATGGCTGGTCTTTCTGCCCATCACGCTCGCCTTCTACCTCTCGGCGCTGGAATGGCTCAGATACCTGCTCGGCCATGACACGCTGTACACGCTCGATCCTCTGGAAATGGAAGGGCTCTGACCGATGGCCTGGCTGTTTCCATTCGCCGTGCTCGTTGGCGCCATCCTTGTGTTGATGGGCCTTGGGCTGCCGGTCGCCTTCGCGTTTTTCGTCACCAATGTGATCGGGCTGTACCTGTTCTTCGGCGGTTCGATCGGCGTGACGCAGATGGTCGCCAACTTCTCTGACGCCGTCTCGACCTATGCGCTTGCGCCGCTGCCGATGTTCCTCGTCATGGGCAGCCTGTTCTTCCGCTCCGGTCTCGGCGAGAAAGTCATCTACGCGCTCGACCTGTGCATCGGCAATCTGCGGGGACGTCTTGCCTATGTCGTGCTCGCCGCCGGCACGATCTTTTCTGCGCTGTCAGGGTCGAGCCTCGCCAACACCGGCATGATGGGCTCGCTGATGGTGCCCGAGATGCTGAAGCGGGGCTACAAGCCACACATGGCCTACGGACCGGTGCTTGGCGCCGGAAGCCTTGCCGTCATCATCCCGCCTTCCTCGCTGGCTGTCTTGCTTGGCTCGCTTGCCCAGATCGACGTTGGCGCGCTGCTCATAGCAGGGGCTCTGCCTGGACTGCTTCTCGTCGTCATGTACGCGACGCTGATCTTCGCACAGACGAAGATCGATCCGGACGCCGCTCCGCACTATCCGGTGCCCGCCGTTCGTGCGGCCGAGAAGGTGAGGGCGGTCGCCGTCAACATCATTCCGATGAGCGTCATCGTGTTCATGGTGGTCGGCACGATCATCCTTGGAATAGCGACGCCGACGGAGTCGGCAGGGCTCGGATGTGCCGCCGTCTTCGCGCTGTTGTTTGTCTACAGAAGGTTCAGCTGGTCGGTTGTCTGGAAGTCACTGGACGATGCGATGAAGGTCACGGGCATGACCTTCCTGATCATCTCGGCTTCGACAACGTTCTCGCAGATATTCGCCTTCTCCGGCGCGTCAAACGGCTTTATCCAGTTCATCGTGGGCTACGATCTTGGACCGTATCCCATGCTGCTCATGATGGTGCTCGTCATCCTGCTGCTCGGCATGTTCATGGATCAGGTCTCGATGATGCTGATCACGCTGCCGATCTTCCTGCCGATCGCCCAGCAATTCGGGTACGATCCCGTGTGGTTCGGGCTGATCCTGCTGCTCGCCTACGAGGTCGGCTTCACCACGCCGCCCTTTGGTCTGCTGCTGTTCATCATGATCGGCGTTGCACCGAAAGGCACGTCGCTCAAAACGGTTGCCATGTCCGCGGCGCCCTACATCGCACTGACGCTTCTGCTGATCCTGCTGATTGTCCTCTTTCCGCAGATCGCCCTCTTCCTTCCGAATTTGATCTAGCCGAACCCAGCAGGTGTCCACATGCGCTTTGCCTATCTCGCTTTCTTCCATGACGACCTCCCGGCAAGCCTGGCCATCGCCCGTGAAGACGTCGACGCTGTGCGGCGCCTGATCGCGACAACGCCAGGTCTTGCGCTTGCAAACATCTACCTGCCCGAAGTGGCGACGGACATGTTCAACAAGGATGGCCCACCGCCGGTCTTTGGCCTCCAGCTCTATTTCGACGAGCTAGCGGACATGGAGGCAGCGCTCGCGCCGTCTGGTCATCTGCAGGCGCTTACCGCACCGGGCGTGTTGTCGAGCATCGCCGGTTCGAGGCCGACGCAGCAGGCAATGTGCGTGCGTCCGTTCCCCGTCGATGACGCTGGCGTCAAGACGTCTGGGCTGCCCTGCAGCTATCTTGTCCACTACCCCGGGCCGGCCGAAGACATGAATAGCTGGCTCTACCACTATGTGACGCATCATCCGCAATTGATGCGGGGCTTCCCCGGCATTCGCCACATCGAGGTTCTGTCGCGGCTGGATTGGTGCGGCTCGCTGCCCTGGCCGCGGGTCGACCATATGCAGCGCAACCGGGTCATGTTCGACAGTCCTGCAGCGCTGACGCACGCATTGCAATCGCCGGCACGGCTGGAGATGCGCGCCGACTACAAGACCTTCCCACCCTTTTCAGGCGGCAGCCTGCACTTTCCGATGTCGACGGAAGCCGTGCATTCCTTGCCACGGGCCACCGCTTCGTAGCGCGAAGAGTTTTTGCCGACGCCCAAAAATCTTTGGAGATTTCATGTACGACTTTCGAAAAAAATGCGTCTCTCTCGATCGCCTCATCGGCACTTTCTGCGCCATCCCGCATCCGGTGGCAGTCGAAGTGGCGGCCGCAAGCGGGATCGATTTCCTGTGCATCGACTGGGAGCATTCGCAGATTGGCCGCGAACGGCTTGAGGATCTGGTCCGCGCCGCCGATGTCCACAAGGTTCCCGCGATGGTGCGTGTGCCCGGCCACACGCCGGAGTGGATTGCGGCCGCGCTCGACGCCGGTGCGTCAGGCGTCCTGGTGCCGCGCGTCTCGACGGCCGAGCAAGCGCGCATGGCGGTCATGGCCTGCCGTTACCCGCCTGTCGGCGCACGCGGCGTTGGTCCAGGCCGAGCCGCCGGCTATGGGTACAGGATTCCGGACTACCTCAAGTCGGCCAACGATGTCCTGACGGTCGCGATCCAGGTCGAGACGGCCGAAGGTCTCGCCAACATCGACGACATTGTCCAGGTCGACGGCGTCGACGTGATCTTCATTGGTCCCGGCGATCTGTCGGTCTCGATCGACGCCATGGGGCCGGCCGGCCAGGACAAACTCAATGCCGCGATTATCAGGATCGCGGCCGCGGCGCGCGCGGCCCGCAAGGCCGTCGGCATCTTTCGTCCGTCGGCGGATGATGTCGGCAAATGGTCGAAGCACGGCATCAGTTTCTACATGCTGGCCAGCGACACGATGTTTCTCGGCGCCGGCCTTGCCGCCGGTGCCGCCTCCGCGCGCAGCGCCTGATAGCATGAGTTTGGCATGAAGATAATCAAGACCGACGGCGTGTTGTCAGTCGAGGAAGAGCAGCTGCGCTACCTCGACGGCTTGAACGCCGAGTTTATCGAAAAGACGCTCCTTACCGAAGATGCCCTGATCGAACAGTGCCGTGACGCCGACGCATTGATGATATTGCGGGAGCCGATCACGGCTCGCGTGCTGGCGGAACTGAAGAACCTCAAGGTCATCGGACGGTTCGGCGTAGGCCTAGACTCGATCGACATCGAGGCCGCCAGCCGTGCCGGTGTTCAGGTAACCTATGTGCCGGACGCCAATCTGGTGGAGGTCAGCACCCATGCCATGGCCCTGATCCTGGCCCTGACGCGCAGGCTGAAACAGTTCGACAGCGCAGTCCGCGCCGGCCGCTGGGCCGCAATGACCGACGGCGCCGGCATCACGCGGCCGGACAGGCAGATTCTCGGCCTGATCGGCTTCGGCCAGATCGGACGCCTGACTGCCGAGCGGGCGCGGGTCTTCGGCTATCATGTCATCGCGTACGACCCGCATATGCCGGCGGAGCGCATCACGGTCGGTGGTGCTGAACCGGTCGGCTTCGATGAGCTGCTTGCCAGGGCCGACATCGTCTCACTGCATATTCCTGCTACCCCGGAGACCAGAAACATCATGTCGGCTGAAGCCCTGTCACGCATGAAGGAAGGGGCGATGCTCATCAACGTATCCCGTGGCGGGCTGGTCGACGAAGTCGCGTTGGCGGATTTGATCCGGCGCGGCCATTTGGCAGGCGCCGGCATCGATACATTCGAGCAGGAGCCGCCTTCGCCCGACAATCCGCTGCTGGCGCTGGACAGCGTCCTGGTCAGTCCACACGCGGCGCACTACTCGACCCAGTCTTACGCCGAGGTTCGCAATAAGGTGTTTGCCGATGTCGCATCGGTCCTGCGCGGCGGGAAGCCGGTCTATCCGGTCAACCGGGTGTGACCAATTCTCGAAGTCGGCGCCGCCGCGGCGCAAAGCTGAAGCGACTTGCAACCGTGGGTAGTTTTAACTTGACATGTGACGGCAGTTATGCTAGGAATTTATACATAGTGCTGATTTGCGCCAACGACCCGCCGACGAGGCGGGTTTTTTGTTTCAGGTTTCGGCGTCGTCCCTTGCAGCGCTTTTTGTCAACCTGAGTTCGAAGCGCTGTCCGGCTTGTTGCGGCGCTCGACGATGTAGATGTGGTCGGCCGCCAGGACCACGTCGCCATGCTGGTTGATCACCTCGCAACGCTCGATGACCCGGCCCGACTCCGGCCGCTTCGGGTCGTCTTCCTTGGCCGAGATGGTGGTGCGGGTCTTGATCGTATCGCCGATGAACACCGGCTTGATGAAGCGCAACCTATCGTAGCCATAGGAGAAGGCGACCGGGTTGATGACGCTTGCCGTCAGCCCGACGCCGACCGAGAAGACCAGCGTGCCATGGGCGATGCGCTGGCCGAACGGCGTCGTCTTCATGAACTCGGCGTCCATGTGGTGGGGAAAAAAATCGCCGGTATGGCCGGCATGAACGACGAAGTCGGTCTCGGTGATGGTGCGCCCATTGGTCATGCGCGACGAGCCGATCTGATAGTCCTCGAAATAGATCGTCTGCTCCATGTCAGGGCCTCGCCGCGATCGGTGTTGCCGGCGCTGCGCTCGATCGGTAGGCGGCTTCGACCAGCGCCATGGTGTTCCAGCCGTCCTCGACGGAACTGATAAGCTCGGTGTCCTCGCCTGATGCGTAGCGCTGGACATTGGCCATGCGGCCGACAAAGGCGTCCGGAAACCATTCGCCGACGAGCGGCACCGTAATCCAGTCGGAGCCGCCCTTGGGATAGATTTCAAGGATGTCAGGCTCGCCGCGCGGATAGTCGAGGTTGAGCCCCAGCTTGAGGTAGGCGGCGCCCTCGGTGCCACAAATGCGGAACTCACAGGCCTGATGCCTGCGACCGAATTTATGATCGTGGTTGATCGACAGCGCACAGCGCACGGTATCGCCATAGTCGAGAATCGCGCTGGTGCGCGTTTGCGCAACCTTGTGATTGGGATGGCCGAGCGTCTTGGCGTGAATGCCCCGGGGATCGCCGAGCAATTGCCGGATCAGATCGAGATAATGGATCGAATGCATGGCAATCTCGACGCGCGGCGCCTTCAGCAGAAATTCCCAAAGTTGCCAAGGCGTCGCCAGCGCCAGCCACGCGTCGAAATCAACCACTTCGCCCAGCCAGCCCTTGGCGATCGCATCCTTCAGCGCCAGCATCATCGGCGCAAAGCGGAGCTGGAAATTCACTGCGGCCTTCAGGTTTCTTGAGCGGCAGATTTCGAGGATCTCGGTCGCCTCGCTAAGATCGCTGCCCATCGGCTTCTGGATCAGCGCTACGGCGCCGTCAGGCAACGCCCTGAGCACGCCGGCATGATGAGCCGGCGGCGTCGCCAGATCGAAGACGACGTCCTTGATCGCCGCGGCTTCCTCGGCCGACCGGTAAGCGGTGACGCCCCATTTTGCCGCTATTTTTTCTGCCTTGGCGTGGTCGGGATCGAAAACTCCGGCGACCTGGAAGCCGGCTTTCCCGTAGGCTGGGAAATGCGCATCGTCGACAATCGAGCCGGCGCCGAAAATAACGATCGGCCTCGGCTTCGATGGCTTCGCCCAGGACTGGGAGAGCGACGTAGGATCGAAAACCCCATCAGTCATGATGGAAGACTTCGTCCATCGATGCCCACCACTCGCCCTCCTTGCGGGTCGGCAGCGGCTCCTGGCAAGGCATGCAGAGCGCCCACCATTCCTGCGTCTTGGGATCGGCGGCCATCTTCGCCATGTCGGCGGCATAGTCGGTGCCGTGATATTCGAAATAACTGAACAGCAGGTGCTCCGGCTCCTTGAGATAGATCGAATAATTCCTGATGTTGCAGGCGGAAATCATGGCCAGTACCTCAGGCCAGACGGCAGCGTGAAGCCGCACATACTCGGCGACCTTTTCCGGCTTGAGGCCGAGCACCATTCCCATCCGCTGCATGTCCGGCTCCCTATTTTGTTATCGCCGTGGTGAATTCCGCGATGCTCTTTGCCTTGACGGCGTCCCAATCCCAGTCGATGCCGATCCCGGGCTCGTCCGGCGCCAGTGCGTGTCCGTCCTCGATGCGCATCTTGTTGCCGGTCAGGTCGTCAAGCTGGGGAATATACTCGACATATCGGCCGTTCTGAATGGCGCAGGTCAGGCTGACATGCAGTTCCATCAGGAAATGCGGGCAGACCGGGATGTCGAAGGCCTCGGCCGCATGCGCGACCTTCAGCCACGGCGTGATGCCGCCGATGCGGCCGACATCGACCTGCACGATCGAGCAGCCGCCTTTTTGCATATATTCGCGGAAATGCCGGATCGAATAGAGCGACTCGCCGATGGCGATCGGCGTCGACGTCGCATTTGACAGCCGCACATGGCCGTCTATGTCATCGGCCGGCAACGGTTCCTCGATCCAGGCGAGGTCGAGGTCGCGCAGCCGCTCCGCCCGGCGGATCGCCTCGTCTACCGAAAAGCCCTGGTTGCAGTCGGTCATGATTTCGTAGGATGAGCCGACTGCCTGGCGCACCGCTGTCAGGCGGGCGAGATCCTCGGAGCCGTGCGGCTTGCCGATCTTGACCTTTGAGCCGCGAAAACCCTTGGCCTTGGCGGCCAGCGCGTCCTCGACCAGCGCCTCGGTCTCGATGTGCAGCCAGCCGCCTTCGGTCGTGTAGAGCGGGCAGCGGTCCTTGGCGCCGCCGGCGAGTTTCCACAGCGGCAGGCCCTTTTTCTTCGCCCGCAGATCCCACAGCGCCGTATCGATGGCCGCGAGCGCTATTGCCGTGATCGCGCCGATCGTCGTCGCGTGGGTGGCGAATTCGAGCTCGTGCCAGATCGCCTCGATCATGTCGGCGTCGCGGCCGATCAGCCGCGGCGCAAGGTGATCGGCCAGGAGCCGCATCACCGAGGAGCCGCCGGTGCCGATCGTGTAGCTGTAGCCGGTGCCGACCGCGCCGTCGGCGTCGGTGATGGTGACGATCGGCGTTTCCTGGCTGACAAAACTCTGAATGGCGTCGGTGCGCTTAACCTTCGGCACCAGGTCGACCATCCGCAGTTCGACTTTTTCGATTTTTGCCATGACGTTAACCTCGCAATGTCTTGCCGGTATCGGCAGAAAACAGATGGGCCTGCGACAGGTCCAGGCTCATTTTCACCCGGTCGCCGGCCTTGAGTGGTTTCGGATTGAGCATTCGCGACACCCAGTCGCTGCCGTTGAATTCGGCGAACACCAGCGTCTCGTTGCCAAGCGGTTCGGTGACGGTCACCGGCAATTCCAGCTGATGCACATCGACATCTTCACCGGAGCTGATGCCATGTCCTGTTGGATAGATATCGTCTGGCCTGAGGCCGAACACCACCTTGTCGCCGATTCCGACATTGGCCTTGAACTGGCTGGG
>NZ_SUEO01000055.1:10179-17441 GCF_004962925.1 Mesorhizobium sp. | reverse complement strand
AACAGCAGCTGTCCGTCGTCGATCGCAGCCTCATGCAGATTCATCGGCGGCGAGCCGATAAAACCGGCAACGAAGCGCGTCTGCGGCCGGCGGAAGACTTCGTCGGGCGTGCCGACCTGTTCGATGAAGCCGTCGCGCATGATGACGATGCGGTCGGCGAGCGTCATCGCTTCGACCTGGTCATGGGTGACGTAGATCACTGTCGACTTGACCTTGGCGTGCAGCTTCTTGATCTCGGTGCGCATCTGTGTCCGAAGCTTGGCATCGAGATTGGAAAGCGGTTCGTCGAACAGGAAGACGTCGGGATCGCGGACGATGGCGCGACCCATGGCGACGCGCTGGCGCTGCCCACCCGACAGCTGCGACGGCCGGCGGTCGAGCAATTGATCGAGGCCGAGAATGCCGGACGCCTCGGCGACGCGGCGGTCCATTTCCTCTTTCGCCGCGCCTGCGATCTTCAGCGAGAAGCCGAGATTTTCGCGCACGGTCATGTGCGGGTAGAGCGCATAAGACTGGAACACCATCGAGATGTTGCGCGAACGCGGGGGCAGGTCGTTCACCATGCGGCCGCCGATCTCGATGACCCCATCGCTGATGTCCTCGAGGCCGGCGATCATGCGCAGGGTTGTCGACTTGCCGCAGCCGGACGGACCGACCAGCGCGATGAACTCGCGGTCGGCGACCTCGAGGTCGATGCCGTGCACGACCGCAACCGGGCCGTAGCTTTTGGTGAGTTTCTTCAGGGATACGGTTGCCATGTCAGCCTTTCACCGCGCCGGAGGTGAGGCCGCCGACGAGGTGTTTCTGGACGATGAAGGTAAGCGTGAGCGCCGGTATGATCATGACCACGGCCAGCGCGCACATGCCGCGCCAGTCGATGGTGAACTCGGCCGTATAGTCGAGCAGGCCGACCGGCAGGGTCTTGGAGTTGATCGAGCGCGTCAGCTGCGAGGCCAGCGCGAACTCGTTCCAGGAAGTAAGGAAGGCAAAGATGCCGGCTGAGGCGATGCCAGGCCCAGCAAGCGGAAACTCGACCTGCCAGAAGGCCTGCCAGCGCGTGCAGCCGTCGATCTGCGCCGCCTCGGCGAGATCTTTCGGGACCTGGCGGAAAAAGCCGTCAATCAGCCAGATGGTGAAGGGCACGTTGAGCGCGACATAGACGAGGATCAGGCCGAAATGCGTGTCGATGATGCCGAGCCGTGCAAAGACGAAGAACAGCGGCAGCGACAGCGCGATGCCGGGCACCGTGCGCGTCAGCATCAGGCCGAGGAACATCGCCGACTTGGCGCGGAAGCGATATCGCGCAAAGGCATAGCCGCCGGCCATGCCGATGGCGATCGCGATCACCGTCGAAGTCACCGAGATGATCAGCGAATTGCGAAAATAGTCGAGCACCGGGATGCCGCCCTTGCCGATGCCGCTGAACATGGCGATGTAGGCGTCGAGCGAAAGTTGCTGCGGGATCCACACCGGCGGCTTGGCCATGATCTCGACGGTCGGCCGCAGCGACGACAGCACGATCCAGATGCCGGGCAGGCAGATGACCAGCATGGCCAGGAACAGTCCGACGCCGTGAGCGATGCCGAGCGCCTTGTTGCGGACGCGATGCAGGCTGTTCTGGTCCATCCTCACCACTCCGCAGCGATCTGCGTGCGCGCCGCGGCGAGCTTGCGGTAGAAATAAACGGTGAACAGGATCGACAGCAGGATCGAGAAATAGGCCATGGCGTTGGCCATGCCCATCCTGGCATCGCTGTAGGCTGTGCGGGCGACCAGCGTCCAGACGAGTTCGGTGCGGCCGGCAGGGCCGCCGTCGGTCATGATCTTGACGATGTCATAGGCGCGCGCCACGTCGAGCGAACGAATGGTCATGGCGATGAAGGCAAACGGCATGATGAACGGCCAGGTGACATAGCGGAATGTCTGCCACGGCGTGCAGCCGTCGACACGGGCCGCCTCGACCGGTTCGCGCGGCATCGCCAGCAGCCCGGCAAGGATCAGGATCGCGAACACGGAAGTCGATGACCAGATCTCGGCGGTGAGGATGGCGATGAAGGCGAGGTTGCCGTCGATCAGCCACGGGATGGCGCGGTCGGTCAGGCCGAGCGCCTGCAGGGCGTTGTTCACCAGGCCGATATTGTCGTTGAACATGAATTTGAACTGGAAGCCGACCAGGATCGGCGAAAACATCATTGGAAACATCATGATGGTGCGCAAGATCCGCTGTCCGCGCGACGCTTTCTCCACCAGCAAAGCCAGCCCGAGCCCGATCAGCATTTCCAGATTGAGCGCCACCGTCAGCAGCACAACGGTGCGGGCGAAGGCGATCCAGAAATCCCCGTTGCTCAGGATGTTGAGGTAGTTGCGCGCGCCGATGAAGACCCAGAGTGTCTCCGGCCTGGTCAGCCGGAACGGCGTAAAGCTGGAGTAGAGCGAAAGCAGCAGCGGCAAGACCACCACCGCCGCCAGCACGATGACCGCCGGAAGCAGGAGCAGCAATGGCGGCGAGGGTCTCCAGCCTTTCATGTCGATCCGGTTCTGGTTGGTGCCCGGACACCGAAGGCCGCCATCGGCGAACTGGGATCAAGACAAAGCGTGTTGCGCATGGTTCAAAAAGTTAGGGGCGCCGCTCTTCGATAAGCGCAGCGCCCCCATGGGAAGATGTCAAAGCTTGCCGGCGTCTTCGAGGATCTGGGTGGCCTTGGCGGCAGCGTCGTCCAGAGCCTGCTTGGAGGTCTTGTCGCCGAGGATGGCCGCCTGCAACTCGGGATAGACGGCGTTGGAGATTTCGATCCATTCAGGCGTCTGCGGTACGGCGAAAGCGTGCTTTGCCTGTTCCTGGAAAGCAGCCAGCACTTCCGCCTTGTAAGGATCGCCGGCCGCTTGCTGGATGTCCCAGTCCCACACCGCGGTGCGGGTCGGCAGTGGTCCGCTTGCTGCTTCAAGCTTCTGACTGTCCTCGTTGGTCAGGAACCAGACCAGGGATGCCGCAGCTTCCTTGCTGGCGCAGTTTTCGGTGACTGAAAATCCATGATGCCCCGACCAGCCGGTGCGAATGCCGGCCGAACCCTTCGGCGCCACCTTCACCCCGACATTGCCGGCGACCTTCGAGGACTTCGGGTCATTGAAGAACCCTGCCCAGCCCGGCCAGTCGAGGTTGATCGCGACCGTGCCGGAGGCAAAGCCCTGGCCGAGATCGTCCCAGAGATAGTTGGTGGTGCCGGCTGGCACCGCCTTGGCCTTGTAGAGATTGACGAACCAGTCGAGCGCGCGCACGCCGGCCTCCGAGTTGAAGGCGGGCTTGCCGTCCTTGTCGAGATACTCGCCGCCCTCGGCAATGAGCATCTCGTAGAAGCGGCCGTTGATCGCCTCTTCCTTGCCGGCGAACTGGGTGCCATAGAAATCCGGCGGGCTGGCGAAGAATTCCGCCTGCTGGGCGACCTCGTCCCAGGTGTCGGGCGGCACCAGCTCCGCGCCATACTTGGCCTTGTAGGCGGCCTTCTTGGCTTCGTCCTGATAGAGGCTCTTCTGGTAGTAGAGCGCTGAGACGTCGAACTGCGCGCGCGGCAGCATCGCCAGCTTGCCGTCGAGCGTCGAGGCCTTGATCGTCGACGGCACGAAGGCGTCGATCTCCTCCTTGGGCAGCAGCGCGTTGAGATCGGTGTAGATATCAGGATATTGCGGTGCAAAGGACGAGTGGTTCGAGCCGACGCACCAGTTGATGCTGCCGGACGCGATGTCCGACTTGATTTCCTTGTCGAGCTCGAAGTGGTTCTTCTTCGAGATCACGTTGACCTTGGCGCCGGTCAGCTTTTCCCATTCGCCGATGCGCGCGTAGAGCCCTTCATATTGCTGGCCGCCGATCAGCTTGGCGTCGATGGTGACGCCGTCGAACTTGCCGGGCAGTTCGGCAGCAAAAGCAGCGCCCGCACCAAGTGCAAGCAGCGCTACGCCGGCCGACAGGCCGTAAAATAGTCTGGTCATTTGATTCCTCCCAAAGGCCTGTGTCGGCGAACTCGTATCGACCCGACTTACAGCGCTTCATTCATATACAAACAAAACATTTATGCAGTCGTCAAGTTGAAAGTTCTTTCCGGATGCGGGTCAGTGTGCGTATATGAAAACCAAAATTCACTGGGGAGTGACGATGGCGGAGGACGAGGACGATGACCGGTATCGTGCCCCGGCGCTGGACAAGGGGCTCGACATCCTCGAGCTTCTGGCGGGCGTCGACGGCGGCCTGACGCAGGCGGAAATCGCAAAGAAGCTCGACCGCAGCCCCAACGAATTCTACCGCATGCTGGATCGGCTGGTGCGACGTGGCTATGTCACGCGGCCCGACGGTGACCGTTATTCGCTGACGCTCAAGCTGTTTGGTCTGGCGCAGCTGCACGCGCCGGTGCGGCGGCTGGTTTCCTACGCGACACCGCTGATGCGTGAACTTGCCGAAACCTCGCAGCAGGCAAACCAGCTAGTCGTCTTCGACCGCGGTTCTGCTGTGGTGATCGCGCAGCAGGAGGCGCCGGACTATTGGGGCATCTCGATACGCGTCGGCTCGCATATCAGCCTGTTCGACACCGGCTCCGGACATGTGTTGCTGGCGTTCCGCTCACCGGAAGAGCGGCAGATGATGATCTCCGAACATCTGCGGAGCACCGACAAGCCGCCTCAGTCGCCGGAATTCTTTGCCCGCCTCGATCAGATTCGTGATCGGGGCTATGAGATGATGGCGTCCATGCAGACCGCCGGTGTGTTCAACCTGTCCACTCCGGTGCTGGGGTCGGACGGTAATGCGATCGCCGCGCTGTCGATCCCCTACATAACCCTGGTCAACGCACCCAAGGCGCCCGATATCACCAGGACGATAGAGCTGTTGCTGGCGGCGACCGAAAAGCTCTCGCAACTGGCGGGATCAACGGTCAGGCAGGCGAAGTGAATTCTTATTTGAATGAAAGATTTCTCCGCGAGATGATTTTGTAACGCCGGAGGAGGAGCGCACCGTCATGATCTTCGATACCCATCTGCACCTGATCGACCAGTCGGCGCTGCGCTATCCCTGGCTCTCCGGCGTGCCGGCGCTCAACCGCGATTTTTCCCATGACGAATATGCAACCCAGGCTCGCCGCGCCGGCATAGAGGGTGCGTTGCACATGGAGGTCGATGTCGATCCGGCTGACATCGAGGCCGAAACCAGCCATGTGAAAGCGCTGTCACAACAGAGGGATAGTTTGCTGCGCGGGGCAATCGCCTCCTGCCGACCGGAAGCGCCGAGCTTTGCCGCCTATCTCGAGCACCAGCGCGGCGATCCCTTCGTCAAGGGTTTTCGGCGTGTGCTCCACGTCATGCCGGACGAGCTTTCGGAAGGCGCGCTGTTCCGCGAAAACATCAAGCGGCTTGCCGGCACCCGGCTGACCTTCGACCTTGTCGTTCTGCCCCACCAAATCCCCAAGGCGATCGCACTCGCAGATCTCGCGCCGGACGTGCAGTTCGTGCTCGACCATTGCGGCGTGCCCGACATCAAGGGCAGCAGTGAGCATCCCTGGCGCGAGCATATGGCGGAAATCGCGCGGCGCCCGAACGTCGTCGGTAAAATTTCCGGCGTGGTCGCCTATGCCGACCCCGGCTCTTGGACCGTCGATACCCTGCGCCCCTATGTCGAACACACGATCAGCTGTTTCGGCTGGAACCGCGTCGTATGGGGCAGCGACTGGCCGGTCTGCACGCTTGGCGGCGGGCTTGCGACCTGGGTGGCGGCGACGCATGCGCTACTTGGCGGTGCAAGCGCTGACGAACGGGAAAAGCTGCTGTCCGGCAACGCAAAGCGGCTGTGGAGTTTGTAAGCCGCCTCAGATTGTCGCCGATACGTGCCGCTCGCGACCGTAAAGCGAAACCAGCAGCACGATGACCAAACCAAGTGCTGCCTGCACCGTCGAGGGCCGGAAACCTACGCCGATCAGCAGCGTGTTGATCTCCGTCAGCACCAGCACGCCGGCGATGGTGCCGAAATAATTGCCGCGACCGCCGACAAGGGCAGCTCCTCCAACCACCACCGCCGCGATGGTCTGGAACAGATAGGGCTGACCGACATCGCCATAGGCCGAACCGGTGAAGCCGAGCAGCAGCACACCTGCCGCGGCAGCAAAGAAAGCGCTTGCTGCGTAGGTCACCGTCCACATGCGGACCGGATCGATCAGCGCCAGCGGGGCAGCACCTGGGTTGCTGCCGAGCGCATAGAGGCGGCGGCCGTAGGGCGTGCGCGCCAGCACCAGCGCCACCAGCAAGGTCACCACCGCGACGCACGGCACCAATGCCGGCACCGGCAGCGGTCCGACCGAACCGCCGATCGAAACGAAGGCGGAAACGGCTGCAGGCGCCGATCCGGATGGAAAGCCGCCGGTCCACAATAGCACGGCGCCTTGCACGATCATGCCGACGCCGAGCGTGACGATCAGCGGGTGGATGTCGAGCCCGCGCGAGATCAGGCCATTCAGCGCCCCGATCAGCATGGCGAGCACGCCGACAACCACGCAGACCAGGGCAAAATTCCAGCCGGCGCCGTAGAGCTGTGCCGCAACGACATTGGCGAAGCCGATGATGAACGGGATCGACAGGTCGATGCCGCCGAGGATGACGACGAGCGTCTGGCCGATCGATGCCACCGCCAGCAGCGAGGCGATGACCAGCAGCGCACGGATGGCGAACGGCGCGGAATATCCCGGGATGAGCAGCGTACCGACAATTTGCAAGACGGCGGCGACCGCAAAGGCGCCGGCAACGCGGGCATTGGTGGACTGAAACCAGTTCCGGTTCATGCTTCTCAACCTTTCCGTCCTGAGAGCCGTTCCTGCAGCGCCGTCATGATGACGGCCACAACCAGAATGACCCCATAGGCGATCTGCAGCACATAGGTGGAGACGTTGAAGGCGGTCAGCACGCTCTGAAGCAGGAAGATGTCGACGGCGCCGATCGCAGCCCCGGCGAGCCCACCGCGCCCGCCGGCGAGGCTGACGCCGCCGAGCGCCACCGCGGCGATGGCGATCAGCGTGTAGGTCGGCCCGATGTTGGGATCGGCCGAGCCGATCAGCGCCGTCAGCATCAGGCCAGCGCAGGCGGCGAGAATGCCGGTCATGACATAGGCGATGAAACGGACTTTCGTCACCGGAACGCCGGCCGTGTAAGCGGCGCGGTCGTCGCTGCCCACCGCCATCAGCTGGTCGTAGTAGGGGGTCTGCCGCTGGCGCTGATCTTCCTGTTCTGGTGGCT
>NZ_SUEO01000055.1:0-10169 GCF_004962925.1 Mesorhizobium sp. | reverse complement strand
GGGGGTCTGCCGCACCAGCCACCAGAACAGGAAGATCAGCGCCAGCGGCAGTGCCGACCAAGGTCCAGCCATCGCCTTCAGCCAGCCCGGCGCCGGGCCGATCGGCGCCGGCAGGATGGTCAGCGTCATGCCGGTCAGGATCAGATAGGTGCCAAGCGTCGCGACGATGGGCTGGATGCGAACGACGGTCGCCAGAAAGCCGTTGGCCGCGCCGACGATCGCACCGATCAAAAGCGCTGCCGGCACGATGACCAGCGGCGAAGACATGCCGAGCTTGAGAAACAGCAGCTGGATGACGATCGCATTGACGAAGCCCATCAGCGGCCCGACGGAAATGTCGATGCCGCCGCGCCCGGCCAGGATGACCGGGGCCGAGGCGAGCGCTGCGCCGATCAGTGGCGCGGCGAGCCCGATCAGCGCGCTCCAGGCAGAAGGGTGGAAACGTGAAGGATTGAGCAGCAGATTGACCGCGATCAGGATGACCAGCAGCACCGTCGCAAAACCCGCGCCGCGCCATCGCTCCGCCATGCGCCGAAACCCGCTCATGCCGCGCGCCCGAACATGGCGGCGATCACCGTATCGCTTTTCATGTCTTCGCCGGTTATTTCAGCCGCCACCTGCTGTTCGCGAAAAACCAGCACGCGATGGCAAAGCAGGAGGATCTCCTCGATCTCGCTCGACAGGATGACCAGAGCCATGCCGTCCGCCGCCAGCCCACGGAACACGTCGTAGAGGACATGGCGCGTCGCCACGTCGACACCGCGCGTTGGGTCGTTGAGAAGCAGGATCGCCGGCTCCAGCGCCAGTGCCCTGGCCAGCAGCACCTTCTGCTGGTTGCCGCCGGACAGCGTGGTGATCGAGGCATCCGGCCGCGGTGCGACGATGGAGAGTTTTTCGCGGTAGGCCTCGTAGCGCCGCCGCCGCGCGGCGAAGCTGAGCAGGCCGAAACGCATGTCACGCGACAAGGTCGAGACGGCAAAATTATCAAGCACCGACTGGGTCGGAAAGATGCCGGTGGCGCGCCGGTCGCGCGGCAAATAGGCGATGCCGCTGGCGACCGCCTTGCGGAAGCTGGTGATCGCGCGCGCGTCGATGGTCACATCGCCGCTGGCCGGCCGTTCCAGCCCGGCCAGCACTTTCAGGAACCGCTCCTGCCCATGGCCGTCGAGGCCGGCAAGGCCGACGATCTCACCCGGCGCAATGGTCTGTGTCACGGGACTTGCGCCCGGCGCGATCACCAGGCCGCGCACCGAAAGGGTGGCGCGATCAGCCATGCGCCAGCTCCGCCGCCGTGCGTGGCGCCATCGCCTTGAGAAGCTCGGATGCGGTGGACGTGCCGCGTTCCTCGGTCGTCACCACGCTGCCGCCGCGCAGCACGGAAATCCGGTCGGAAAGCGCCATCACCTCGTCCATGCGATGGGTGATGAACAGGATCAGGCAGCCTTCCGAGGCAAGCTTGCGCATCATGGCGAAAACCGCCTCGCGGTCGGCGAAGTCGAGCGCGGCGGTGACCTCGTCGAGAATGAGAATGCGCGGGTTGCGGACCACGGCGCGGGCAAGCACGACCAGCTGCTGGACCGCCAGCGGCAATTGCCCGGCCAATTGGTCGAGCGGGATCTCGGTCACCGCGAACTCTTTCAGCACCGCTTGCGCGCGCTTCCGCCGTTCCGCGCGTGGCACGGTGCGCGTCAGCAAGCCGTCGAGGCCGAGCAGGATGTTATCCGTCACCGAACGGTCAGGCGCGATCAGCACTTCCTGGAACACGGTGGCGAAACCGGCGGCCTGGAACGCCGCCGGCCCGAAGCCGGCAAAGGCCGCCCCGTCGAGCAGGATCGTGCCGCTGTCCGGCTGGACAATTCCCGACAGCAGCTTGACCAGGGTGCTCTTGCCCGAACCGTTCTCGCCGAGGATGGTGTGGATCGTGCCGGCACGGAACGCGATGGAGACATTGGCGAGAGCGACCGTTTCGCCATAGCGTTTCGAGACACCCTGGACTTCCAGCATGACGGATTCCTGATAAGGAAAGCCGGCACCGCCCGCGCGGGGCCGGCTTCTACGAGCTTACTTGGCGCAGGCGTCTGGCACCTTCGAATAATCCCAGCCCTTGGTCGGCGCAGGATTGGCGAAATAGGCATCGAGCCATTCCTCCGGCATCGGATCCTCCGGTGGGACCGGGAAGATCGAGACTGCGTCCGCCGTCATGCAGTCCTTGTACCAGGCGCCGAGGTCGGCGTTGTGGACCGGCGGAATCGGGATCAGCAGCGTGTTGAGCTTCGGCTTTTGCCCGTCGAGCATGCGCTGGCCGACGCGAAACAGCGTCTCGGCCGTCCAGTGCGGCAGAACTGCATGGCCTTCGAAGCGATATTTGTCCGGATTGGCTTTCCAGTAGCCGAGCGCGTCGCCGGTGATCGAGCCGGTGATGAGCGGGGCAGGGCGGCCGGCCTCGGCAAAGGCCTCGGCGACAACGCGGCTTTCGCTGCCCGTCGTCCACACCGCATCGATCGGCGCCGGATTTGTGGCGATCGCCTGCAATACCGTCGTCTTGGTGACGTTGGCCGTCCAGTTGCCGTTGACGCTGCGCGAGACCTTGAGCTTGGGGTTCTCGGCCAGCGCCTTGTCGGCGCCCTGACGCTCCTGCACGACAATCGGATGACCGGCGATGCCTTCGACCAGAAGTATGCTGCCGCCGTCCGGCATTGCCTTGCCGATCGCCATCATCATGTCGTAGCCCCAGCGCGCATAGTTGGAATCGACATTGATGGCATTCGGGCTGGTCACCGACCCGGCCGCCGTGATGAACGGAATGCCAGCCTTGGCGGCGGCATCGATGGCGTCGTCCAGCGCCGTCGCCGAACCGGGGATCGAGGTGATGATCGAGCATTTCTTGTCGATGAAAGCGCGGATCTGGTTGATCTGCTGGCTGGCATCATTGTTGGAATCCGACACTTCGAAGCTCGCCACCGTACCGTCGGCGATCAGCCCGTCGACAAGCCGATTCAGCTCCTTGGTAACGGTGACCCGCCACGGATTGCCCTGGTAGGATTCCGAGTGGCACCATTTCCACGGCTTCGCCGGCGGCGTGAAATTATCCCAGGCCGATGGCAGGATTTTCTGCGGCGCGCCGTCATATTGCGCCTTCAATTCGGTAGGCAGTCCGGCGATCACGCCCGAAACGTCCTGGGCGCAGGCAATTGTCGTGATCGATGCAAGGGCGGTCGCAGCCATAAGGCCGCGGATCAGACAGTTCATTCTCTCCTCCTCCTTTTAAGTTGTTTTCAGGCTCCTCCACCGGCAGCGCCGGACACCCGTGCCGGGAAACTTTCCAGAAACAGGCGATTGAGATCGGCAACGACGCGGCCGGCATCGTGCTTTTCGGTCAGGCCGAGATTGATGCGATCGGACGCGGCCTGCTGGAAGGTCATGTAGCCATCGTGGCGTGGCCTGACCCAGGCGCCTTCGAGCGTGGCGCGCGTGTCCTTGTAGAAATTGCCGGCGGCTGCATTGACGCCTGCATCGTCCCAGGCCGCGGCATGGCCGGGCTGGCCGCCGGCTGACGCATAGGGACCGCGCTGCACCTCGCCGCTGGCGATCCAGTAGGCGAAGTCGATGGCCGCCCGCTTCGCCTTGGAAAAGGCCGACACGGCAATGCCGGTCCCGCCGAGCGCCGAGCCGACCGGGTCGGTATTGCCCACAGCCGGGATGTCCGCGAAGGCAAGGCGGCTGGCCCGGAATCCGGCGATGGCATAGGAGACATAGCCATAGATCAGCGGCGCACAGGCGATCCGCGAGCCGGACCTGGCCATTTCCTCCAGGACGTCGATCGGGTCCATACTGAGGCAGGCCGGGTCTACGAGAGCCGCGATCCCGCCCATCATCTCGAAGACCTGCTTGCCCACTGCCGCGTCTACGTGGTCGCCAGGTCCTTCGCTGGCGGGCCGGCCGAGATTGCCGGCAAACGTATAGAACACCATCAGCGAATGCGGCGGCCTGAGCGGCAACAGCACGCGGCCCTGCCGCGCCAGATCGAGCACCTCGGCCCAGTTCGCCGGCATGGCGGAAATCATGTCCGGCCGCCACGCCTGCACCTGGCTGGCCGTGTCGATCGGAAATGCCCACTGCCGGCCCTGCCAGTTGTAGCTCGGATAGGACTGGCCGACGCTGCCCGCTGCGAGTACCGCGCGTTCAGCTTCCCGGCCCGTGACATCGAGCGGCGCCAGGCAGTTCTCGGCGGTGATCTGGCCGACATGCGGATGGTCGATGACGATCAAATCATAGGCACGGGCCAGTTCCTCGACCGGGAAGGATTCGAAATCCTGCAGCGAGCGCTTGTCCCATTCGATGGTGACGCCGGTCCGTTCCTTCCAAAGCGCCGAGCAGGCGACCATAGGGTCGTAGCCACGCGGATGGCTCCAGGTCATGCCCTTGAGCGTCACGTCGCTCACAGCCCAAACTCCTTGCGGATTTTTGCGCTGTGCTCGCCGATGCGTGGCGCGGCCCGCTCAACCTTCGCACGGACGCCATCGACCCTGAGCGGCGAGCGCGTGGTGAGGATCGAGACGTCATCCTCGCGCGTCACGGTCTGCAGCATGTCGAGAACCTGAAAGCCCTCGCTTGCCATCATTTCCGGCCAGGTCAGCACCTTGGCGCACCAGATATCGGCAGGCTCGAGGATGGCAAGCCATTCGTCGACCGACTTCGTCGCGATGCACTGGGCGATAATCGCCTTGATCTCGTCGCGGGAGGTGAACCATGTCGACGGCTGGTCGCGGTAGGGCGCTAGTTCTGCGAGCACCAGGAGATCGGCGAGCTTCGGGATCGGCGTCATGGCGATCGCCAGATAGCCGTCCTTGGCCGGATAGACGCCGTAGGGCGCCGACAGATAGGCATGGGCACTGCGGAAGGCTGATCGCCGCGGCAGGCGGCGTCCGTCATTGAGATGCGTGGTCAGCACCTCGAACTGGAAGTCGACCAGCGCTTCGAGCAGGCTGGTCTCGACATGGCTGCCCTTGCCGGTCACGCCGCGCCGCACCAGTGCGGCAAGGATGCCTTGCGCGGCGGCGGAGCCCGCCAGCATGTCGGCGATCGCCAGGCCAAAGGGCACCGGTCCCTGGTCCTCGTCGCCGTTCAGCCACATCACGCCGGAGCGTGCCTGCGCCAGCAGATCCTGCCCGGGCCGCTTGACCCAAGGGCCTTCCTCGCCATAGCCGCTGATCGAGGCATAGACCAGGCGCGGATTGATCTTGCGCACCGCTTCATAGTCGAGGCCCAGGCGCTCGATGACGCCGGGCCGAAAATTCTGGATCAGCACGTCGGCCTTGGCCAGCAGGCCGCGCAGCGCCGCAAGGTCGGCCGCGTCCTTGAGGTCGATGGCGAGACTTTCCTTGGCGCGGTTGATGGCGTGGAAGATAGTGGAATCGCCGCCGATCTCGGTATCGCTGAGATAAAGCCGGCGCGACAGGTCACCGCCATCCGGGCGCTCGATCTTGATGACGCGGGCGCCGAGATCGAGCAGTCGCAGCGAGCAGTACGGCCCGGACAGGAACTGGCTCATGTCGACGACGACGAGCCCGGTCAGCGGCAATTCGGCAGTGGCGGCCATTGCCTATTTCTCCGTCTTGCCGGCGAAATCGGTCGGATTGCGGTACTTCACCGTCTGCAGGTGCTCGCAATAAAGCACAAGCTCTCCTTCACCCTTGAAGACTTCATAACTGGCGCGGATCAGCCCCATCTCCTTGTATTTGGGTTTCTTGTCGAGGTTGGAGCGGATCGAATAGATCGTGTCGCCGATGAACACCGGTTTGATGAAGCGCAATTTGTCGTAGCCATAGGAAAAGGCGTTGACGCAATTGGTGGCGACGAGGCCGAGCCCGGCCGAGAACACGAAGGCGCCAGCGATCAACCGCTTACCGAAAATGCCTTCCGTTTCGGCGAACATCTGGTCCTGCACGTAAGGGTGGATATCGAGCACAAGCGCGTTGAAAAGGTGGCTGTCGCCTTCGGCCATGGTCCTGCGCAGCGAGCGTATTTTCTGGCCGACCGGCCAGTCTTCATAGAACCAGTTCTCCGCGTTCCAGACGGGGAGATCGGCGTGGCCCTTCGGCATGTTGGCGGGGTGCGTCGACGCCACGCCCACGGTCGGCGCGAAACCAGTCATGACGGTGTCCGTTGGAAGCACGGATCATCCGTCCGGGCGCGCCGCGGACCAGCGAAATGCATGATCGATCCTCCCGTCAGTCTTCTTTTGTAAATACTATTTTCACATATGGGGTTGTGTTGCAAGCGTGAACAGGCGAAATTTTGCTCGGATCCGTGGCGTGCAACGACGACGGAACAAGGGAGGATTTGATGCAGAATGCCTGTCTGGTCTTCGTTGGCAGCCTTAACCGCGAGGCGCCGTATTTTCAGGGCGCGCGCGGCGTCGGGCTCAGTGTCTACAGCTTCGACGAGGAGACGCTGGAGACTACGAAATTGGCCGAGACAGGTGACGTCGACAATCCGACGTTTCTCTCGGTGACGCCGGACGGCTCCCAGATCTATGCCAACTCCGAAGTGTTCGCCTGGCGCGAAGGCGTGGTCTCGGCCTACCGCTTCGACAGGCAGACCGCCGCGCTTTCCTACATCAACAAGCAGCCGACCCTTGGCAGCATCACGGCGCACAACACCATCACGCGCGACGGAACGAAGCTGCTGGTCGCCAATTACGGCATGGGCGAAGGCGGCCCCGATCGTTCGGTCGTGGTTTACGGGCTGCGCGAGGATGGCGGCCTGACCGCGCCGTTGTCGAGCGTCGCCCATGCCGGAACTGGTCCCGATACGGCTCGTCAGGAACGCCCCCATGCTCACAGCGTCACCGAGACGATCGCCGGCGGCGTGGCGATCGTCGCCGATCTCGGCATCGATCGGCTTGTCTCGTACCGCATCGGGCCTGACGGCAGCCTGACCGGACTGGCGGAGTCGGCGCTTGCGCCCGGCGCCGGTCCACGTCACCTGGCGCTGCATCCTGGCGGGCGCTTCGTGTTCGTGATGAACGAACTGGATTCAACGGTCGTGTCGCTTGCGTTCGACGATGAGCCAGGAAGGCTCTCGGTCATCGACACGAAGCCGGCCGTGCCGGCCGAGGCGCGCGACGGCAATCATTGCGCCGACATCCAGATTTCGCTCGACGGCGGCTTTCTCTACGGTTCCAACCGCGGCCATGACAGTATCGTGGTCTTTTCTGTCGATCAGCAGACAGGCACGCTCGCGCTCGTCGACTATGCGCCGTGCGGCGGCGCCACGCCGCGCAATCTGGCGCTGACACCTTCGGGCCGCCACCTGTTCTCCGCCAACCAGAACGCCGACCGCATCTCGATTTTCGCGCGTGACACGGCCACCGGCCGGCTGGCCGCCACCGGGCGATCCATCGATGTCGGCACGCCGATGTGCGTGAAGATCGTGCGTTGAAAGCCATCCGTCTCGTCCAGCAGCGAAGGGCCTGCACGATCCTGTGATTTCGGCTGAACCATCAGCGTGGTAGCTTCCAGTCGTTTCCGCTCCGGAGTTGTCATGCGTACCAAGCTGCTAGAAATCACCCTCGCTATGCTGCTGTTGGTTGGCGGCGTTCCAGCCGGCCATGCGGAAGTGGCCGACCGGCCGACGCCTTCAGGTGGAGTTCTGTCGCTGCTTCCGCCTCCCCAGGTCTCCGATCATTCGATCGTGATCGCGGGACGTACGCTCAACTATCAGGCAAAAGCAGGCACGCTGTCATTGCTATCCGGCAAGGGCGCCATCACCGCGGAAATTTTTCATGTCGCCTACACGCTACGTCCCGAGCCAAGCCGGGAACCTGATCCCCAGCGCCCGATCACTTTCGTATTCAATGGTGGTCCGGGCGCGGCTTCCGCCTATCTGAATCTCGGCGCGCTCGGTCCGCGCGTCATGGCGATGGCGGCTGATGGAAGTTTTCTCCCATCGCCGCAGAGGCTTTTGGACAACCCGAACACATGGCTCGACATGACCGACCTGGTCTTTGTCGACCCGGTCGGAACGGGTTACAGCCGCGAAGCACCCGGCACCGAGGCACGCAGCTTCTGGAGCGTCAACGAGGACGCCGCTGCGATGGGCGCGTTTATCCGGCTCTATCTGGCACAGGCAGGCCGCACGGCGTCGCCGGTGTTTCTTGCCGGCGAAAGCTATGGCGGGTTTCGGGCGGCACTGCTTGCCAAGACGCTTCAGGATGACATCGGCATCAGTCCTCGCGGCATCGTGCTCATCTCGCCGGCGCTCGAATTCACGCTCGTGCAGCCCGACGAGTTCCAGCCGCTCCACTGGGCGCTTGAGCTCCCGTCGCTGGCGGCGGTGCGCCTGCGCAGCGAAGGCGTCACCGGTTCCGAGTTGCAGGAGCGGTTGGCCGATGTCGAACGCTATGCGCTTGGCGACTATCTCGTCGCGCTTGCCAGCGGGCTCGAAGAGGGTGGGCGTCTGGCGAGCCCGCGCGTGGCCGAAATCACCGGCCTGCCGCTTGAACTCGTCAAACGAAACTTTGCACGCATTCCCACCGCACTCTTCGCCAGGGAGTTTGCACGGGCAAGGGGCAATGTCCTCAGCGCCTATGACGGCACGATCGAAACGGCGGACATCGCGCCGGAAAGCCTGAGATATAGCGGTCCTGATCCGGTCCTCGACCGAAGCGTCCCGGTGCTCACTTCCGCCTTTGTCAGCTATATGCGTGACGAATTGAAATTCCGCACCGATCTAAGTTATCGGCTTCTCAACCGTGAAGTCAGCGGCAATTGGGATTATGGGACGAGCCCGACGCGTCAGGGCTATGTCGGCGTGATGGATGACCTTCAGCAGGCGCGCGCGTTGAACCCCGGCCTCGGCGTTTTGATCGTCAACGGCTACACCGACCTGGTGACACCCTATTTGGTGTCACGCTACCTTGTCGGCCAGGTTCCTTCGCTTCCGGGCGCAAAGCCCATCCGCGTCGACCTGCTGGAAGGCGGCCACATGATGTATTTCAGGCCAGACAGCCGGCGCGCGCTGAGAGAGGCCGCGTCCGAGCTTTACCAAACGCCGAAATGAAACGGTTTTGTGAAGCAATTCTCGCTTTCCGAATGTGAAAGACGCTTTGGCTGCCTTCGAACGATGCGTGCTGCCATGAGTGTGGCGACTGCGACCGGAAAGTCGATCAACACCCTGATGGTCTTCGCCTAACCGGATGGATCCAGCCGGCATCACTACGGCGCCGGCCTGAATGCCGGACGCCAACTCTTTTCGATGAGCGCATTGACAAAAAATCATCGCCACAATAATCCAATATATTGGATGCAATACGCAGACCGCTTGCGACAAAGCACGCCAGGTGCGTGATGATCGTCGACAAACCTGGACCTGAGGATACAAGCCAATGAACCTGGATCGCGTCATTACCGTCGTCGGAGCCCATGCCGAGGGCGAGGTGGGCCGGGTGATCACTGGCGGCGTCCTGCCGCCGCCGGGTGCTACGATGTTCGAGCGCATGCAGAATCTGGAACGCGACAGTGCATGGCTTCGCAACATGCTGCTGTTCGACCCGCGCGGCAGCGTCAATGCAGCCGTCAACCTGATCACGCCGCCGATACGCGCCGATGCCGATATCGGCATGATCGTCATGGAGTCGGACTACTTCGTACCGATGTCGGGCTCGAACCTGATCTGCACGGTCACGGTCGCTCTCGAGGCGGGCATGATCCCGATGCGCGGCGCTGAGACTATTGTCAGGGTGGATACGCCGGCCGGGCTGGTCGAGGTGACGGCGGATTGCAGTGGCGGCAAGTGCCGCCGCGTCACGTTCCGCAACGTCCCGTCCTTCGTCATGCATCGCGACCGGATGGTCGACGTGCCCGGGATCGGATCGCTGCGGGTCGATGTCGCCTATGGCGGCATGATCTACTGCATTGTCGATGCCGAGGACGTCGGCGTGACGCTCGCCCGCGACGAGGCGCGCGACCTGATCGAACTCGGCGAGCGCATCAAGGCGGCAGCGGCCGAACAGCTTCCCTCGATCCATCCGGAGAACCCGTCGATCAACACCATCAACCAGACCGAGTTCGCCGGCCCGCTGCGGATCGTCGACGGCGTAATGACCTCGAAGAATGCCGTGGTCGTCTCTCCAGGCAGGCTCGACCGCTGCCCGTGCGGCACGGGAA
>NZ_SUEO01000054.1:29242-30616 GCF_004962925.1 Mesorhizobium sp. | reverse complement strand
CCAGTGGATCGCTCTTGTAGGTGTAATAGGACGGGCTGCTGATTTGGACGCCGCCGCGCTTGTTGCCTGCGCTGCGAGAAACGGCCGGCGCCTTTGCGTTTGGCTTAAATCGTGACTTCTGCCTCGACGGCGGCGGGGGGAAATCACCTTGCGGCGTGTGACGGATGCCGCCGCCGAAAAGCCTCTCGAAAAGCCCCTGCGCGTCTGCCTGCGGCATGCCGAAGGCCAGCATAGCCGCGATCACCGCAAGCGGCATCACGGTTGCTTTGTTTCCGAGGAATTTCATAGATCACCCGCTCCGGCTGCAACCGGTTCCCGTTCCGCACGCTTGACGGTCTCGCCCACCGTATGACGGGTGTAAGACGCGACTATACCGATTCATACCGATTTCGTTAAGCTTCCATAAATTTCGGAAGGTCTGTTGCAGAACAGTTTCACAACACCGTGACGTCAGGAGCGAATTGATTCCCCTCCGGATCCGGGAATTGGCGCACGGGTCAGGCGTTGGCGCCGCCGTCGATAGTCAGTGCGGCGCCTGTCACGAAGCGCCCTTCGGAACCCGCCAGCCAGGCGACCATGCCGGCGATCTCTTCAGCCTTGCCGAAGCGAGGCGTCGCCATCTTCTGCCGCTGGTGCTCGGCGTGCGGGCCACTGGCCGGATTCATATCGGTGTCGGTCGAGCCCGGATGAACGATGTTGGCGGTAATCCCGCGCGAACCGAGGTCGCGCGCCAATGCCTTGGTCAGGCCGACCAATGCCGCCTTGCTGGCCGAATAGGCGCTGAGGCTGGTGTCGGTGACACGCTCGGCCAGATTGCTGCCGATGGAGATGATCCTGCCGCCCTCGCCCATATGCACTGCGGCCGCCTTCGACGCCACAAACGGGGCTCTGACATTGACCTCCATAGTTTCATCGAAGTCGGCAAGCTGCAATTCATCGATCGGCGCGGCGCGCCAGATGCCGGCGCTGTTGACGAGGATGTCGAGCCGGCCGAAGGCCTTCACCGTCTCGCTGACCGACGCTTGGATTGCGGTGGCGTCGCGATTATCGGCCTTGATGGCAATGGCCCGACCGCCGGCTGCTTCGATTTCCCCGACGACAGCGTGGGCCTGCTCCTCGCCGTTCACATAGGTGAGCGCGACATTGGCGCCGTCGGCCGCAAGCCTTCGCGCAATGGCTGCGCCGATGCCGCGGCTGCCGCCGGTGACGAGCGCGACCTTGCCGTTCAAGCCGATGGAAGACATTCGTTTACTCCTTTTATGTAGTGATCAATACATAAATGTCTGCCAGCCTTGCCCGGGCGCGTCAACTAATTTATGTATCAATCAACACAGAAATGGATGCCATGCCGGAACGAGGCCGCCCCCGCACCTT
>NZ_SUEO01000054.1:14401-29232 GCF_004962925.1 Mesorhizobium sp. | reverse complement strand
CGATCGAACCGCCGCCTTGCGGCGGGCGATGGAGGTGTTCTGGGTCAAAGGCTATGAAGGTGCATCGATCAGCGACCTGACCGCCGCAATGGGCATCAACTCACCCAGTCTCTACGCCGCCTTCGGCTGCAAGGAAGCGCTCTTCCTCGAAGCGGTCGAGCTCTACACGCAGGTCGAAGGCACCGACATCTGGTCCGCACTGGAAAAGGCGCCGACGGCGCGCCAGGCGGTCGAGCGTTTTCTGCGCCGGACGGCCAAGGCCTATTCGCAGACCGATCGCCCGCAAGGCTGCCTGATCGCGCTCGGTGCGCTGCACCAGGACTCAAGCCGCGGCGCCATCTGCGATGACCTGCGCCGTCGCCGCGCCGAAAACCACGATGCTCTGCTGAGACGGCTGGAACGTGGCGTGGCGGAAGGCGAATTGCCGGAAAATTTCGACAGCCGCACGGCTGCAACGTTCTACGCGACCGTGCAGCACGGCATGTCGATCCAGGCGCGCGACGGCGCATCGCGCGCCGCTCTTTTGGCGACGGTGGCCGGGGCCATGGCCGCGTGGAAGGTGATGGCCGGCACGGACGCGGCGTGAACAAATGCCGACCATGATGGAGATCGAACTCCCGATCCGGTACGGAGAAACGAGATGCTCAGGTCAGTGCAGCAGCGACGGCTCTTGGTATTCGGCAACGAAGCCGATCGCGCGCTCGACCACGCCCCTGTCGGCGAGAATGCGGCGATGGCCGAGCCCGTCGGCCCAGTAAAGGCTGACATGGTCGCCGGCGCCCGCATAGAGCCTTGCATGGTCGGCGGACACTTCGCGGTCGTCCGGCGCATGGATGACCAGCGTTGGCACCGGCGTGCGGGCAAGCTGGCGGTCGCCGACGAATTCGTGCAGCGGCCGGCCGGCGATGCGTTCGACCCGGTCCGCCATGGCGGCCTGCGAGCGTGGGCCGACACTGAGCATCCGGCTGAAGTCGCTGAAGATCGCCGGCAGCGAACTCGGCGCCGCGATCAGCACCAGCCGCTCGGCCGCCAGCGGCGGAATGTTCTTGACCGAACCGACGACGGCATTGGCGGCGACGGCACCGCCGAAGGAATGGCCGACGACCGCCACGAACGGGCCGAACCATTCGCCGGTCAGCCGTGCGGCTTCGACAGCACTGACCAATGTGAGCCGGCGGCCTTGCGATTGGCCGTGGCCCGGCAGGTCCAGCGAGACAACCTTGTAACCGGCGTCACGATAGCCTTCGATCAGCGTGCGCATATATTCGGTGCGCGAACGCCAGCCATGGATGACGAGCACAGTGCCGGCGACCCGCCTGCTCGGCTCTGACCTGAATTCATGCACCATGACGCACCCGTTTTTGGTCTTCAGCCGATGATGGCGCGCCTCGGCCATGAAGCCGGCGGCGCGGTCGACGGCGCGTCGCTCGCCGTCGCTGAGGATCTTGGCGTTAGGCGTGCGGCAGAACAGTTCGAACGCCGCGCACCCGGTAAGGCGCGGAGCCACATGTTCGGCGGCGGCAAACACGCCCCGGATGACCTTCAAACCAAATGATGCCATAGTGGCGATCCATCCATTCGTTCAAGCATGAACATAATAGTTCAAACATGAACATTAAACAAGAGCTACCCTGGGATAACCCGCGTTTTCGCAACTGGGTCGCGGTGGCGCGCGCTTGCCATGTGCTGGAGCGCACGCTGGCGGTGAAGCTCGCGCCGTTGGACCTGAAGCCGGCGCAGCTCGACGTGCTGATGAACCTTTACCGCCATCCCGGCATGTCGCAGCATGATCTCGCCCGCCGGCTGCTGGTCGGCCGTTCCAACATCACCATGCTTTTGCCGCAACTCGAGACACGCGGCCTGCTGCGCCGCGAAGGTGACCAGAAGGACAAGCGAGTGCTGCGGCTGACCTTGACCGAAGCCGGCACGGAACTTCTGATGCAGGCGCTGAAGGTCCATATGGCGCTGATCGAGAAAGCGATGAGCCAGTCGACGCCGGAGCAATGCGATATGATCGGCGAGCAGATGCGCAAGATTGCCGACGTTCTCAAGGAAGCGTGACCGGGCTGGCGAGCGATCCGCTCACCACATCGACTTTTTCGCGCGCTCCGGCCATTCCTTGTCGTAAGCCTCGCCGTCGATGCCCTTCCGGCTGGTGATCTCCAGGATTTTTCCGGCTGTCGGCAGCGACTTCGGATCGACATGCCTTGCTGGGTTCCAGAGTTCCGACCGGACGATGGCGCGGGCGCACTGGAAATAGACCGAATCGACGTCGATGACCGTGACTGAGCGTGCCGGCTTGCCGTCTACGCTGAACGAGGCGCAGAGCGCAGCGTCCGTGGTGATATGGGCGCGGCCGTTGACGCGCAGCGTCGTGCCGGAGCCTGGGACCAGGAACAACAGGCCGACGCGCGGATCGCGAATGATGTTTTTCAGCGAATCGGCACGGTTGTTGCCGCGCCGGTCCGGCATCATCAGGGTTTTCGGATCATGGATGCGTACGAAGCCGGCGAGATCGCCGCGCGGCGAGCAATCCAGCCCTTCCGGCCCGCTGGTCGCGAGTGCGGCAAAAGGCGAGGCTTCGATGAAGGCGGCGTATTCAGGGATCACATGATCGAGTTCCTTGACCAGCGAGGTTTCGCCGGGCAGGCCATAGAGCGTTTCGAGCTGTTCTACCGTGGTGATGACGGGCATGTTTTCGTCTCCGGGTACCCGCCGCCGCTACTCCATATCCGTGACGTTTTGACGACAGGTATTGCACGTCTTTTTGGTTGTCTGGAAACGGGTGTCGAACCAACGATATTGAGGGCAAGCCGTCAACCGTACGTACTGAACACGGAGACCGAAAATGGATAAACCACTCGATCGGCGACGCACCGCCATGGAACTTCTTGAAAACATGTTCGAGGTTGAGATGCGCTTCTTGCAGTCAGGGTCGGAGAGCCTCGATATGCTTGCCGGCGCATTTCACGCCGAAGTTGTCGTGCATGAGCCGCAGTCCCTGCCCTACGGCGGTGACTGGAAGGGCCTCGACCGCGTTGGTGCCCTTTTCCGCAAGATGCGGGAAATCTGGAGCGACGTGGCGGTGGAGAACCTTCAGGCCGCCCAAAGCGACGACATGGTATTCATGAGCTGCACACTTTCGCTGACATCGCGAGCCAATGGTGCGACTATCAAACAGCCGTTTGCCGAAGTCTTGCGCTTCAAGGATGACCGGCTGATCGAAGGCACACCGTTTTATCACGACACCAGCGAGATACTGGCGATCCTGCGTTGACCAGAGCGTCCCGCGCGAACCATTCAACGATCGCGGCTTAGCCCCTTCTCTTCCAGCTCGGCGAGATAGGCAGCCCAGCGCGCGTCCTTCTCATGACCCAGCGTATGCAGGTAATTCCAGGTGAAGATGCCGGTATCGTGGAAATCGTCGAAGGTGATGCGGACGGCATAGTTGCCGACCGGTTCGATCTTCAGGATCGCGACATTGCGCTTGCCGGGAACGGTCACGCGCTGTTCGGGCGAATGGCCCTGCACTTCGGCCGATGGCGAGACAACACGCAGAAACTCCGCCGGCAGTTCGAACGGCTGATGGTCAGGGAAGGTCACGGTAAGCAGCTTGCGGTCCTTCGAGACCCTGAGTTCCTTCGGCGCCGTCATGGTGATAAGTTCCGCATCATCTGTCCTTTCCCTACGCCCCTTCGCGCAGCGGGAAAAGGCCGCTTCGAAACTTCCGGCACAATCTGTCGGCGGCGTGATGTTACCAAAGATCGAGACCTCTTATCTTGAATGGCAGGTTGGATCGTATCACATAGCCATATATAACGATGCCGTTCGCAGCCACGGGAAACGCACCAGCATGGACATGATCGATCCTTTTGGTCGCACGATCAGCTATCTCAGGGTGTCGGTCACCGACCGCTGCGATTTCCGCTGCACCTATTGCATGGCCGAAGACATGGCGTTTCTTCCCAAGAAGGATCTGCTGTCGCTGGAAGAACTCGACCGGCTGTGCACGGTTTTCATCGAGAAGGGTGTGAGGAAACTGCGTCTTACCGGCGGCGAGCCGCTGGTGCGCAAGAACATCATGCATCTCGTGCGCCAGATTGCGCGTCATCTCGAAAGTGGTGCGCTGGAAGAACTGACGCTGACCACCAACGGCTCGCAGCTTTCCCGCTTTGCCGCTGAGCTCGCCGATTGCGGGGTCAAGCGCATCAATGTCTCGCTGGATACGCTGGACCCGGAAAAATTCCGCCAGATCACCCGCTGGGGCAATCTCGACAAGGTCATGGATGGCATCGACGCCGCGCAGGCAGCGGGGCTGAAGGTAAAGCTCAATGCGGTGGCGCTGAAGGATTTCAATGACGCCGAGCTGCCGGAGATGCTGCGCTGGGCGCACGGCCGCGGCATGGAGTTGACGGTCATCGAAACCATGCCGATGGGCGAGATCGATGCCGACCGCACCGACCAGTATCTGCCACTGTCGCTGCTGCGCGCAGCGCTGGAGCGTCAGTTCACGCTGACCGACATTCCTTACAAGACCGGTGGTCCGGCCCGCTACGTCCACGTCGCCGAAACCGGTGGCAGGCTCGGCTTCATCACGCCGATGACGCATAATTTCTGCGAAAGCTGCAACCGCGTCCGGCTGACCTGCACCGGTACGCTCTATATGTGCCTCGGCCAGGAGGATGCCGCCGACCTGCGCGCACCGTTGCGTGCCTCCGAAGGCAACGAATTGGTCGCCGATGCCATCGATGAAGCCATTGGCCGCAAGCCGAAGGGCCATGATTTCATCATCGACCGCCGCACCAACCGTCCATCGGTGTCGCGGCATATGAGCGTTACAGGGGGCTGATTATTTCATCGATTTCATGCAAGATCGCCTCGACCATCGGCTGCGGGGTATGGCATGAAGCGTTTTTTCTCGATGCTGGCGTCTTTGGCGGCTATTGCGGCGACCGAAGCAATTGCCTCGCCGTTCACTTACATCAACGCGCGTTTCGGCACCGTCTGCACCTTTCCGGATGAGATCTTCACCCTTCGCCAGCCTGAGCCGGACAATGGCGATGGACAACAGTGGCTCACCGCCGATGGCGCCAGACTGATCTGTTCGGGCATCCTCAATATCGATGATGACACCCCGAAAGGCTTCGTCTCCGCCGAGAAGGCCAGCACGGAACCTGGCTACAAGATCACCTACAGCAAGACCGGCAAGGACTGGGCGGTGCTGTCGGGAATCAAAGGCGAGAACATGTTCTACGAACGCCGTCTGTTCGGAAAAGACGGTGTCATCCGCACGGTCTGGATCGACTATCCGCCAGCTCTGAAATCAAAATACGACCCGCTCGTCGGTGCCATCGCCGGCAGCCTCAGGAGACCGTGAGCCTCCCGATCACATCCAGAAAAAGTCTGGTCCGCAAGCGGTTGCCGGATTTACCGCCTAAACGTTCCAGCCTAGCCTCCGCTCCGGGGCGGTTCTTCGCTCGGGGGGGAATACAACATGCGCAAACTTAGCTTTTCTCTTGCATTGCTCGGGCTCGTGGCCGTGCCCGCGGCCGCCCAGTCCATCGGCGGCACTTATACCGTCGCCGGCACCAATTTTGACGGATCGTCCTACGGCGGCGAGCCAACCATCACGCTGACCAGCGAGACGACCTGCACAATCCATTGGGAGACAGGCGGCTCGTCCTCGGACGGCATTTGCATGCGAAACGACGACGCCTTCTCGGCCGGCTATGTCATGGGCAAGGCGTCGGCCTTGTCGTCTATAAGGTACAGGACGACGGCTCGTTGCATGGCCTGTGGACGATTGCCGGCAAGGAAGGCAGTGGCACCGAAATGCTGATGCCGAACTAAGTTCCAACGCTCTTGCGGAGAGGATGTCACGGGCCGCCTAAAGGCTGTGGCCCAGCCCTTTGACGTTGCTGTCTGGCGGCCGGCTGCTAGAGGCTTGATGCAGAACCACAACCGGTAATGCCTTTGCCTCTTTCGCCAAACCTGCGCGGCGCGTTGTTCATGATGGTGGCCATGAGTGGCTTCACCCTCAACGACGCGATCACCAAAGTCTCGTCGGAATCCATGAACATGGCGCAGGTCATGCTGATCCGAGGTGCGTTCGCTTCGCTCTTCGTTGGCTTGCTTGCCTGGCAAAGTGGTGCTCTTGCCCGGCCGGGCTCGATGCTGCAGCCACTGGTGGCGATACGCGTGGTCAGCGAAGCCGGTGCTACCGTGTCGTTTCTCATCGCCCTTGCCCATCTGCCGATCGCCAATGTCTCGGCCGTGCTGCAGGCGCTGCCGCTGGCGGTGACGATGGGCGCAGCACTTGTGTTCAATGAAGGCGTCGGCTGGCGGCGCTGGCTGGCAATCGCCATCGGCTTTGCCGGGGTGCTGATCATCGTGCGGCCCGGCTTCGAGGGGTTCAGCATCTATTCGCTGCTGGCGCTGGCCTGTGTCGCCTGTTGCGCGGTGCGTGACCTCGCCACCACCCGGATACCGCAGGCCATTCCGACATTGCTGGTGTCGACCGCCACGGCACTTGCCATGACAGTGCTCGGCGCGGCACTGCTTTCGCCAATGGGTGGGTGGACACCGATGGCTGGAAAAAGCACGGCGCTGCTGGCACTGGCGGCAGTGCTCGTGGTCATCGGTTACCAGTTCATCATCATGGCGATGCGGATGGGCGACATCTCGTTCGTCGCGCCGTTCCGTTACACAGCTCTGCTCTGGTCGATCCTGCTTGGCCTGGTCATCTTCGGCGACGTCCCCGACCTGCCAATGATACTCGGCGCTACCGTCATCGTCGGCTCCGGCCTCTACGCACTTTACCGCGAACGGATCGTCGGCCGGCGAAAGACGGCCGCTGAAAGCGCTGGACCTGATATGGCGCCGGACGGCATATAGGCGAGCCCCGAGGGTCGCTGGAACCTGACGATTTGGGGCCGGCGAGAAGACAGCAGACGATGAACCGAGATATTGCAGGGATCATTCTGGCCGGTGGCCAGTCGCGGCGAATGGGTGGTGGCGACAAAAGCCTGTTTGCGCTGGGAGGCCGCCGCGTGCTCGACCATGTCGTCGCGCGCCTTGCCCCGCAAGTCGGACCGCTGGCGCTGAGCGCCAACGGCGATCCGTCACGCTTTGCCAAGTTCGGACTGCCGGTGCTTGCCGATACGGTCGAGGGTTACGCGGGACCGCTTGCCGGCGTCCTGACCGGCCTCGAGTGGGCGTCCATGGCTTGCAGTGCGGTCGTCACTGTCGCCGGCGACACGCCGTTCTTTCCCGAGGATCTAGTCGGGCGGCTGGCCGCGGTGGTCAAGGAACGTCCCGGCGCGATCGCTGTCGCCAGTTCGGGTGGCAAGCGGCATCCGACGTTCGCGCTCTGGCCGCTTGGTCTGCACGACGCCTTGCGCCGTTTCCTGGTCGATGAAGACAATAGGCGGGTTTTCGCGTTCATCGAGCGGCACGGCTTTGTCGATGTCGAATTTCCGATGTGGAACTCCGGTGGGCGCGAGATCGATCCTTTCTTCAACATCAATACGCCAGACGACCTTGCCGAAGCCGAACGTCTGTTGCAGAGCATGAAGTCATGATGAGACGCGTCTTCGGTATCACCGGCTGGAAGAATTCCGGCAAGACGACACTGACCGAAAAGCTGGTCGCCGAACTTGTCCGGCGTGGCTGGAAAGTCTCGACGGTAAAACACGCCCATCATGATTTCGACATCGATAAGCCTGGAGCGGACAGCTTTCGCCACCGGCAGGCCGGAGCCACGGAAGTCGCCATCGTGTCGGACCGGCGTTGGGCTCTGATGCACGAATTGCGCGGCGAGGACGAGCCGACGCTGGACGCGATCCTGTCGCGGCTCGGCACCTCCGATATCGTGCTGGTCGAAGGCTACAAGCGCGAGGCGCACAGCAAGATCGAAACGCGGCGGCTGGAGGCCAAGGACCGGGCACCTCTTTCGGCAAATGATCCGCACATCGTCGCCGTCGCCGCCGACTTCGCCATAGCGGGCGAAAGCCTGCCTGTCTTTGATCTCGACGACACGAAATCGATAGCCGACTTTATAGAGCGCACGACAGGCTTGAAGCGCTGAGGGCATTTTGCGAACGAGCATCCGACCGCCCTTTTTCGCCGCTGTTATGCCTGCCCCAACGTCATCATTATCCACGAATGCAAATCCCGGAAGCAACGGTTTTTGCAGTTGCTTTTTTCGGGGAAAGAGTGGGAGTATCGCGCCAGCGGGCGGTCAAAAGCACCGCCCACAGAGCCGTTTGGAACGACGGCCGGGACATACAGAGAGGACCATCATGCGTACTGCATTGCGTATAGCGCTCGCCGCATCGGCCGCGCTGCTGACGCTGGGCGTTGCCCAGGCTCAGGAGAAGACTTTGAGGATCGGCACCGAAGGCGCTTACCCTCCGTTCAACAATCTGACCGCCGACGGCCAGCTGGTGGGCTTCGACATCGACATCGCGAAGGCACTCTGCGACGAGATGAAGGTGAAGTGCACATTCGTCGCGCAGGATTGGGACGGCATCATCCCGGCGCTTCAGGCTGGCAAGTTCGATGCCATCGTCGCATCGATGTCGATCACCCCGGAGCGTGCCGAGAAGGTCGACTTCACCCACAAATACTACAACACGCCACCGGCAATCGTCGCGCCCAAGGACAGCGACATCAAGGGCGTGACCAAGGAGGACCTGGCCGGCAAGACGATCGGCGTGCAGGGTTCGACCACCCATTTCAACTATTCAACCGCAACCTACACCGACAGCACGATCAAGCCTTACCCGACCGCGCAGGAATACCAGCTCGATCTCGCCAATGGCCGCGTTGATGCGGTCAACGACGATATCACTGTTCTCGAAGGCTGGCTTGCCACGCCGGAGGGCGCCTGCTGCAAGGTGATCGGTGCGATCAAGCCTGACATCAAGATCCATGGTCCGGGCGCCGGCATCGCGGTGCGTAAGGGCGAGACCGAGCTGGTCAACCAGTTCAATGCGGCGATCGACGCCATCCGCGCCAACGGAAAGTACAAGGAAATCAACGACAAGTACTTTAAGTTCGACGTCTACGGCGGCGAGTCCTGATCCTATGGATCTGATAGCGAACGGCGGGATATTCCCGCCGTTCGTCCAAGGAGCGGCGCACGAGGGGTGACGCCGCGCTGCTCTCAAAAGAGCCCATAAAGTTAGAACAGGCAGGCGGATGCAAAGCGTTTGGACGCTGCTCAGTTGGGGCCCCGAAGGCTGGCTCGACGACATTGCCTATGGCGTTTTCATCACCGTTTCGCTTGCAGCCGCGACCCTGCCTGTCGGTTTGGTGATCGGCTTTCTGGTCGCACTGGCCAAGCAATCCGACGAGCCGTCGCTGCGGCTGGCCGGCAATATCTACACCACCATCTTTCGTGGATTGCCCGAGCTGCTGACGCTGTTCATCATCTTTTACGGCGCGCAAATCGGCATCCAGCAAGTGATGCGCCTATATGACCCGACCGCCGCGGTCGAAGTGAACGCTTTTGTTTCCGGCATGATCGCGCTCGGCGTCGTCTTCTCGTCCTACGCCAGCGAGGTCTTCCTCTCCGCGTTCCGCGCCATCCCTAAGGGACAGTATGAGGGTGGCTATTCTGTCGGACTGTCGGGCTGGCAGACGATGCGACTTGTGGTGCTACCGCAGCTTATCCGTATCGCTCTACCGGGCCTTGCCAATCTGTGGCTCATACTGCTCAAGGACACGGCTTTGGTGTCCGCCATCGGCCTTACCGACATATTGCGGCAAGCGGGCGTCGCCGCCCGCGTCACCAAGCACGCCTTCCTGTTTTTCGGTGTCGCCGCCCTTATTTATCTGCTCCTCGCCATCATATCGTCCTTCGGCATAAACGCGATCGAACGTGCGGTCAGCCGCCAGCAGGTGCAGCGATGAGCGTAGCCGCCATCGACCGACCGCCGGCTCTGCCACGCGGCTGGCCCCGTCAACGCATTCTCGGCTACGCGCTGGTCTGCCTGTGGACCGCTTTTCTCGCCGGGATCGCCGCCTATCTCATTCTCGCCTGGAACGGCGAGCTTTTCGCGAAATATGCGCCCGGCTATGTATCGGGACTTGGCATCACTCTGTTGCTTGTCGCCATCTCGATTGTGCTCGGCGCGATCCTGTCGGTACCGATCGCCTATGCCCGCATGTCGAAGAACCGGGTTCTTTCTGGTCTTGCCTATGCCTATGTCTATTTCTTCCGCGGCACGCCGCTGTTGGCTCAGACCTTCCTGGTCTATTACGGCGTAGGCTCGTTCCGGCCCCAACTCGAGATGGTCGGCCTCTGGGGTTTTTTCCGCGAGGCGTTCAACTGCGCAATCTTCGCCTTCTCGCTCAACACTGCCGCCTATCAGGCGGAAATCCTGCGCGGCGCGATCCAGAGCGTGCCCAGGGGCCAATGGGAGGGCGCCGCCTCGCTTGGCCTGCACAAATTGCAGACGATGTGGAAGGTCATCCTGCCGCAAGCACTGATCGTGGCGCTGCGGCCCTACGGCAACGAAATCATCCTGATGATCAAGGGCTCGGCGATCGTCGCCATCATCACCGTCTATGATCTGATGGGCATCACGAAGCTCACCTATTCGCGCACTTTCGACTTCCAGTCCTATGTCTGGGCGGCGATCATCTATCTGGTCATTGTCGAGATACTGCGCCACGCGGTCGAGTGGATAGAACGGCGCATCACGATCCATCTGCACCGCTGACTCCCATAGCTCTGCCTGATCCGCTAAGAAGGCCGCAAAGCTGGCTTCTAAGGGATTCGAAAAACATGGCATCGGTGGCATTTCTCGGTCTTGGCGTCATGGGCTATCCAATGGCCGGGCATCTCAGGAACAAGGGCGGCCACGACGTCACCGTCTACAACCGCACCAAGGCAAAGGGCGACCAATGGGTTGGCCAGCACGGCGGCAGTGTTGCCAACACGCCGGCCCAAGCCGCCGATGGCAAGGATTTTGTCTTTTCCTGTGTCGGCAATGACGACGACCTGCGTGCGGTGACGATCGGAGCCGAGGGTGCGTTCCAGACGATGAAGAAGGGAGCGATCTTCATCGACAACACCACGGCGTCGGCTGAAGTCGCGCGCGAACTGGCCGAGAAGGCGCAAGTGGGGGGGGTCTCGTTCCTCGATGCACCGGTTTCCGGCGGCCAGGCCGGCGCCGAAAACGGCGTACTGACCGTCATGGTCGGCGGCGAGCAGAACGCCTTCGACAAAGCAAAGCCCGTCATCGATGCCTATGCCCGCATGGTCGGGCTGATGGGCCCGGTCGGCTCCGGCCAGCTCACCAAGATGATCAACCAGATCTGCATCGCCAGCCTTGTCCAAGGGCTTGCCGAGGGTATTCATTTCGGCAAGAAGGCCGGGCTCGACATCGAAAAGGTCATCGAGGTGATTTCCAAGGGCGCGGCCGGCTCCTGGCAGATGGAGAACCGCCACAAGACGATGAATGCCGGCAAATACGATTTCGGCTTCGCCGTCGACTGGATGCGCAAGGATCTCGGCATCTGCCTGGCGGAGGCCGACCGCAACGGCGCCAAGCTGCCGGTGACGGCGCTTGTCGACCAGTTCTATAAGGATGTGCAGGGCATGGGCGGCAAGCGCTGGGATACGTCTTCGCTGCTGGCGCGATTGGAAAAATAGGTTTTGTCGTGGCCGAGCTTTCACCTCAATCCAGCGCCGAGGAAATTGTCGCCCATCTGCGCTCGATCGGCTCGGAGGAGAATCGCCTTGGCATGCTGCGCTACGGCATCAAGATCGAACGTGCGCTCGGTATCTCGCATGGCGTGCAGCGGCAGATTGCCAAGAAAATCAAGCGCAATCATGAACGTGCCTTCGAGCTATGGCAGACAGGCATCATGGAGGCGCAGTTCATCGCTTCCGTCACGGCCGATCCGACGCGGTTTTCTGCCGCGGATGCAAGACGATGGGCGGCGACTTTCGACTCATGGGATATCGTTGACGGCGTTTCCGATCTCTTTGTCGATGCGGATTGCTGGAGGGAACTGATCGTGGAATTCGCGGTCGACGACCGGGAATTCGTTCGACGCACAGCTTTTGCCATGATGGCCTGGTCGGTGGTTCACCGGAAGAACGAACCAGCGGCCACCTTCCTCGACTTCCTGTCGATCATCGAAGCGTATGCCACCGACGGCCGCAATTTCGTGAAGAAGGCGGTGAACTGGGCACTTCGTTCGATCGGCAAGCGATCGATGGATCTGCACGGCCCTGCCCTTGCGCTGGCACAAAAGCTGGCTGCCTCGACCGACAAGACGGCACGCTGGATCGGCAAGGATGCTGCAAGGGAACTTTCCGATGCCCAAACGCTCGAGCGACTCGCCAAGAAAGGCTGACTGGGGCGAAATCCTCTTTACTGAGGTGACGCCATCGACGCGCGCCGATTTCGAGAACCTGTTCGAGCAGCCGGGCGGGCCGAAATACTGCTTGTGCATGGCCTGGCGCAATCTCGAAAACCGCGAGCATGTGCCCAACGATGAGAGGAAACGGGCGATGATGACGCTCATCGAGGCCGACACGCCGGTCGGCATTGTCGCCCAAGCCGGAGGCAAGACCATAGGCTGGTGCTCGGTGGCACCACGCGAAACCTACCGCAAACTGTCGCCGCAGCAGGACGACGACACCGAGGCGGGCGTCTGGTCCATCGTCTGTTTCTATGTGCCGAGGGCGTTGCGCGGCGGCGGGTTGGCGGCCGCGTTGCTGGACGCGGCGATCGATCACGCCTTCGCCAAAGGCGCCAGAACGGTCGAGGCTTACCCGGTCGACAAGGCATCGCCGAGCTATAGGTTCATGGGCTTTCGCGACATGTTCGTCTCCCGCGGGTTCCACGAGACCGGCATGGCCGGTTCACGCAGGCATGTGATGCGGCTCGAACGTTGACGCCATGGCCGGCGACGGTTTTTATTGGGCGAAAAGGTGAGCGGATGACGAAGTGGTTGAGATTGCCTGCGGCCGTCGCGGCCTTGTTGCTTTGCTTCGACACAGCGAGCGCTTCCGCCGAAACCGCGCGCATATTCTGGAAGGATCTGCGCCCGGCGACCCAGCCCGCTGCCGAAAGTGTCGGATTACCGATGGTCGCGGCGAAAATGCCTGATCATGGCGAGACGCTGTCTCTCAATCTGCAAGACAAGACCGTCCAATTGGCGGGCTATGCGCTGCCGGTCGATCGCGAAGGCGATCTCGTCTTCCAGTTCCTGCTGGTGCCGTGGACGGGTGCGTGCAGTCACATGCCGACGCCGCCGCCCAATCAGATCGTGCTCGTCACGCCCGCGCGCCCCTACAGGATGTCGGAAGCCTATCAGCCCGTTTCCGTGACCGGCGCCCTCAAGCCGGGCATGGAAAAAAGTCAGCTCTTCATCCTCGACGGCGCCAGCGTCATCCAGTCTGGCTACACCGTGCGCAAGGCGGAGGTAATGGGCGTCGATAAGGTGCCGGACACCATCACGTTACCAGTAAACTCGCCCTGGACTTTCCTGAACAAAAAGAAGAACTAAGGAAAAGTTCCTCAGGCAGCGTTCGCGCCCGATTCCTTGTCCAGCACCATATAGTCCAGCGGCATTTCGGTCGTGTACTTGATCTGCTCCATGGCAAACGACGACGACACGTCGCGGATCTCGATCTTGGCGATCAGCCGCTTGTAGAAGGCGTCGTAAGCAGCGATATCAGGCACCACCACCCGCAAGAGATAGTCGACGTCGCCGCTCATGCGGTAGAACTCGACCACTTCCGGAAATTCCTGGATGACCTCCGAAAAGCGCCGCAGCCATTCATGGCTGTGCGAATTGGTGCGGATCGACACGAACACGGTGACGCGCACATTGACCTTTTCATGATCGAGGATGGCGACGCGCCGCTTGATGACGCCTTCCTCCTCGAGCTTCTGGATGCGCCGCCAGCACGGCGTGGTCGACAGTCCGACTTTCTTGGCTACGTCGGCGACCGCGAGCGTCGCATCCTCCTGCAAGAGGCGGAGGATTTTTCTATCAAGGCGGTCCATTGGGTGCTCCCACAGGGATAACGAGGAATAGATTGGCTATAGTCCTTCTTATTTAGGCCATTCACAAGAAAGAAATTCTGCCAGATGACGCAAAAGCGAGTGATTTCTTGCTCACGCTTCAGCCAAGGCGAGAGCGGATTTCCGATCTCAGAAACGGCAGCAAATCCATTTCAAACCACGGATTGCGCTTTAGCCAGCCGGTGTTGCGCCACGACGGATGCGGCAGCGGCAGCACTTTCGGGGTGCTGGGCGCATCCCAGATGGTGCGCCAATCCATCACCGTCTCCGTCAGCGACGGCCGGCGCGCGGCGCCCATGTGCCAGGATTGCGCATAGAGGCCGATCGTCAGCACCAGGTCGACCTGGGGCATCAGTGCCATCAGCGGCGCACGCCAGGCCGGTGCACATTCGCGGCGCGGCGGCAGGTCGCCGCCCTTGGCATCCTGACCGGGAAAGCAAAAGCCCATCGGCACGATGGCGAATTTTGTCGTGTCGTAGAATTCTTCCGCGCTGACGCCCAGCCAGCTTCGCAACCGATCGCCGGAGGCGTCGGTGAACGGCATGCCTGACATATGCACCTTGGTGCCCGGTGCCTGGCTGGCGATCAGGATGCGGGCGCTCGACGACGGCCTGAGCACCGGGCGCGGCTCGTGCGGCAACGGCCGGCCATCCGGGTTTTCGACGCAGATACGGCAGGCGCGTACGATCGCCGCGAAGTTTTCCAGATCGTCGCTCATTCTCCGGGGCTCATTGTCAGGCGGCGGCGCTCGGCCGGCTGGAGACTGCCTGATGCCAGCGC
>NZ_SUEO01000054.1:4945-14391 GCF_004962925.1 Mesorhizobium sp. | reverse complement strand
GCCAGCGCAGCACATTGCTGCACTCCTCCGGCACCTTGATGCGCGCTGGCTTCATGAAGTCGATGGCGACCAGCCCGGTGATGTCGGCGATCGAATAGGTTTCGCCGGCGATGAATTCCCGGTTCGCCAGTTCCTCATCGAGAAATTTCAGGAATTCGATGGCTTTCGGCTTGTTGGCCTCGCCCCATTCGGGAATCTGCGGAACTTCCCATTCCTTCATCGCCGGATGGATGTGCCGGAACGCGGCGGCGACGCAGCCGAGCAGGTTGAACTCCATGCGTCTTTGCCACATCTCGACCAGCGCCTTGCCGAGCGCACCGCGCCCGAACAAAGCCGGTTCCGGATGCAGTTCCTCGAAATAGCGGCAGATGGCGACGGATTCGGTAATAACGGTGCCGTCATCGAGTTCGAGCACCGGCAGACGCTGCAGCGGATTGCGCGAGCTGATCGTGTGCTCTCTGTGCTCCAGCGCGCCCATATCGACAGGCACCAGTGGAACCTGAATGCCCTTTTCGGCAAGGAAGACGCGTACCCGCCGTGGATTGGGAGCGCGGCCGCCATCGAAGAGTTTCATTCCATCCTCCGGATTGATCCGACAAATTATAAGGTTGCTGCTCACCAGAAGCGAAAAATTTCTCGCAAGGCATCGCCGATCGAAGCCAGACTGCCGTGCTTTCTTTCGACAACCTCGTGATCATGGCTCTCGCGCCAATCGTGCGGTTCGTCGAAAGTGCCGGCCCAGATGCCGGCCTTGCCGGAGCGGGCGGCGGCTTCGTCGGTTTCGAAATCGCCATAGGCAACCGCCCAGCCGGCCTCGACCTGGGCGCGGTTGAGGTCCTTGCCGCCGGCCTTGCAATCGCCGAGCAGCCGGTCGTAGCGATCGCGCTGCCAGCCGGTGCAGGAGACGGATTTGCCTGATACCAGCCTCACCAGCGACTGCCGCGCCAGCTTGCCGCAGGGGTAGTCGGCGCCGTCCCTGCGGCAGATTTGCGAATATTCCGGCGCATCAATGCCACGCATGCGGATGCGCTCGGTACCGAGCGTGATCGTATCGCCGTCATTGACGACGGCGGCACCCTCCGTCTTGCGGGTCTCGATCCGGTCAAGGCGCGCTGCTAGAAGGATCAGCAGACCGAGGATGATGACGGCCAGTGCGTAGTCCACCAGCCGGCGCCACAGGCTTCGCGGCCGCGGCGGCACGTATCGCTGTCGCGGTCGCCACGACCACGAACGGCTCATATGGCAAACCGTTGGTTAATCATTCGAACGTAGCTTAACAATTTGAAACCGCTGCCCGCATAAATTGAAGTCTCCATGCCCTTGCAACGCTCGACCACAGCGGACAAGTTTATTGTGGACCGCAGGAAACCCCATCGCAACAGCGATGTGGCGCGCGCGGTGCGCAAGACGCGCGACCGTCTTTCGCAGCAGGTCGGAAATCTTGATTTCGACCGCGAGCTCTTAAAACTCCACGCCCGTGCGATGATAGGCAGCGCGACCATCGTTCCGATTCTCGTCCTGGCGACCGCCGCGACGGGTCTGTTTGCTGGAGTGGGTAACGAAATTGGCGTCTGGGCGCTTTTTACGCTCATCTGCTACACGATCGTCGTGTTCATGGCGAGGCGCGTCGACCAAACGGAAGCTGCCGAACTCAACCCGCTGCAGACGCACAGCGATTTTCTGATAGGCCACTTCCTTTGCGGCCTGGGCTGGGCCTGGTTCGCCTGGCTCGGTTGCGACACTTGCCAGGTTGATCAATTCCAGCTGATCAAGGCGGTGGTGCTGCTGCTTGCCATGGCGGCGACCGCAATCACAGCGTCATCGCTGCGCGGTGCACTGCTGTCGACCTTTATCGTTCCGGTGGCGGTCTATACCTATGCCAGTGCGAGGCAGTGGATTCCGGCCGAGCTGATCATGGCCGGGTTGTTGATCGCCTCGCTGCCCTTCTTCGCCTATGTGGCGCGCCAGCTCAATCGCTCGTCCTTGATGTTGCTCGCGTTCCGCTCCGAAAAGGACGCGCTTATCGCCGAATTGGACACGGCGAAATCGATGTCGGACGAAGCGCGGCGACGGGCGGAAGATGCCAATCTGGCTAAATCGCGGTTTTTGGCCTCGATGAGCCACGAGCTGCGGACGCCGCTCAACGCCATTCTTGGTTTCTCCGAGGTAATGGCGAACGAGGTGCTCGGGCCGATGAGCAACCCGACCTATCGCGACTATGCTCGTGACGTCCACGACTCTGGCCAGCATCTGCTCGATCTGATCAACGAAATCCTTGACCTCTCGCGCATCGAGGCGGGCCGCTACCAGCTCAACGAGGAGCCGATGATGCTGCTCTCCGTCATCGAGGATTGTTGTCATATGATGGAGTTGAAGGCGCGCAATAAGGACATCCGTATCGTCCAGGATTTCGAAAGCGCCTTGCCGCGCCTCTTCGCCGACGAACGCGCGGTGCGACAGATTGCGCTCAATCTTTTGTCGAACGCCATCAAGTTCACCGGGACTGGCGGCGAAATCCGCGTGCGCGTCGGCTGGACGGCGGGCGGCGGCCAATACCTCTCCGTTCGGGATAATGGGCCTGGTATACCGGCAGACGAGATCCCGGTCGTGCTGTCCGCCTTCGGCCAGGGCTCGATCGCCATCAAGAGCGCCGAACAAGGCACCGGGCTCGGCCTGCCGATCGTCCAGAGCCTGCTCGCCTTGCATGGCGGTGAGTTCGAACTCCACTCCAAATTGCGTGAAGGCACCGAGGCCATCGCCATCTTCCCGCTGAGCCGGGTAATGGAGGAATTGCCGGCACTGCCGACCAAGGCGGTTGCCGCGCGCCGGCGCTAGTCGGTCGCCTAACGAACCGCCGCCGCCATGCCCGAGCTGGTGAGCGCGGCTGCCTTGACCAGACCCGCGGCAAGTGCCGCCCCTGCCCCCTCGCTGTGGCTCACGCCGAGATCAAGCAGCGGACGAAGGCCGAGCCGTTCGGCGGCCCGAGCGTGCGCGGGTTCCGGCGACAGGCTGGCAAGCAGGCAATGGTCAAGCGCGGCGGGGTTGGCAGCATGCAGCGTCGCGGCGACAGCCGCCAGTCCATCGAGCAGCACCGGGATCTCCTGCATCCGGGCGGCGAGGATGGCGCCGGCGATCGCCGCGAATTCGCGGCCGCCAACCCGGCGCAACGCTTCGAGCGGGTCCCTGAGACTTGTGCCGTGGAAGGCAATCGCGGCATCGACCACCTTGGCCTTGCGTGCCTGCATCGCCGCATCGGCACCCGATCCGGATCCGACCCAATCGGCACCCTTGCCGCCGAACAGTGCCGCAAACAAAGCCGCTGCAATGGTGGAATTGCCGACACCGAGGTCGCCAAGGCAAAGCAGATCGGTGCCGCCGGCGATTGCCTCCATGCCGAAGGCCATGGTGGCGGCGCAGCCGCGCTCGTCAAGTGCTGCATCCTCGGTGATGTCGGCGGTCGGAATGTGCAGCGCAAGATCGAACACTTTCAGCCCGAGATCGTTGGCAATGCACATCTGGTTGACCGCAGCACCGCCCGCCGCGCAAAGCTCGACCGCGTTCGCCGTGGCAGCGACAGGTCGCGGCGAAATACCGTGCCGGGCGACGCCATGATTGCCGGCGAAGATCGCCACCAAGGGCCTGTTCACCGCCGGCGGCGCACGGCCGCTCCAGGCGGCGAGCCACGCGGCGATGTCCTCGACGCGGCCGAGCGAACCTTTGGGTTTGTCGGCCTTGGCAAACAGCGCACGGACGCGGGCTTCGGCGGCCGCGTCGGCCGGCGGCAGGGTCGCCAGAAGATTGCGAAAATCGTCGAAGGGCAGCGCGCTGGTCATGTCGTTGGTGATCTTTCCCAGGGTTGTGAGCGGCATAGCCGCCTTGCTCGGCCGGCACAACTGCCTGCATTGACGCGAAAGCGGTTGCCGGTGGCGCATTCCGAAGGGCTTGCATTGGCTTTGCCGTTACACCATGTGGAGGCGAGACAAGGGATTCCTTGGGAATCCTGAGAGAACATTATGACGGCCATCGAATCCCCATGCGTCCTGGTCTGTTCGATCGATATGAAAACCGGCTTCTGCTTCGGTTGCGGGCGCACGCGCGAGGAAATCGGCGCCTGGATTGAGATGACCCCTGAAATCCGCCGCAGCGTCATGGCCGAGCTGCCGGCCCGGCTGGAGATGGTTGAACGCAGACCGCGTCGGGAAACGCGCCGCACCCGCATCGCGCGCGAACGCGACGCCCTTTCGTGAGCCATATATGAACCGATTTTTCTGGATTTTGATGATCGTGATCGGGGCAGGCGTGGTCCTGCTCATGCTCAACGATTCCGCCGGCAGCACATTCGGCGTCGAGAATTACGACTTCAGCCGGCTGATATGGCTTGGCGCATTGGTCGCGCTCATCGGCGCCGGCCTGCTCAGATCCGGCAGGCCGTTGGGCGCGATGGCCCGCAATCTCGGCACCTGGGCCGTCATCGTGCTCGCACTGATCGCCGGCTACCAGTACCGTTATGAATTGCAGGATTTCGCCAGCAGGGTAACGGCCGGCCTCGTTCCCGGCAGCCCGCTGGCATTGGGCCTGGAAGACGGCCACGCCACGGTGACCCTGGACAAAGCCGGCAATGGCCATTTCGAAGCGCGCATCATGATCAACGGCGCGCCGGTCCGGGCCGTGGTCGATACCGGCGCAACCAGCACCGTGCTGACTGCGCAGGATGCGCAAGCGGCCGGGTTCAATCCAGCCGTTCTCAATTTCACCATACCGGTTTCCACCGCCAATGGCGTGGCACGCGCCGCCGCCGTGAGAACCGACGAATTGGCGATCGGCGGGATCGTGCGCAAGGACATGCCGGTCATGATCGCCGCGCCAGGCATGCTCGGCCAGAGCCTGCTCGGCATGAATTTCATCAGTTCGCTGTCCGGTTTCGACGTGCGCGGCGACCGCATGATCTTGCGCGATTGAACAGTCGGACTGCTTCGGCGCCGCTCAGTGAGTGTTGAGCATCTCGACCGCTTGATCAAACCGGCCGTCCCGCTCCGCCCAGCGCAGGAAGCCTACGCGCTCCACCAGGATCTCCTTGGGCGTCGGCTCCGGCCGAACAACGCCATCGCCTCGTCAATGAACGCATTGAGCGGCATATACTCGTCGCGCGTCGACTGGCCGGGCGTGAGTTCAGTGCGAACCGCGGGCGGCGCAAGCTCGATCACTTCGACCTTGCCCTTGAGTTGCTCGCGCAACGACACCGTGTAGGAATGGATCGCCGCCTTGGTGGCATTGTAGGTCGGCGTGCCACTCAGCGGCACGAAGGCCAGGCCTGACGAGACGTTGACGATCACGGCGTTTTGCCGGGCCGCCAAGTGGTCGATTAGCGCGTTGATGAGACGGATCGGCCCGAACAAGTTGGTGACGATCGTCTCCTCCGCGTCGCGCAGATCGCGGGTCCTGGTCTGATCCTCGCGGCGCATGATGCCGGCATTGTTGATGAGCACGTTGAGCGCTGGGTGCGCGGCGACTACGCGCTTGGCAAATGCTGTGATTGCTTCCGGATCTTCGACATCGCCCACCATCGCGTGCATGCCTTCACGCCCGGCAATCGTCTGCTCGAGCGCATCACCGTGGGAAGGGAGCAGCAGGTCTTTTCCGCCGGGCAGTCCGTGATCGTGAGCGCGGACATGCCGGTCGTCGGGCGGATCGTGCAGGCGAGCCGGAGCGAACCCTATCTGGCCGTAGCGGTCGAACTCGAGATGACGATGCTGCGCGAATTGACGGCGCAACTGGGCAGCGTCCGCCCGCTACGCCCGTCCGAGACACGCACCTTGTTCGCCGAAGACACCGAAGCCGCGACGCTGGACTGCGCATCGCGGCTGATGAGGCTGCTGGACCGGCCCGATGCGATACCACTCCTGCGCGACGGAATCATGCATGAGCTGCACTATTGGCTTCTGTCGGGGCCGCATGGCGTCGCCTTGCGGGCACTTGCGGATCCAGAAAGCCACGCGAGCCGCCTCGCCGCGGCCGTCGCGATCCTGAGAGCGGAGTATCGATCGCGCGTGTCCGCCGAACGCCTGGCGGCGGCAGCTGCAATGAGCCTCACCGCCTTCCATAAGCATTTCAAACAGATGACATCGCTGACACCGGGACAGTACCAGAAGCGGCTTCGCCTGGTCGAAGCGCGCCGCCTCATGCTGGATGAAGGGCTCTCGGCAAGCAGCTCTGGGTTCGAGGTGGGCTACGAGAGCATCTCGCAATTCACGCGCGAATATGCCAGACTGTTCAAAGCGCCGCCGAAGCGCGACGCCCTTCGCGTTCGGGACGCAGCACGCGGGATCAGAGAAGAAATGCAGGACGGCGAGCGGGCGCGCGCTGCTTAGCTTGATCGGCTTGCCTCAGCTATCGAGGGTCCTCTGGATTTCCGAACGGACTGCGCAAGACGCGCCGCATGATCTTGCGCGATTGAACAGTTAGGCTGCTTCGGCGTCCGTCCCGCCGAAATCGATTGCAGCGAAAGCCGCCTTCAGCACATCCGGTCCAGCGCCGGGCCTTGTCGCGTCGGTCGAAAGGATCTGCCGGTAGCGACGCGCACCAGGCAGGCCGTGGAACAACCCGACCATATGACGGGTGACATGACCAAGCCGCCCGCCCCGCTCGATATGGCGCGCCGCGTAATCCGCCATCGCATCGATCAGCGCGGCAAAATCGAACGTGCAGGGTTTGCCGCCGTAAAACGCGGCGTCGACGCCTGCCAGAATGCCCGGCGTGTGATACGCGGTGCGTCCGAGCATGGCGCCGTCGACGTGACCAATGTGGTCGCGCGCCTCTTCAAGGGATTGAATTCCGCCATTGATGCCGATGAATTTGCTTGGTTTTTTGGCCTTTAGCCGATAGACCCTGTTATAGTCGAGCGGCGGGACGTCGCGGTTTTCCTTCGGGCTCAGCCCTTCCAGCCACGCCTTGCGGGCATGCACCCACAGCGCGTCGGCGCCGGCCGCGAAAACGCCGTCCGCTAGCGCGTCGAGCGCCGGCTCAGGATCCTGCTCGTCGACGCCGATGCGGCATTTGACGGTGACGGGGATGCCGACGGGAGCCTTCATGGCCGCGACACAATCGGCAACAAGAACCGGTGTTTTCATCAGGCAGGCGCCGAACGTACCCGACTGGACGCGGTCGGACGGGCAGCCGACATTGAGGTTGATCTCGTCATAGCCGAAAGCCTCGCCGATGCGTGACGCCTCGGCAAGCTTCTGCGGATCGGAGCCGCCGAGCTGCAACGCGACTGGATGCTCGGTATCGTCGAAGCCGAGCAAGCGCTCGCGCGCGCCCTGGACGACCGCATCGGCCACGACCATCTCGGTGTAAAGCAGCGCCCGGCGTGTCAACTGACGATGAAAGAACCGGCAGTGCCGGTCCGTCCAGTCCATCATCGGCGCAATGGCCAGTCTATATGCTTGATATTGCATCTTTTTTAGTTTCAAATCGTTAGTTCGTGCAAGTACACGCGAATGTTCCCGCAATGCAGTGCTTTTCGTTGCGTTTCGACGGCTGAGTCTCGCATTGCGCCTCAAAATCTTCGGTGAATTCATCGAGCTCCATATCGATGACATATGCGATGTTTGCAAGGCCCTGCCCGCCCAAGGCCGCAACGCTCGAAATGCTGAAACGGCCGCGAGCGCCGCACAGGGTGCAGCTCGTTGACCATTGGCATCGATATCGGAACGATCAAACCAACACCAACAACGCTCTGATATTGTTTCGAAATATTTTCAAAAGAAATCGCTAAAGCGCCCATCTTGAATCATTGGCGTTGCGCGGCGCAAGCGGAACGGGCGCGAGCGACCGTCCGCCGCGCCTGTTCTTTGGGCGCATCATGTCATGCGAGGTCATGGTTCTTCAGCGGCAGCGTGCGGATGCGCTTTCCGGTCGCGGCGAAGATCGCATTGAGGACGGCCGGCGCGGCGACCGCGATGGTCGGCTCGCCAACGCCGCCCCAGAAGCCGCCGGACGGCAGGATGATCGTCTCCACCTCCGGCATCTCGGCCATGCGCATAACCTCGTAGCTGTCGAAGTTCTCCTGCTCCATGCGGCCGCCATTGACGGTGCATTCGCCGTAGATGCAGGCGGAAAGGCCATAGACGAAGGAGCCCTCGACCTGCCGCTCCACTTGGGCGGGATTGACGACATGACCCGGATCGGTGGCCGCCACGATGCGATGGATCTTGAGCTGTCCGTCGGTGACCGAAACCTCCGCTGCCGCCGCTACATAACTGCCGAAACCCATGATCTGCGCTAGGCCGCGGTGAACGCCGGCGGCGGGCGGGGTATCCCAGCCGATCCGTTCGGCAACCGCCTCCAGCACGGCGAGGTGCTTCGGATGTTTGGCCATCAGCTTGCGGCGGAAGGCGAGCGGGTCGACGCCGGCCGCATGGGCGAGTTCGTCCATGAAACATTCGACGTAGAGCGCATTCTGGTTGAGGTTCACGCCACGCCAGAAGCCTGGCGGGATCGGCGGGTTGCGCATGGCATGGTCGATCCTCAGATTGTCCACCGTGTAGCCCAGTGTGCCTTCCGTGCCACTGAGGACAAGGCCCTGGAAAACGACCGGGTCCATGCCGTTCTGCATGCCTTCCGGCCGCACCGCCGCAAGGATCGACTGGCCGGATATACGCATGTGCAGAGCGGTCAGGTTGCCGTCCGCGTCGAGCGCGCCCGTCAGTCGGCACCGTGTGGTCGGGTGATAGGCGCCGTGCAGCATGTCCTCTTCACGCGACCAGATGAGCTTTACGGGTGCTCCCGGCACCTGCTTGGCAATGCTGACTGCTTGGCGCACATAATCCTGGAAGTTGCCGCGCCGGCCGAAGCCGCCGCCGAGGTGGATCTTATGCACCTCGCATTGCTGGACCGGCAGGCCGGCGGCCTCGGCCGCTGCGGCAAGGCTCGCCTCGCCATTCTGTGTCGGCACCCAAACCTCGCAGCGCTCCGGCGTGTAGAGCGCCGTCGCGTTCATCGGCTCCATGGTTGCGTGGTTCTGATAGGGGTAGGCATAAGTCGCCGTGACCGTTCGGCCGCCAGCGGACAGGGCGGCTCCAGCGTCACCTTGCTCGGCGCCAATGAAGGCGTCATTTGCGCCGAGGCCTTCTTCGAGCATCGCCGCGATCGAGGCGCTGGTGACCTGCCTGTTGGGACCTTCGTCCCAGACGACCGGCAGGGCATCGAGAGCGGTCTTCGCCCGCCACCACGTGTCGGCCACAACCGCAACGGCGGTATCGTCGACCTGAACGACGGTGCGCACGCCGGGCATTTCAGCCACCGCCGCCGCGTCGAAGCTCTTCACCTTGCCGCCGAAATACGGGCAGGCCCGGATCGCCGCGTTGAGCATGTTCGGCAGCTTGAGATCGACGCCATAGACCTGGCTGCCGTTGAGCTTGTCGGCGGTGTCGAGCCGCGGCAGCGGC
>NZ_SUEO01000054.1:0-4935 GCF_004962925.1 Mesorhizobium sp. | reverse complement strand
GGCTTGCCGGCTATGGTCCAATCCTTCGGGTCCTTCAGCGTGACATTGGCGGGCGGCGTCATCCGCGCGGCCGCCGCGGCCAACTGTCCGTAAAAGGTGGCGCGATCCGATGCTGCGTGGGTGACCATGCCCATCCTTGCGATGCATTCGCTGGCCGGCACGCCCCATTCGGCAGCCGCAGCGGCTATCAGCATCTCGCGCGCAACAGCGCCGCCAATGCGCACATATTCGTGCGACTCGCGGATGCCGCGGCTGCCACCGGTCGAGAAATTGCCCCACACGCGGTCGCGCGCCAGGTTTTGGGCCGGCGACGGATATTCGGTTGTGACCTTCGACCAGTCGCAATTCAGCTCCTCGGCGACGAGTTGCGCCAGGCCGGTCAGCGTCCCCTGCCCCATCTCGGAGCGGGCGATGCGGATGACCACCGTGTCGTCGGGCCTGATCACCACCCAGGCATTGATCTCCGGCGCCGTCTCGGCGCCCTCGGCAAGTGCAGGCTTGATGAACGGCACGTTAAACCCGAGGGACAGGCCGCCGGCCGTGGAGGCCACGCCCACGATGAAGCTGCGGCGGGAGATGGAAATTATTGCGTTCATGGATATTCTCCTCAACCGCGTTGCGTGGCTTCACCGCCATTGGCGGCCAGCTTGATCGCGGCGCGCACCCGGTTGTAGGTGCCGCAGCGGCAGATGTTGGTGATCTCGGCGTTGATGTCCTCGTCTGTGGGGTTTGGGTTCTGCATGAGCAGACCCGCCACAGCCATGATCATGCCGGCCTGGCAGTAGCCGCATTGCGGCACATCGAGCGCCAGCCACGCCTGCTGGACCGGATGCGAACTGTCCGGCGAAAGCCCCTCGATAGTGGTGATTTGCTGGTCCGGCTCGACCGCGCTCACCGGAAGCACGCAGGAGCGCGTGGCAGCGCCGTCTATATGGACGGTGCAGGCTCCGCAGGCGGCAACCCCGCAACCGTACTTCGTCCCGGTAAGTCCGACCTGCTCGCGAATCACCCACAGCAGCGGCGTGTCCGGATCGACCTCGATGTCACGTGGTGTACCGTTGACGATCAATCTGGCCATTGTGCAATCCTTTCGATCAAAGGCTGGCGAGGACCGCCATCCGGATGGCGCGCGGCATGGCCTGGCGGCAGAGACCGGAAGTCCCGGCTAGCGACGAGGCCAAGTTAGCCAGGACCTGTCGCAGAACCTTGTCCCGTCGACCGGCAGTTCATCGCAAGCTGTCGCAGGCGAAGCGCTCTGATACACTTCGTTACACTTCTCACGGTTTGTTGATGGCGTGCGAGATTGCCGCCATGGTGCGGAAGGTGATCATCCGTGTAGACGCAAACTAGATATCGTCGATACTGGCCGACTATTTAGCGGCGGCTTTGGAGCATTGCATGGAAGTGGCGCAGCACATCGCGGTCGTCGACGACCATAGGGACATCCGCGATCTCGTGGGGAAATACCTCACCCAGCAGGGTTATCGTGTCAGCGTCGCCGACAGCACTGCCGCGCTCAAGCGGCTGCTCGACCGCAGCCTGCCCGATCTCATCGTCCTCGACGTCATGATGCCCGGCGAGGACGGCATTGCCGCCTGCCGGCACGTGCGCGGGACGGTCGACGTTCCGATCATCTTCCTTACCGCCATGGCCGAGGAGATCGACCGGATCGTGGGCCTCGAGATCGGGGCCGACGATTACCTGACCAAGCCGTTCAATCCGAGGGAACTGCTGGCGCGGATCAAAGCCGTGCTCAGGCGCGTCCACAGCCTGCCGCCGCAGCGCGGCCGTCTCAAGTCGAACGCACTTCGTTTCGACCGCTGGACGCTGAATGTCGGCCGCCGCGAGCTGGTTGGGCTCGACGGCGTGGCGGTCGCGCTCAGCACGGCGGAATTCCGCCTTCTTACGGCCTTCATCGAGCATGTCGGGATCGTGCTTAGCCGGGATCAGCTGCTCGACCTCACGGTCGGGCGCACCGCCGACGGTTTCGATCGGGCCGTCGACAACCAGGTGAGCCGGCTGCGCAAGAAGATCGAAGCGGATCCGAAGAGTCCGATGCTGATCAAGACGCACTGGGGCGGTGGCTACTGCTTCACGGCCGAGGTAGCCCAGGCATGATGCTGTTGTGGAGACGTAGCCTGGCGGCCCGCTTCCTCATGCTGGTGCTTCTGGCGCTCGCCCTGTCGCAGGCAATCACGTTCCTGATCTCGTGGGACGAGCGCGGCCAGGCCCTGCACGCGGCGGCCAAGGGCGAGTTCGTCAGCCGCACGTCCTCGCTTGCGCTTCTGCTTGACACGACACCGCCCTCGCTTCGGCCCGATATCCTCAACGTCAGTGGCACGGCCTATACGCGTTTCTGGACCTCGGACGACGGACCGAGCAATCCCCTCGCTTGGCAACAGGAGGCATTTACCCAGCTCGCCAAGCCGCTGCCCGGGATTGCCGGCAAATATGCCGCCTACATGAACGGACAGGCCTCGAACGCAGTCGATGCCGCCGATCCTTCCATGCCGCCGCGCATGTTGGATTTGTCCGGCAATGGCAGGCCCTTCTCGCGGCGGGCCAAGTTTCTTTATATGGACGCCGCCCCAAACGGCATGGGCCTTTCCGTCCGCCTCGATGACAGCACCTGGCTGAATGCCGCCTACGCCAAGGCGATGCCGAACGTCTTCTGGACGACGCAATCGGCGATATCGCTGGCGCTCACCGCACTCATCCTGTCCGCCATTGCGATTTTCGGGGCGCAGGCAATCGCGCGTCCGCTGCGACGGCTCGCCAATGCCGCTGAACTGTTCGGCCGCGGCGAGGCCGTGCCGCGGCTGCCGGAATCAGGGCCCGACGACATCCGCCAGACCGCCGAGGCGTTCAACCGCATGCAGGAGCGCCTGCAGCGCTTCGTCGAGGACCGCACGCGCATGCTGGCGGCGATCAGCCACGATCTGCGCACGCCGCTGACCTCGCTCAGGCTGCGCGCGGAATTTGTCCAGGATCACGATCTCCAGGAAAAGATGTTGAAGACCATCGAGGAAATCCAGACGATGACGGAAGCGGCGTTGGCCTTCGCGCGCGAGGACGCTGCGGTAGAGGCGACGCGAACCGTCGATCTTTCGGCGCTGGTCGGCAGTCTCTGCGACGATCTCGCAGAGCTAGGCCAAAACGTCACCGTCAGCGACGGTCCCAAGGTGCTGTATCGCTGCCGGCCGGACTCCCTGCGCCGGGCGATCCGCAACCTGGTCGAAAATGCCGTCCGTTACGGCGAGCAGGCCAAGGTGAGCCTGGTCAGGCGTGCCGACAGCCTGGACATCGTCGTCGAGGACGCCGGACCCGGCATTCCGCAAGGCGATATGGAGCAGGTGTTCGCCCCTTTCTTCCGACTGGAACAGTCACGCAACCGGGAGACCGGCGGCGTTGGGCTCGGCCTGTCAATCGCCCGCGCCATCGCCCGTCACCACGGTGGCGACATCGTGCTGGAAAATCGAAGCGAGGGCCTTCGCGCTGTCATCAGGCTGCCGCTGATCGACATGGCCAAGCAGCTTGCCCCGGCGTCTGTGCCTGAGACGAACCCTCCGACCGGACTACGATCCCGAAACCGTCCCGCGATCGGAACTCCCGCGCTGCCGCGCCACAATTAGATCATCGCTGCCGCAGCGAAGGACAAGTCACGACCTGCATCCTCCCCGCGCCTCCTCGACCCAACCGCCGCTCTCGCTGGTGAGCGGTTGGTCCTGCCTCCGGCCACCAGCGAAGCCCCCCGAATGTTCCGCAAAGGTCATCCGATGAACCATTCACAAGCCACGACACGCTACCACGTAATTTCCGCCGGAGTTGCGACCGCATCCCTGCGGACGTATGTCACGCGAGCGCGTACGTCCCTGGCTGCGCTCTTGGCTGCCGCCGGCCTGCTGTTGCCGGGCGCCGCTTCCGCGCAGCAGGCCGACGGCGAGCGGCTGTTCCGGCAGCGCTGCGGGACCTGCCACAGCTTGGAGCCAGGCCAGAACAGAACCGGTCCGTATCTGTCGGGCGTCATCACCCGCAAGGCGGGCAGTGTCGAGGGCGCCCGCTATTCGGCCGCGCTGCGGGAGTCGGGCATCGTCTGGGAAGGCGGTACCCTTAATACCTTCCTCGCGGCGCCGCGCCAGATGGTTCCGGGCACGTCGATGACAGTGGGCGTTCCCAACGCCGCCCAGCGCGCCGCGATCATCGGCTATCTGGAAGGTGCCGTCGCGCAATAGTGTCCGCGGATGAAGCCAAAGTTGCGTGCGTAGCCCCGTTCAATCGACCCGGCCAGAGTATCCGCGAAGCTGCGAGTACCGGCCGATCTGCCCAGAGGTGAGCAACTCGGCCATGTCGAGATGATAGCGTAGGTGCGCAGCCCGCAGCGTGCCTTGCACGTCGGCGATGGTTTTTATCATTTCTGTGAGGCGCGCCGATGTTATTTTTCGTTCGGAAAACAAGCGATCCAGTTCGGTTTCTTCCTCGATGATTCGTCTTCCGAGCGGGATGGTTTCTGCCTTCATCTGATCCAGCAGGACCTTGGTCCGCGAGGCCTGTTCGTCGCTGAGATCAAGAGCATCACGGAGATCGAGGACATGTGACGGACCCGGATAGGAATTGAGTTCGGCCGCCAATGCCAGGCCCATCCCTCGCCCCGCCATAAGGTCGGAAATCTGCTCGTCCGAGAGCGCCTTCACGCGGCGCGTCTCCATCCCGGAATAAGACGAGGTGGTTTGGTCCTTTCCTGCAGCGGCCTTGTGATGGTTGATGTCGCCATGCTGCTGCGCCAGCCCGCGAGGGACGGCAAGAAAAATCAGCATAAGTGACAGCACGGCAATGGGGATGCGATTCATCGAGCGATCTCCGGCGTTTCGTGTTTGCGACGTTTGACACGGCCGCAGAAACTGAAACATGATTGCGATCATGTCGGAACTCCTCTTC
>NZ_SUEO01000053.1:30614-30858 GCF_004962925.1 Mesorhizobium sp. | reverse complement strand
GGCTTCAGGCGCAGCGGCTGACGCCGGCCACTCTGTCGCGACGCATGAACGAGGCCCGCACGCTTGCCGGCCGCGATCTCGCCCGCGCGCAAGCGGCGTTCTTCGCCGTCGTGCGCGAGCGGCGAACGCGGTTCTCGCGCACCGCGGCACGGCTGTCGCCCGCGCCGATCGCAAGGCGGCAGAAATTGCAGGCAGATACTTTGATGGCGCTGTCGCGGCGACAGGACCGGGTGATTTTGGTGCG
>NZ_SUEO01000053.1:22369-30604 GCF_004962925.1 Mesorhizobium sp. | reverse complement strand
AAACTGACCCAGGCCGACCGGCTGCTAGCGACGCTGTCGCATAAGGCGGTGCTGGCGCGGGGCTTCGCCTTGGTGAAAGACGCCGACGGTGCGGTGATCAAGCAAGCGTCGGAAGTGACGTCGGGCATGGCACTCTCACTGGAATTCGCCGACGGAACCGCCGATGCGGTTGCGACCAGCGGTGCAGCAAGACCGAAGGCAAATGCAAAGCCGGCCGCCAAAGCCAAGGAGCCTGGTAATCAAGGCTCCTTGTTCTGAGCGCGCATGACCGACAATCATCACCAGACGACACCTTCCGGCAAGCCGCGCGCAAGAGCCTTCGGCATAAGTTTTGACGGCACGCCCGGATCGTTCAACGCCATCACCGATGTGCCTGGCGTTGCGGTCGGTTATTCGACGCTGATTTCGGGCGATGGTGCGTTGGTGGTCGGTAAGGGACCGGTGCGCACCGGCGTGACCGCTATCCTGCCCAGACCGCGCGCAGATCTCGCCACGCCGGTCTTTGCCGGCATCTTCAGCCAAAACGGCAATGGCGAATTGACCGGCTCGCACATCATCGAGGAAACGGGTGCCTTCAATTTCCCGATCACTATCACCAACACGCATTCCTGCGGTGTCTCACGCGACGCAACGCTGCGCTGGATGCAGCGCGTGCTACCGGCTGCGCTCGACAGCGCCTGGGGCCTGCCGGTGGCGGCCGAAACCTATGACGGTTTCCTGAACGACATCAACGGCCACCATCTAAGCTTCGAGCATGTTGCCGCGGCACTCGATAGCGCGACCAGCGGATCGATCGAGGAAGGCAGCGTCGGCGGCGGCACCGGCATGATCGCTTTCGGTTTCAAGGCAGGCTCCGGCACGGCATCGCGCATCGTCGAATGGCACGGCCGGCGCTACACGATCGGCGCGTTCGTGCAGGCGAATTTCGGTAAGCGGAGCAATTTTGCCATTCGCGGCCTGCGCGCCGGGCCCGATCTCGTGGAACCGGCGATCCGCGAAAGCACGCCGCGCGCCGAGAAGGGCTCTATCATCGGGGTCGTCGCCACCGATGCGCCGTTTGGCTTCGGCTATCATAGCTCGGGCGATATTTTCCTGGGCTTTTCGACCGCCAACCGCGAGGCGGCACTGGCGCCGTCAGGCCGCATCGCAGCGCCGATTTTATTCCGGATACGGATATCGATCCGTTCTTCGACGCCGTGATCCAAGGTGTGGAGGAAGCGATCCTCAATGCGCTCGTCGCCAATGACGACATGACCGGGCGGGACGGCAATTTCGTGCCGGCGCTGCCGAAGGCATGGCTCAAAGGCAGATTCGGAGCGAGTCGTCAGGGGAGGTAAACTGCCTGGCGTCTTTCGCCGGGTCGGCATATCACTCGGCAGGCTTGTCCGAATTCTTTTCTTCCTCGTCGGCCTCGGCCGCCTCTTCCAGCCTCGACGCTATAAGCTCCTTGATATCGCCGACCTCTTCCTGGATGTCCTCCAGCGGTATGCCGGCCTCAGCCGCCTTGGCGGCGCATTCCCTGGCGAGGGTCTCGGCTTGCTTCTCGATCCTGTCCGGCGAGGAATGGCAGTGGACCTTTTCGCCGATCCACTCCTGCAAGAACTCGATCGCGTGTTCACTCATACTGCTGTTCCCTGGCGGCTGCGCCGGTTGGTAATCATAAACGCCGGCATCCTCGGAAAGATGCACGCTCCCATTCCAACCGAGTCGTCGTCACCCGGCAAGCCGATCTTGCCCAAGCTCCACAGAGCTGAAGGAAATCGAAGGTTCAAGGAGCACATTCTAATTCGTGAGGAGATTCTATCTTCTTGGGAGATTGGCACCGTTGGCTGGGATCATGTCCCGGATCGCACCATTGTTTCTACTTGCTTTTTTCCGGCATAATGTGGGCGCCATTCGCCGCGCGACCCTGGGTACGCGGCCAAAGTCGCCGCTATATAGTAACATCCTCATTCAATGTCGACTCTGCTCGCCATCCTGCCTCATTGTGCTGCGCCGAGCGTATCTGGATGGCATATCATCATCGGGCGGGCGAGCATATTTCGCCGGAATCGACCGATCGCATCGCGATGCCGAGCAGCGGCTAATGCATGTCGCGCAAAAGTGTGCAGCGGTTTTGCGATAACGACATGCAAAAACAACAATCTAAAGCGCGTCGCATGAGGCCAGTCGAACGCGATGCGCTTTAGACGCGGTAGCTAGGCCGGTCGCTTCTCGCCGGAGAGTTGCCGGAGGGCGGCCCACTTTGCCGGCTCGCCACCCGGGAAGCTCACTCCTCGGGAAGTGAGTTGTTTCAGCAATCGAAAAGTTCGGCCTATCCGCCAACCATGAGCTTGACGACTTCGTCATGGTTGGTTTCCGAGATCTTGCGATCGCCGGCCTGAACGCCCCGGCGCAGCACGACGATGCGGTCGGAAACGGCGAAAATGTCCTGCAGATTGTGCGAGATGAAGATCACGCCCCGGCCTTGCGCCTTGAGCTGGTGGATGAGCGAAATGACCTTGCGCTGTTCGGGAACGCCGAGGGCCGCGGTCGGTTCGTCCATGATCAGTATCTGCGCGTCCCAATAAACGGCCCGGCCGATGGCGACAGCCTGCCGTTGACCGCCCGAGAAATTGCTGACCGGGGCGTCGAGCCGGCTGACATGGAAATCCAGCCGCCCCATGGTCTGCTTGGCGGCAACCGCCATGGCCTTGCGATCGAGCACCGGCAGGAAGCCGAAGGCCTTGCGCATGGGTTCACGGCCGAGGAAGATATTGGCGCCAATCGACAAATTGTCGGCGAGAGCGAGATCCTGATAGATGGTTTCGATGCCTTTTTCGCGCGCCTCATGCGGCGTCGCAAATGTCACCGGCTGACCCCTCAGCAGAATTTCACCGCCCGTCGGCTGAAAGACGCCCGATATCGCCTTGATCAGCGTCGTCTTGCCAGCACCGTTGTCGCCCGCCAGGGCCACCACTTCGCCCGGCCGCACGACCATGGAGAAATCGTTGAGCGCCCGGACAGCGCCGAAGTGCTTGGAAAGGTTCCGGACTTCGAGAAGGGGTGTGGTTTGTTCGGAACTATTCATCCTGACGGGCTCCACTGAACCGACGCTGCGCCTGGTCGATGAGAACGGAAATGATGATGACGAAGCCGACGGCGATGAATTGCCAGAACGGTTCGACATTGACGAAAACCAGTCCGTATTGGATGACCGCGATCACCAGCGCTCCGGCGACCGTTCCGAAGATGGTGCCGGATCCGCCGAAGAGGCTGGCGCCGCCGATCACGACGGCTGCGACGCTGTCGAGCAGCAACGGCTCGCCGGCCTGTGCCGCGCCAGCAGTGAAGCGCGCTGCATAGAGCGCGCCACCGAGGCCCGCGCACATCGCCGAAAGCACATAAAGACGCAGGGTATGGCCCCTGATGTCGATGCCGGCACGACGCGCCGCCTGCACATTGGCGCCGATAGCGTAGTTGTGCTGACCGAATCGGGTCTGGCTCAGGATGTAGTGCATCACGACAACGAAAACGGCGGCGATGATGACGAGATAAGGCACACCGTAGAACCTGCCGTTGCCGAGCAGCGCGAACCAGGAATTCTGGACCGGCACCGTCGTGCCGCCGGCCAACAGGAACGCAACGCCGCGCGCCACGCCGAACATGCCAAGCGTGCCGATAAAAGGCGGAACTCTCAGGCGCGAGATCAGCAAGCCGTTGATGACGCCAGGCACGCCTGCGACAATCACGGCCGCCAGAATACCCGCCAGCATTGCCAGTGGCAGCGGGATTACGGCTCCCGCCATGTTCGTAGCGTGGGCCGCAACGACGGCCGCAAGACCCATGATGAAGCCCAGCGAGAGGTCGATGCCTCCCGAAATGATGACGAATGTCTGTCCGGTCGCAAGCAGCAACGGCGCCACAGCAAATATCGCAATGGACTGCACGTTGAACGGATTGAGCATGAAGGTCGCGCCGAAGGAGAGCCTCGACCAAACCTCGAAACAAATGATCAGGCCAGCGAGAAACAGCCAGGCGCGCCCTTCGGCGATGCGTCCGAGCCAGGTCCTGGCCGGATCACCGTGGTCGGCCTGAGGGGCGACATGGGTTCCGCTTTGCTCGGTTGGTGATGTTGAAGTCATTGATACATCCGATCCGCGGCGCGGCCTTTGTCAACAGGATCCCAGAGACCCGGCGCAGATCTCCTCCCGGCAGGCCGGAAGGAGATCAAGCTGATTTGGACTCATTCGGAATAGAGGTATTTCGAGATGTTCGGATCAGCGATGTTTGACTTGTCCATGATCGTAAAGCCGGTGCCGATCTCAACCGGGATCGACTGGCCGGTCAGGTGGGCATAGGCCGAAACGACACCAAAATAGCCGATCTCGGCCGGATGCTGGGCAATCGCAACGTCCACCAAGCCGGAGTTGATGTTGTCGGCGATGCTGACCGGTGCATCGAACGCCACGACCTTGATGGTGCCGCTTTGCCCGGCCTGCTTGACGCCGTTCGCCGCGCCGATTGCCGAGAATAGATTTGCGCCGAACACACCAACGAGATCGGAGTTGCGCGCGAACATCGCTTGCAACTGCGAGGCAGCCTTGTTGGCGTCGTCGTCGTTGAACTGGGTCTCGAGCACGGTGATGCCGGGATGGTTGGCCGCCATCTCCTTCTTAAACCCCTCTTCGCGCTGGTCGGTGGTCGAAATGCCAGGCTTGACGTTCGAAACGTAGACCTTGCCCTTGTCGCCTATGGCCTTGGCCAATGCCCGCGCGGCAATCTCGCCACCCAGAATGTTGTCCGAAGCAATATAGGACAGCGGGAAATCCGCCTCGCCGGCGCCGGTCTGATAGACGCCGTTGCCGATGAAAGTGTCGACGGTGATCACCGGGATACCGGCATCATTGGCTTTGCGCAGCGGCTCGACCAATTGAACCTTGTCGGTCGGCGCGATCAGGATCGCGTCCGGCTTCTTGGCGATGACCGCGTCAAGCACGGGGACTTGTGTTACCGGATTGAAATCCGAAGCGCCCTGGAAAACCAGATTCACGCCAAGGGCATCGGCTGCCGCCTGGGCTCCCTTGCGCATGGTGATGTAAAAGCCGTCGGTGGTAAGGCCCGGAACGAGAGCAACGGTGAACTTCTTGTCCTGCGCCAAAGCGGGCGTGATCAGCGCCGTTGCGCAGATGGCGAGAGCCGCCAAGGCGGCAACAATCTTCTTCATAACATCCTCCTCATAATTTTGGCAGATTTGCCGTTGCGATTGACGTTGAAATGGCCGTCAATTCGTTCCGGCTACGTGAAGTGCTGACGGCGAGAAATGAATTTCGCCTGCTTGCTGTTATGGGCAGCTTCCTCCCGAGCGCCCCCCAGTCGTTAGATCAGCCGGTCGAAACTCGACCAGCCTGATGCGCGCAGTCCCGTTCCTAGCCTCCGCAAGGTCGAGGGAATAGCGCCGCTCGGCGCACATGCGTGCCTAGCCGCAAAGTTGTAACACTTTGCTGAAAGAAATTGCAACCTGGTATTTCCTGGCTGGAAACGCTTTCAAACCGCACGACATCTGCCTGCTCCGCAGAGCCCCTTACGCAGACTATTGCCCCAACGCTTTGACGACACAACTGATGTTTCACGGCGGCGGGCTGGCAAGCCGCGTTTGGGGTCGATCAGGTGCGCCAATCGGCGCGCCCGCCTCTATTGAGGCAAGAGAGCCTCGAGAATGGCCTGGGCAGTCTTCGTGTCCGTTATCAGAGCATTGATAAGCCTGGCGCGGACGGCACCGATGATGGCCGTCGCCTTCTCCGGCGATGCGGCAACACCGATCACCAGGGGGACGGCTCGAAGCTGGGCCGGCGACATAGCGATCATCCGGCTCTCCCCTTCCCATGGGATAAGGGTACCTTCGGCGTCGAAATAATGCCTGATAACGTCTCCAGCCGCGTGGAACAGGGCCTGCTCGCTCAGCGTGGCCGCGCTCGCCTCAGGCGGATTGATGGCATGGGGCAAGCCGATGCCGACGATCGCAACGTCAGTCCGGTCCCAAAGCGCGACGCTGTCGCGGATGGCCGCATCGCCGAGGAAGACTTCACGCAACTCGGTGGATGGCAGATAGGGCGCATGGATGAAATGCGGCGTCCCGCCGAACTCTTCGGCGGCAAGCCGCACAAACTCGTTGATCTGAAAATGCGGTGCCTGCTGCTGCATGCCGCCGGTGGCAGCGACGGTAAGAACGCCAGGAATGCGCGGCAGGCCTGCCCCGATCACCTCGCGAATGGCGCGCCCCCAGCCAATGGCGACCACCGACCCGGCCGTCAGTTCCGCTTGCTTGAGCAAGGCGCCGAGCGGCGCTGCGAGCGCCGTCAGCGCGCCGGCTGCCGGCGTTTCGATGACCGCCGCGTCGCGAAGTCCCAGCCCTTCGACCAGTTGCGTGGTGATGCCTTCGGGGGTTGCAAGATCGAGAACCTCGATCCGCACAATGCCCTCTGCCCTCGCCCGCTGCAGGAGACGCGATATGGTCGCGGTGGAGACACCAAGCCGCCGTGCGATATCGACCTGCGACATCTCCGCCTCGTAGTGCAATTTGGCGACCGTATGCAGCATCGTCCGCGATGCGGCGGCTGCATCTTGTGCGGGAGGGACAGCCAGCTTGCAATTCCTTTCAGCAATGTGTTACATGTCGATCGACCGATGGGAGTTATCGCGCAAATTCGGCTGACTCGCAATGTGGGCCCGTTTTCACGGCAGATTGCGGGCCAAGGCCAAATTTCTCAGTTGATAGCGCATCAAAGCGGCAAAACCTCCCTGCCGACAGGCAGGTAAAAACTAGACTTTCTTGTTCCACGGATCTGCGCCCTGGTGAACGGGCGCCAACATCGGACAGAAGACCATGACAAAGATGACGACCGCAGAGTTGCGCGGCTACCAGCAGATATGCGGCAAGGACGGGGCCATGATGGCCATCGCCTGTGACCAGCGCGGCGGCATGCGGACCTTGCTTGCGTCGGACCCTGCAGAACAGGCCAAGATCACCAACGACATGCTGGGCGACACCAAGTCGGACATCACGCGATACCTCGCCAGCCAGGCATCCTGCGTGCTGCTCGACCCGCTCTGCGCTGTGCCGCGGGTTGTCGATGAAGGGGTGCTGAACCGCGATACGGCGCTGCTCATCGGCCTCGACGCCTCGGGCTTCGACGTCTCGCCTGCCGGCTACCGCCTGTCGCGCCTGGTTCCCGGCATCGACGCGCGCCGCGTCCGCGAATTCGGCGGCACCGGCGGCAAGATCATGGTCTATCTCAGGGCCGACAGGCCTGAGGCGAATGAGCACAATGTCGCCATTCTGCGCCAATGCATTGCCGACTTCGGACAAGAAGACCTTCTGCTCGTCGTCGAGTTCCTGACCTGTCAGGTCGAAGGCGAAAGCCTTGAAGACTATACGGCCAAGATCCCCTGGCTAGTCGAAGAGGGCACCCGGATTTCGCTGGAATGCGGGGCAAAGGTGCTCAAGCTGCCTTATCCCGGAACGCCGGAAGCCTGCGCCAGGATCAGCAGCATGGCTGGCGAGGTGCCATGGGCGGTCCTCTCCGCCGGCGTCAACCATGAGACTTTCCTTGGCCAGGTCGAGATCGCCATGAAGAACGGTGCGTCAGGCGTCATTGCCGGCCGGTCGCTGTGGAAGGACTGCATTTCGCTTGACCGTGACATTCAGCGGGAAAAGCTTAGGACTATCGCAGTGTCGAGATTGCGCGAGCTTCAGGCGGTGATCGGAAACTCTCGGCAGAAAGCCGCTTAGCTAGTCGGCATTCACACCAGGCACGCACGGGACGTCATGCCTCAGACCATGATCCCGAAAAGTGGGGACCGGTTTTCGGAAAAGACCATGGTCAAACAGCAAGATAGAGCCCCATTTCGATTTAGTCGAAATGGAACAGGCTCTAGTTCGATGGCCATAGGAATCGATATCGGCGGCACCAATCTGCGCGCCGCCCGCATTTCCAGCACAGGCGAAATCCTCGACCGCATTTCCGAGAAGAGCGCGCCGGACCCGGAGCTCGTGCTCTCGCGGATCGGTGAAATGGTACGCCGGCTCGATTCTCCCGAAGTTGCCGCCATCGGCATCGGCGTCCCCGGACGCGTCGATGCGCGGCTTGGCACGGTCTTGTCCGGAGGCTATGTCAACCTCGCCTCGATCCCCTTGGCGCAACGACTGGAAAGCCTGGCAGGCAAGCCCGTCTTGATCGACAATGACTGCAACAT
>NZ_SUEO01000053.1:14233-22359 GCF_004962925.1 Mesorhizobium sp. | reverse complement strand
AAATGGCTCTCGGCGCCGCCAGAGGCCGCGAAAGCATCGTCATGTTCACGATCGGCACCGGCATTGGTGGTGCCGTGGCTCAAGACCGGCAGATCGTCCGCGGCAAGGGGACGGCGGGGCAGCTCGGACATATCACTGTCGACATATCAGGCGAAGCGTGCGTCTGCGGCCGGCGCGGCTGCGTTGAAACCACCAGCTCAGGCACCGCACTTGGCCGTCACATCGCGCGGGCAGGCCTCGGTCCGGATGTTTCGATCGATCAGCTTTTTGCCCGGGATGCTGGCGGCGACACGCTGGCGCGCGGCATACTGGAAGCCTGGGCCAGGCCGCTGCGTGCGGCAATCGATTCGGCCGTGGCCATGTTCGCCCCCGATCTGGTCCTGCTCGGCGGCGGACTTGGCGCGGCGGCCCACAGGGCACTTGCCAGCGCTCCCGCTTTGGCTCCCTGGTATCAATGCCCGGTGGAACCGGCGCAACTCGGAGACGACGCCGGTGTCATCGGCGCCGGTCTGCAAGCGCTCGCCGCGCAGGCGACGGTCACACAGGCGTCGTCGGTGTCCCTGCTGTCCGCCCGGCTCGATCCCGGCCGGCATGCCGTGCCCACCAGGCGCGCCGTGCTGGTCAACGGCATCCCTGCCAGCGGCAAAAGCACGGTCTCCCGCGGCATCGCCGACCGGATGGGATGGCCGTTGCTCACGCTTGATACGATCAAGAACCCGTTCCTCGAGGCGCTCGGCGGCGGCGATCGTGAATTCAACCGCACGCTCGGCCGCGCCAGTTACCAAGCCATCTGGTCGGTCGTCGGCGAAGCTCCGGCGGGCACAACTATTGTCGTCGATGCCTGGTTCGGCTTCCAGCCGCGCCAGGTGCTCGAGGATCACCTGCGCAGGGCCGGCGTAGAGCAGACCGCCGAAATCTGGTGTCATGCGCCTGGCGAGGTTCTGGCCGAGCGCTATCGCACACGGCTCGACCAGCGCCCCGCCGGCCATCCGGGCGCGGCCTACATCCCCGAACTGATCGAACTCGCCAAACGCGCCGAGCCGCTGCGGCGCGGACCGCTGTTTGACATCGACACGACCAAACCGATCGCTTTCGATGCCATCACGCAGTGGCTGCAGGCGACGATTGCGGCTGTCCCATAGGCGGCGCGGCCACCTAACAATTCAGTGATTTAACTGACAAGCCGATGGTACCGTTGGCTGGGATCGAACCAGCGACCTCCGGATCCACAATCCGGCGCTCTAACCATCTGAGCTACAACGGCACGTTTGCCCGAGCGGGATCGAGATGGACCGTTCATTCACCGGAACCCGCTCTGTCGTTCGGCGATGCGTCCATACGGTCTATCGGAGTTTAATTCAAGGCTTTTGGCCGCGCGTGACCCGGAAAATCAGAATCGATTTTCGCTGGGGATCATGCACAAAATCCAAAGTTCTACAGCGTCCTTGCGCGTCCAAGACGACGTGCTGTAGGCAAGATCGTTCCGGCACCGGCATCATATTTCGCCGGGCAAAGAAAAAGGCCGGCGGGAGGAGGTGCCGGCCTTTTCCTGTTACGAGCCAGCGGGAGGAGGTGCTGGCTGGTCACCCCGGAGAGCAGAGGGAGGAGGTTCCACCCGCCAGGTATTCGCTTGACCACTATATTTCACATAATCCTATTCGAAGAAATGCGACCTTTTGTTGCATCTTCGAAATATGCGCAAATATTAGGCGGCCTTAATTTCCTTCATCGCCTTCTCGAAGGCGGTCTTTATCGGCTTCGAGACGTCCTCGGCCGCCTTGGAGGTGACGGTCTGGAAATCCTTTGCCTGCTCGACGGCCATCTCGACGCGCTTGCGCAGGAATGCGGTCTGCAGCTCGACGACTTCCGACAGCGACTTGGCGCCGATCAGGGCTTCGAAATGCGAAAAGCCGGCTTCGGTATTGGCGCGCAGAGCAGCGATGGTCTTGAGCGACAGGTCGTTGGAAACGGTCTTGGCGGTCTCAAAGGTCGACTCCAGAGCCTTCTGGGTCTCTTCTGCGCCGGTCTTCAGCTTGGCATAGGCCTCTTTCGACTGCTCGACGCCCTTTTCGGCGAAAGCGCGGATCTGGTCGGTGGCCTTGGAAGCGTCGAAGCTCGGGAATTCAACGTTTTCGATCGTTTCGGCAGTCTTGGTCTTGGACATTTTCCATCCTTTGCAGTGGCAGCGGCTTTGACAGAAAGCCGTCTCGTTCATGTATGATGGCAATATAAAGGCAAATTTTGTGCATTGCAATATCCTTGTTGCAGTGCACCATAAAATTCTTTCCCTGCGTTAACCACGAGCCCAGAGATTCCAGCGGTTGCACGCTATGGCTTGTGGACCTTCGCGCCGTCGGCTTTTATTAACAAAACGTTAACTGGAAAATTGCCCGTTCCGTGAGGGTTCGCCAAGAGGGTCCGCCAAGCGCATGCCGTCCGAAAACTACTCCTTCCTCGACGTCGCCGTGCTCGACGCTGTCCGCCAGCGCTTTGCCGCCGGCGACGCGATCGCCCTTTTGTCGGCAGACCTCGAACAGGTGATCTGGGCAAACGGACCAGGGGCGGCGGTGTTCGGCTACCCCGACATCGAGGCCATCATCGGCGCCTCGACAGGGCTGCCGCTGATCGCCAGGCGCCAGATCATGGCGACAAGCGGTTTTCCACAGATCGGCCGCGACCGCGCCATCACTGTGCGGCTGGCAACCGGCCTAACCAGCCGCGCGGTTGGCTTTCTGGCCAGCGCGGTGACGATGCCCGACGGCGAAAACGCGATCATGCTGGCGGTGCCGGCGGCACAGACCGGCTCGCGCAGCGCTGCCGAGATCGCCGATCGGGCCATCAGCGGCTTTACCGAAGACGGTCATTTCATCGCCTTCGTCGACGCCAAGGGCAACATCGAGGCCGCTTCCGATGGTTTTTCGGCGCTCGGCATCTTGCCCGAGACGCTGGCAGCGCTTGTGGCCGATGTGGCGAACGAGAGCGATCGCATCGTCAAACGCCTTGTTCCAGGCGGCACCACTTCCTATCCGGCCGGTCTCGCCCGGCTGACGGATGAGCGGCACCTGCTGGTGGTGATCGACGAGAACCAGCTTGACTCCGAAGAAGCCTCGGCTGGCGAGCGCACCTATGGCGCGGCGGCGGCCGATGCCGCAGTCCAGCCAAAAGCAGAACAGGACAACGCGCCGGCAACAGTCGCGAAGGCGGATGCGGCAACGGAGACTGCTCCGGCAGCCGGCGAAGACAGTTCGGTGTCGATGGAGCAGGACGGTTCGCCTCAACTCGATTCGACTGGGCCCGATGCGACCGAGCAGAGCCTGGAAGCGGCCGATAGCGCCCGCCCCGCGACCGGCGGAGCGCCCACGCAGCATGACCATTGGTATTTCAGCGCCAGCGAGGATGAGACACAAGAACCGGCCCCACCAAACGCGCCCGGGCCTGTCGAGGCACCGGCCGTGTCGGACGCTTCGGCGGGGAATACCGCGCACGATACCACCAGGGCCACCACTCCGGCCGACCGTGCCATCCCCTCGCTCGACCGGGCGGCAGCGCCGCTGCGTTTCGTCTGGCGTACCGACGCCGAGGGCAGGTTCAGTGCCCTGTCGCCGGAATTCGCGGACCTCGTCGGCAAGCCTGCCGCCGATGTGATCGGCCGACGCTTCAGGGACGTCGCGGCCACCTTCGACCTCGATGCGTCCGGCGAGATCGCGGGCCTGCTCGACCGACGCGACACCTGGTCCGGCCGCTCGGTGCTGTGGCCGGTTGCCGGCACCGATTTCAAGATACCCGTCGACCTGGCGGCGCTGCCTGTCTACAGCCGAAGCCGTGCCTTCGAAGGTTTTCGCGGTTTCGGCGTGGCCCGCTCCAGTGATGCGGTGGTCGATCCGGAAGCGATCGGCATGGCGCTTGTCCCTAATGCTGAAGCCCCCGCAGCCGTCGAGCCGGAAGTCGCCGAAACGCCTGAGGAAGTCGACCCATTCAAGGGCGAGGTGCCGGCGCTGACCATCGTGCCGAAGCCGGAGCGGCGCTTTGCCGACAAGGTGATCCGGTTGGCCGAGCACAGGCAGCCGGCCAACGACAAAGGCCTATCGACGCTGGAACGCAGTGCATTCCGTGAGATCGGCGAGCGGCTCAAGAAGGACAATCCCCCGACCGAACAGCCGGCTGCGGCGGAACCGACCGAAACCGATGGCGAAGACGAGAAGGACGTCGCAAGGCTCGACGGCGAGCAGCCGGAATCAACCGTGCCCGACATCTCAGGCTCGCTGCTCGACTATGCCGACCGGGACTATGTCGCCGACAACAGCGACGGTGCGCCGGTTTCGGAGCCGGACAGAGCGACGCAAGAAATCGCTGAACCCGCTGACTCGGACAGTCGATCGATCACCGCCGAAGACGACGACAGCATGACGGCTGCCGATTTCCGTGACGCAGAAGACAGCGAGGACTGGGCGCGATCCGATGACGATGAAACCCGTTCGTCAGCCGATGACATCGGCCTTGCCGGTGACATGGAGCCGGCGCCCATCGAGCGGCCGCGCCTGCGGGTGCCGCCGCTCAAGCTCGAAGGGTTTGTGCCATCGGCTTTTTCGACCGCAGATGACAACAACGCTGCGGACATTTCGATTCTCGGCAAGCTGCCGGTGCCCCTGCTCATCCATTCCGGTGACGATCTTCACTATGCGAATGAGGAATTCCTCAGCCTGACCGGCTATGACACGCTCGACGATCTGGAGGATGCCGGTGGCCTCGGCGCGCTGTTTGCCGATCCTTATGACGACAGCGCCTCCGACGGCACCGATCACGCGCTGCGGTTGAAGACGCATGACGGTCAGGAGTTCCCGATCGAGGCTATTCTGCGCTCGGTGCCGTGGCGTGGCGGCAAGGCGCTGATGCTGGTCGTGCGCCGTTCCGGCGACGACGAGGCAGCAGCTATTCCGCAGGGTGGCGCCGACGACCAGACGCAGCCTGATGTTTCCGAACTCAAGGCGCGCATCGCCGAGATGCGCACCATCATCGACACCGCGACAGACGGTGTCGTGCTGATCGGCCGTGACGGAACGATCCGCTCGATCAGCCGCCCGGCCGAAGCGCTGTTCGGTTTCGACAGCGACGAGGTGACCGGCAAACCCTTCTTTTCGCTGTTTGCGATCGAAAGCCAGCGCGCGGCACGCGACTATCTCGACGGACTGTCCGAGCCCGGCGTGGCGAGCGTGATGAATGACGGCCGCGAGGTGATCGGACGCGAGGCGCAGGGGCGCTTCATCCCGCTGTTCATGACCATCGGCAGGCTGCCCAACGACAGCGGGTTCTGCGCGGTGGTGCGCGACATCACCCAGTGGAAGCGGGCCGAAGAGGATCTGACCCAGGCGCGCGCGGTGGCCGAGCGCGCCTCCTCGCAGAAGACCGACTTCCTCGCCCGCATCAGCCACGAGATCCGCACGCCGCTCAACGCTATCATCGGGTTTTCCGAGCTGATGGTCGACGAGAAATTCGGACCGGTCGCCAATGACCGCTACCGCGACTATCTGCGCGATATCAACCGGTCGGGCAACCACGTGCTCGACCTGGTCAACGACCTGCTCGACATCTCGAAAATCGAGGCTGGCCAGCAGGAGATGGCCTATGAGGCGGTGTCGCTCAACGACACGCTGGCCGAGACGGTGGCGATGATGCAGCCGCAAGCCAACCGCGAACGTGTCATCATCCGCTCCAGCTTCGCATCACGGTTGCCGGAAGTGGTGGCCGACCTGCGCAGCGTGCGCCAGATCGCGCTGAACATCCTGTCGAATGCCATCCGCTACACGCAGGCCGGCGGCCAGGTAATCGTATCGACCGCCTATGAGATCTCCGGCGACGTCGTAATGCGCGTGCGCGACACCGGCATCGGCATGAGCCAGTCAGAGATCGAGCAAGCGCTGAAGCCGTTCAAGCAGATCAACGCGCTGAAGCGCGGGCGCGGCGACGGCACCGGTCTCGGGCTGCCGCTGACCAAGGCCATGGTCGAGGCGAACCGCGCCCGGTTCACCATCAACTCGACCCCCGGCGAGGGCACTCTGGTCGAAGTCGCTTTTCCGTCGACCCGCGTGCTCGCGGATTAATCTAAAAGAAAAGGCGTCCAACAGGACGCCTTGAATGATGGGATTGCTGTTACAACGGGGGCTTGAGCGAATTCAGATCCTCTGGGGATTTCGAGGAACGGGATTTCTCCCTCAAGTTACGCACGACTATCGGTGCCGGCCCTTAACAAAACCTTACCGGCGTCGCCGAAAGTTTACCAATGTGTACCACTCATGAAATCTAGGTAAATTCGAGCGAGATATTTCATTAACCATGCTCGACCAGCACCTATCGAGCCGAGTGGCGGCACCGCTCTGTTTGCTTAGTCGGCAAGCTGCGGCAAATCGCGGAACAGCTCGAGCGCTTCGGGATTGGCCAGCGCCTCCTTGTTCTTGATGGCGCGGCCATGCACCATGTCGCGCACCGCGAGTTCGGTGATCTTGCCGGATTTGGTGCGTGGAATGTCGGTAACGGCGACGATCCTGGCCGGCACGTGGCGAGGGCTCGCCCCGCTGCGGATTTTCGCCCGGATGCGCTTTTCCAGCTCGGCGTCGAGTTCAACGCCGGCAGCCAGCCGCACGAACAGCACAACGCGCACGTCATTGTCGAAATCCTGGCCGATGCACAGCGCTTCCAGGATTTCCGGCATTTGCTCGACCTGATTGTAGATCTCCGCCGTGCCGATCCGCACACCGCCCGGATTGAGCGTCGCATCGGAACGGCCATGGATGATCAGGCCGCCATGAGCGGTCCATTCAGCGAAGTCGCCGTGGCACCAGACATTGTCGAACCGCTCGAAATAGGCTGCGTGGTATTTCTTGCCTTCGGGATCGTTCCAGAAGCCAATCGGCATTGCCGGAAAGGCCTTGGTGCAGACGAGCTCACCCTTTTCCTGCCTGAGCGGGTGGCCGTCGTCGTCCCAGACATCGACCGCGAGACCGAGACCGGGCCCCTGGATCTCTCCGGTCCATACCGGTTCCGTCGGCACGCCGAGCACGAAGCAGGAGACGATGTCGGTGCCGCCCGAGATCGAGGCGAGATGCACGTCGTGCTTAATGCCTTCATAGACGAAGCGAAAATCTTCAGGCGACAGTGGCGAGCCGGTGGAGGAGATCGTGCGCACGCTGGAAAGATCATGCGTGCGGATCGGTCTGAGGCCGGCCTTGCGCACGGAATCGATGAATTTGGCCGAGGTGCCGAAATAGGTCATCTTGTCGGCATCGGCAAAATCGAACAGCACATTGCCGTCGGGGTAGAAGGGCGAGCCATCGTAAAGCAGAAGGGTTGCGCCCGACGCCAGGCCTGATACCAGCCAGTTCCACATCATCCAGCCGCAGGTGGTGAAATAGAAGAAGCGGTCGCCGTCGAGCAGGCCTGCGTGAAGCCGCTCTTCCTTGACATGCTGGATCAGCGTTCCGCCGACCGAATGGACGATGCATTTGGGGACGCCGGTGGTTCCGGAAGAAAACAGGATGTAGAGCGGATGCGCGAACGGCAACCTCTCGAAGTTGACCGGCTTGGCCGCGAAAGGCGAGAGTGCCTCGTCCAGCGCAAACGCCTTCTCGACGGTCGCCGCGACATCGGTCGACGTGCCGAGATAATCGACGATCAGGACTTTGCGGACGGTGGGAAGCTTTGCCGCAACGGCAGCGATCTTGTCGGCGACCTCGATCGCTTTGCCATTGTACCAATAGCCGTCAGGCGCGACGAAAACGACAGGTTCGATCTGGCCGAACCGGTCCAGCACACCCTGTTCGCCGAAATCGGGAGAGCAGGACGACCAGACGGCGCCGATCGAGGCTGTCGCCAGCATGGCGGCCACGGTCTCAGGCATGTTGGGCATCATGGCGGCGATGCGGTCGCCCTTTTTCACCCCAAGCGACAGGAAAAGCTGCTGCAGCCGCGAGGTCAGCGCATGCAGTTCATTCCAGGAAAGCCGGCGCTCGACCTTGTCCTCGCCGCGAAAGACGATGGCGTCACTGGGCCCGGTTTTCTTCAAGAGGTTCTCGGCGAAGTTCAGCTTCGCGTCGGGAAAAAACGCGGCGCCGGGCATTTTCTCGCCATCGACA